>JANPPN010000100.1:0-3039 GCA_031428535.1 Bdellovibrio sp. | reverse complement strand
GTGAAAGTCGACAATACAGGTGTTATAGTCGAAAACTTTAAATAAGGACGCGATAAAAATCGCGAATATCTTTTATTTTAAGCGGCCTAAAGTCCGCTAAGGGATTAGTACGTCTTCGTCACGAATCTACTTACTGAGCAAAGAAGCGAACGTTCCTTATACGGCGACGCATATCATGCGACATAGTTTCGCAACTCACTTCATGGAGACCACAAAAGACGTTACAGCACTTAAAGGCATACTAGGTCATGCGAATCTGAAGATGACGGACAAGTACGCCAAGGTGACTGATAAGACGGTTTATGAAGGTATGATGAAGTTTAACGAAGCCATAACAAAAGCCAAAGCCTGAGAATACCTGAGAATCGAAAGCACAGCCTAGAGGCGAATCCGCCTAAGCACCTGAAACTAGAAATGTTTTTTTATTTTCCAGAAAAATTTGGTAGTGAGAGCCGGACTTGAACCGGCGACCTATGGATTATGATTCCATTGCTCTAACCAGCTGAGCTACCCCACCACGGTTTCTGGAAGGTAATTTTTAAATGAGAGCCTCTATATCTGTCAACGGACAGGGTGATTTCACCGGTAATTCGGGGCAATTTGCTTTTTTTATCAACATCGGGCTGTTATTTTTACAGCTCTGCGTCTAAATACAAAGCTAACAGGACTAGCAGGCAGCCCTATCTCATTATGTGCTTATACAAAAAGGAGATCTCAATGAAAATACTAATTTTGCTTTTGTCTTTGGTCAGTTTGCAGGTGCGCGCGCAAAGTACGATTAAAATCGATGGTTCGAGTACGGTTTACCCGATCACGGAAGCGGTGGCCGAAGAATTTCAGAACGCTAAGAAGAATGCAATCAAAGTAACAGTTGGAATTTCCGGAACCGGCGGCGGTTTCAAAAAGTTCTGCCGTGGCGAGACAGATTTGCAGGATGCCTCTCGTCCGATCAGCAAAACCGAGATGGAAGACTGTAAAAAAGCGGGTATCGAGTATTTTGAATTGCCGATAGCGTATGAAGGTACTGTTGTGGCGGTTAATACTAAAAACACGTGGTTAAAAGAAATATCAGTCGAGCAACTTAAGAAGATGTGGGAGCCATCGGCAATGAGCACTGTTAAAAAATGGAACCAGATTAATGACAAGTGGCCGGATGCAGAGTTTAAATTGTTCGGCGCGGGTTCAGATTCGGGTACATTCGATTATTTTACTGAGGCGATTGTTGGTAAGGCGAAGTCCTCACGCGGTGATTATACGGCTTCTGAGGACGATAACACCTTGGTTAAAGGAATCGCGGGCGACAAGAATTCAATTGGGTATTTACCGATGTCCTATTACGAAGAAAATAAGAAGTCTTTGAAAGCACTTGCTATCATTGGTGGCGAAAAAGCGCCAACCAAGAACGCAGTTTTACCAAGCAAGGATACTGTTGAAAACGGTACGTATTTTCCGTTGTCGCGACCTTTGTTTATATATGTAAGCGTTGCATCTTCGAAAAAACCTGAAGTTGCGGAATTTGTTCTATTTTATCTGAAGAATGCGCCGAAGCTGGTTCCACAGGTTAAGTATGTGGCTTTACCGCCGAAAGCTTATACGATGGCGGAAGAGCATTTTACAAAAGGAAAAAAGGGAACTGTCTATGCCTCGGGTAATAATGTGGGCATGAAGATAGAAGAATTAATGAAAAAAGAAGCAACGCACTAGATTTTAAAAATAGGGAAGTTTTTTAACTTCCATTATTTTTTTCGTTCGATGTATTTTTGCAGGGCATAGAGCCGGATAATTTTCAGATACTCATCTTTCATTCCGAACAATACAAGTTGCTGCTGATAGAGTTTTTCTTTTTCGTTATTAAAATTGGGAGCCACGAAATGAATTTTGGCATTCATCTCGTGCAAATTGGCTTCATCTTCCTGAGGCATGGCGATTTCGAGCAGTTGATCGAGTTCGTACTTTGTTGGGTCGGAAAATAAAATGGCGGCTTCTGAAAACTCCTGGATTTTAATGATTTGAGTAAGTGATATGGTTTCATTGAGCACGACCGTAATCCGCTGAATTTCTTCTTTTCCGAGCAGCGCCGGAAAAACAATCTTGAAAATTTTAACAAGGAAAGCTTTATCGAGCGGCTTTTCAACTCTGATGTTTTCGATTTCGAAACGACCAACAAGTTCCGCGCGTGAGATGTCTTTGTCGTAAACACGGATGATGACGGGTAACGTGGCAAATTGGTTCTCGACGGTTTTGGCATCATATTCGATGTCGGTGATGATCACATCGATCTTAATTTTTACTTTGGGATCAAGTTCCTTCGGGTTTACAAAAGTAATATTTTTGAAGTTACGGCCCAGGAGATCTTCGACGGACTTAACGATTTGTTCATCGCTGAATTGAAGTAGCACACGAAGTTGAAACTGGTCGTTAACTTCGCTGCCGGTCCAAGTTGGGTGTTTTACTTTATTGGTCGAGGTGGCCACTTTGCGGCGGATCTGGCTTAAGACGACAGTGGGCATGAAACAGAAATACAGTTCATACTCGGTTTCGGATTCGCAGACCATGCGCGCCCAGACACTCTGTTGTTTCTTATTTGTGAAGAGCGGGTGGTAAAATTTGTAAGCTTTGTTTTTTTCAAGCGGATATTTTTTGTCGAGCTTGAAACCAAATTCGGAAATCGCCAGAATTTTAAATTTTTTAATGGTTTCGATTTCAGCGTTGACTTGAGTGGAGTGAACAAATTGCGTTCTGACCCGTTGGCCGTGAAACAAAGCTATACGGGTATGCTCTTTCAGGATTGTCAGATCGAAGGGGCGGTAAATTATATTTCGGACCGGAAGTTCTGAACTTTTTTTCAACGGTTTCAGAGGGTCTTCAAAAATCGAAAGCAGGATTTCACATTTGTGCTTGGCTTTAAGTTCTTCGATGTGCTTGGCCTGGTCGGCCTTGTTTAGTTCATCGATGTTGAGGAGAATCAGAAGCAGGATTTTATTTATGTTATCGGGTTTTGTAAATTCAGCCGAAAATTCGGCCAGCGATCTGAATAAA
>JANPPN010000099.1:0-8436 GCA_031428535.1 Bdellovibrio sp. | reverse complement strand
GCTTATATTACTTCAAATAATATCGACAAATTCGTATCGTATTTAATTAACTCTGGTCTGAAGCCAAAATCTGTAAATAATGTTCTAACCCTTTTAAAACAGGTATTTAAGTATGCTTTTCAAGAAGAAATAATTCGCGCTAACCCCTGCCGTAAAGTTGAATATGTTAAAGAACACGAAAAAGATGTTAAGTATTTTATGGAAGAAGAAATCAACTCTTTATTAAGAGCTAACAGATTTGAGGAAATATACTCGATTTTAGTTATCGCTCTAAATACAGGCATGCGCATTGGAGAAATTTTTGGGCTTTGCTGGGACTGCATCAACTTCGAAAGAAATCAAATTTTAGTGAAGCGGACGGCAACCCGTTACGAACTACAAGAGCAGAATAAAACTTCAAAGATTAGATATGTGCCGATGAATGACTCAGTTAAAAAGCTTTTACTAAATTTAATGAAAGAACAAAAAAGTTTAGTTTTGATTTTTACAGACTCAAAAGGTCAGATGCTTAACCCAGATCATTACTCAGGAAGAAAATTTTTAAAAGCTATTCAGCGGGCCAAGGTCAGAGAGTTTAACTTTCATAGTTTGCGGCATACCTACGCATCCCAGTTTATGATGAAAGGTGGAAACATCTACGACTTGCAGAAAATTCTAGGTCACTCAGATTTGGCGTCTACAATGATTTATGCGCATCTTTCTCCACAGCATTTGGCAGAAGCATCGAACATTGTTAATTACTCTTTTGAAACAGCACAAAACGACAGTAGCCCTCAAACAGCCCCCGAAAGTAATCTTAGAAATTTGAGTTCTTAATTTTTAAATGATTTCGATGGCTTAGGTTGAGCGAAACCTAAATGGCGGAAAGTGAGGGATTCGAACCCTCGAGCCCCGCGAAGGGCTGCCAGTTTTCAAGACTGGTGTATTCAACCGCTCTACCAACTTTCCGTTGTTAGTTCTATTGGATTTGAGACAGTGATTCAATGAGTTTTTGCTCGCCGCGCTGCGGTTTTTACCCCATAATCTGAGGTAAAACCGGAGGTCGGAATGTCTGATTTAAAATTTTTTGAATCCGTTGTTAAGATGCCCTTGGTGAGCCTAGCCGCTCGCTCAACACTTGTGCCTCTCAAAAATAATAAATTCGTGCTGATTTCGCCTGTGAAATTTGATGAAGGCCAGCGTTCAGAACTTTTGAAAGCCAATCCTGAAGCCATCGTTTCGCCAAGTTGTTTTCACCACCTCTTCGTCAAGGCCGCCCACGACTATTTGCCGGAAGCCAAACTTTATGGCGCTCCCGGCCTGCAAAAAAAAAGAGCAGACATCAAATGGGATGGTATTTTGAATGATGGCACTTGGCCGTATCAAGATGAACTCAAAGCTATATTTATCGAAGGCGCGCCAAAAATTAATGAAGTCGTTTTTTATCATCGTGACAGCAAAACCTTGATTGTGACGGATCTGCTTTTTAATCTGAAAAATCTGAAATCACTGCCAGAAAAACTAGTTTACGGCCTAATGGGTACATTTAATAATCCCGCCGTCAGCCGGCTCCTCAAGCTACTGACAAATGATCGAAAAGCGTTAAAGAAATCTTTAAAGCAAGTGCTCGAGCTTGATTTTGACAGACTGGTTATGGCCCACGGTGAAATCATTCCGATGGGCGGAAAAAAAATCATAACCGACGCGCTCAGCGCGCGCGATTTGCTCTAATTATTTTATTTCCGTGCGGTTTCCCATATAGCTCTGCAACACCTTCGGAATTGCGACAGTACCGTCTTCACGCTGATTATTTTCTAAAATCGCAACAAGTGTGCGCCCAACAGCCAAACCGCTGCCGTTCAGCGTGTGAACAAACTGCGGCTTGCCGCCATCCTTGGGTTTGAAACGGATATTGGCACGCCTCGCCTGAAAATCTTCAAAATTAGAACACGAACTGATTTCGCGGTACGTATTCTGCCCTGGTAACCACACTTCCAGATCATAAGTTTTTGCAGCGCCGAAGCCCATATCGCCCGTGCAAAGCAAAGTTTTGCGATAGCTCAGCTCAAGCAACGACAATATTTTTTCGGCGTGCGACGTCAGCTGCTCGTGCACTTCATAAGAAAGACTCGGATGACAAAACGTCATCAGTTCAACTTTATTGAATTGATGCTGGCGAATTAATCCTTTTGTGTCTTTACCGTGACTACCGGCCTCAGAACGGAAACACGGAGAATACGCGCAGAAGGACTGCGGTAAATCGGTCTCGGGTAGAATTTCATCGTGATAGTAGTTTGTTACCGGCACTTCGGCCGTTGGAATCAAAAAATAATCAGTATTTTCAAGATGAAAAACATCTTCTTTAAACTTCGGAAACTGCCCAGTGCCGACCAAGCTTTTCGTATTTACAATAAAAGGTGGAATCATTTCCGTATAGCCGTGCTGAGTTGAATGAGTGTCCATCATCAACTGCATTAAAGCGCGCTCCATCTGGGCCGCAGCACCTTTCAAAAAAGAAAAACGGGCGCCCGTGGTTTTGCCTGCGCGGTCGAAATCAATGATATTCAGTTTTTCGCCGATTTCGAAATGCTCTTTCGCCTTGAAGGAAAATGTCTTTTGCTCGCCGACTGTTTTTACAACCTTGTTGTCTTTTTCAGAAGACCCAACCGGAACCGAACTATGTGGCTTATTCGGAATAACGAGCAATAAACCTTGCATTTCCGCATCAACGCCGGCAGCAATTGTCTCAAGTTCCTTAACACTGGTCTTTATTCTTTCAAGCTCGTTCAAAACCGGAGTTGCATCTTTGCCTTCGCGTTTTAATGCCCCAACATCCGCACTTAATTTATTTTGATTCGCCTTTGCGGTCTCGGCCTGAGTGAGGGTTTCTTTGCGCTTGCCGGCCAGATTCATTATTTTTTCGAGTGTTTCAAGCGAAGCGCCCCGATTGAGCAGGCCTTGCTTATAATCTTCGTAAAAGTTAGCGCCATTATCGGCTTTTTTTTCTAGAAGTTTTAAATCAATCATTTTTTCTCCGATCGTAGACTGCTGTTAAGGCGCAATCATAATGTACATACGCAAGGCCGTCGCTATCAGGATGCAGATCACATCAAAAACAAATATCTGAAATATCGACATCGCGCGAAGAAGTTTATACACGATCACCATAAAAAGAGTAGTTAAGAAAATCAGCATCAAAAGGCCGCTTTGAGTAAATTCCTGAATAATTATTGCTAGCACCAACCCGATGAAAAACCCGGTAAAAAGCCGAAGCGCTCGTTGGGCCAGCGAAATCGACATATTCTTTGTGCCTTGCTGCATGCTGCTCGCCACGTTGATCAGGTTGTTAGTAAAGCCCATGTTTCCTTCCGATCCCAATTCAAGCGGAAATTATCCACCCAATTGTTTGATTTTAGCTTCTACGGTTTCGCGGTCTCCGGCATTAGGAGATAATAGTAAATACTTTTCAAAAGAAAGTATAGCTTGCGCACCATTGTTTTTCTTTTCAAGTATGTAACCCAACTCGCGGTAGATTTCTGGATATCCGGATTCCTTTTGGGTAGCAATGGACAGCATGTCTTCCGCAATATCGATAGCATCGCTGTTGCGGTAGCAGATAGCCGCTTTAACATAGAGTTCGGCACTTGCTGGGCGCATTTTTATGGCCGCTGAATATTCGGCGGCGCATTCTTTAAACTGGCTCTTCCGATAAAAAATCTCAGCGGCCAGTATAAACGAGTCTGCGATGTTCGGATTACGGGTCTTTTCTTCCCTAATCAGGTCAATGGCCTTTTGGTAGTCGTTCAGATCAAGGTAACATTTTGCCATCAGATACGACACTTTTGGAAAATCCGGATTAATTTTTTTGACCAGTTCAAGCTTTGCCAGCGCCTGTTCAATCTTGGCTTTAAATTCTTTGCCTGAGGCGGTTTCTATTAACAGCTTGGCATTTGCCAACATCGGTTCCACATCGCTGGGGTCTAAAAGCGAAGCGAAATTGTAATAGCGCTGCGCCAGATCGGGTTTGTTCAGAATTCGATAGGCTTCGGCCAGGCCAAAATTAGCTTTTTTATTTTTTGAGTCAATGCTGACGATTTCTTCATATATCGCAGCCGACTCATTGAACTTTTCATTTTCCCGGTAATACTCGGCCAATGCAATCCGGTACTCTATTGTGTATGGGAACTCTTTGATCCGTTCCTTCAGGTAAGATTCACCGCGGATCGACCCATAAACCGCGGCCAGAACTTTCGCGTAGGTAATCTGACCTTCCGGCCATGCCGGCTCAAGATCAATCGTGCGGCCGGCATAGCGTTCTGCCATTTCCTTCGAATTTGTTTTTCTGGTCTGGGCATCTTTTCCGTCACTCGGGCCGTGAACATAAAAATGAATGTGTGCTTGCGCAAGTAAGCTTAATAGTTCAACGTCAGCATTATAAATTTTAACAGCGCGCTCGCCGTACTGAATCGCCCCCTGCATGTTGTTTTTTCTGAACTCCAGCAGCGCCTGCATCTTTATGACTTCCTGATTGTGACCGAACCTGCGTGAGGCCGCCTGCAGTGTTTTTGCGGCCGCATTAAAGTTATATTTCTGAGATTCAAAATCTGCTTTCAAAACATGCGCCTGCAGTAGTTTAGGGTCGGCCGCGATACTTTTTTCAAGCCAGTTAACCGCATCACGCGTTTGATTAATCTGCCATAAGCTCTTTGCGGCTTTAAATGCGGCAACTGCATTTTTTGAATCAATTTCAAAAGCGGCTTTATATTGTGCCTGAGCCACCACGTGATCTCCGTGACTAGCAAACTGATCGCCGATTAAAATTATTTCTGATTGCGCATTTTCTATTTTTTCCTCGCCACCAAGCGAAATCACAAGTTCCTTAAGGCCACGGTGGCTCGGGCTTACCCGGTAACCTTCCTGCGCGACTACTAAGGCCTGCTTTGTCTGATTTTTTTCCATCAGGATCTGGGCATAATTCAAAAGGGCTTCGGTTAAAAATTCTTTTGGTAACTTTTCTTTTTTTTCAAAACCGTTTGCAAAAAATGGCACGGCTCTGTCTGGATCTTTTGAACCTTTGATTTCAATTAATCCCAAGCCGTACAAAGCGGCCTTTGATTCTTTGTTTATGCCGTAGATTGCGGCGTATTGTTCGCGGGCCTCGGCAAACTTGTTTTGTTTAAAGTACATTCTTGCAAGGCCGAATTTTGCGGTAATCCAATTTGCCCAAAGTTTTGATGCCTGCTCATAGTAGGCCGCAGAATTGACGTAGTTGTTTTCACCCTCTAGAATCTCAGCCTTTATCAGATACAGAAACGCGCTCATACTGAATTTTTCGTCAATCGGGTTATCCAGAGCTTTTTCCACAAGGCTTCGCGCTTCTTTGTTCTGACCCTTGGTCAGCAGATTAACAGTCTGGCAAGTGTCGGAATAATTCGAGATCGGGTTAATCGTCCGCGCCACTTGGGTAACAAGCATAATACTTTTGAGGTCTTCCTGGGTCTGGTTTGTATAGGGCCAGAGCTGTTGATATGCAAAGCAAAGCATTCCGATAGCTTCAAGATCTTTCGGCGCACCTTCAACCGCTTTTACCAGATCACTCTGAGCAAGCAGTATCTGCTCCGGCAGACCGCTCTGAAACGCCTTTACTGCTTTTCGCTTAAGGCTTTTAACCTCTTCGCCCGAAAGCACTTCTTCGGCGTTTATTTTCGGCGCAATCAGCGACCAGCCCGAACGACCACCACCGCTAGTGGGTAAAAAAAGAAAAATTACAATACCAACCAGAAAGGTTGCCAGCAGGATAAACGGAAGAATTTTTCTGACTTCACGCTTCTGCAGGTTTTTAACGTCGACCATATGAATTTCGAGATTCTTATCCCGTTGCTGTATAATATTTTCTTGCGGAGGTTTGTAGTTCAGGCTTTCGGTCGGAGCCGGTACAGCCGCGGCCTTTACCAACTCCATTTTTGTCCTGGCTTTTTTTTCTTCCCGTACCTGGGCGGCTAGGCGTTCAGCCTCTAAAAGTTTTTTCAGTTCTTGATTGTTTGTCGCCGCCGGCCTTAGAACTTCGGGGGGCTTTTTTGTTGAATCCATTGTGCGAATAACAGTTTCGGCTTCCATCTTTTGCGAACGCTTAATATCAAACTCTACCGGGTTCTCAAGCGATTCCAAAAGAGCATCGTAGAACTCAGGTTGCTTGGTCAGCTGCTTCCACTCGCCTTCGGGGTAAGAGCAAACCTCTTCGTTACCGGTAAATGCGCCGGTGATGATCATTTTTTTCAACGCTTCAGTTGAATAGGGACCCTTTACCTGATCTGTCTGTAATTTAATGACCCACTGGCCGGAATTATCCTTCATCAACCTGATATTATAAGTAAGGATTAGAGCGCTCGCATCCTACAAATGCGAAAAGTTCCAACTCATGACCAAGGTCCACGCTTGGAACCACTTTCGGTTCCAAGTTGGAACTGAGTTTTTACTCTAAGGCCATAGAAACACTCTATTTTTTCTAATAGCTCTGGGAATTTTGGCACACTGGTTGCTAAGAACATTTTCATGATTAGATGGGCAATTGCCACGTACATAATCTTGGTTTTGGTTTTCTCGGCGAAAGCCGGAGCAAACAAGAATCAAAAATCTAATTTTTTGTTTAGTAAGTTAAATTATTCGACTAGGGCCCAATAGCTTTCTGAAGCTCAGGAACCCCTCCCAGAGTTCAGAGAGTGGGTCTTACCGAATAATAGTAGTTCTCATACAGAAAACTTTGTTAGCAATAACAGCTGTTTTAGAGCCTCAACCTCGGCCCCTCCTTGGTT
This sequence comes from Bdellovibrio sp., assembly GCA_031428535.1. GTDB lineage: Bacteria > Bdellovibrionota > Bdellovibrionia > Bdellovibrionales > Bdellovibrionaceae > Pseudobdellovibrio. The sequence goes on along the minus strand of JANPPN010000099.1, from coordinate 1,645 downwards.
GAGGCTTAAGTTTTTTAAGGGGCCCGCTTAACCCGAGCACCCAAATTCGCTAGTTTTAATTCCAGATTTTCATACCCACGATCCAGATGATAGATCCGATTTACTGCCGTTTCGCCTTTTGCAATCAGGCCCGCCAATACCAGCGAAGCACTGGCCCGTAAGTCTGTTGCCATAACCGGGGCTGCTGTCAGTCCATTATTACGATCGGGCCTCCCGCGCACCACGGCCACTTGTGATTTCGGCGTTATATCCGCACCCAGGCGCATAAGTTCATTCACATGCATGAATCGATTTTCGAAAACAGTTTCCGTAATAACGCTTGTTCCTCTTGCCGCCACCATCAATGCCATAAACTGAGCCTGCAAATCTGTTGGAAATAGCGGATGGGGCGCGGTCGTGATGTCGACGGCTTCCCAATTTTCATTTGAAAACACTTTTATGGTTGAGACTCCGGTTTCGATCCTAAAGCCGGCTTCACGCATTTTAATGATCAGCGCTTCAAGGTCGCGCGGCTGACAATGTGTCACTTCAACTTCGCCCGACGTTATCGCACCGGCAATCAGTAATGTTCCCGCTTCGATTCGATCAGGCATAATGGTGTGTCTTGCCGGAGTCAGCTTTTCAACGCCGGTTATTTTAATTACGCTGGTGCCGTGTCCTGAAATTTTTGCGCCCATCTTAATTAAGTAATTGGCTAAATCAACTATCTCTGGCTCTTTTGCGGCGTTTTCTATTGTGGTGGTACCCTCTGCCAGCGTTGCCGCCATCAGCAGGTTTTCAGTTCCGCCCACTGTGGTTTTTTCAAAAAATACGGTTGCCCCTTTTAATTTTTTTGCTTTTGCAAGGACGTAGCCGTCTTTCAGTTCTATTTCGGCACCCAGTGTTCGCATCGCATCCAAGTGCAAATCTATCGGCCTGGTGCCTATTGCGCAACCGCCGGGTAACGAAACAACAGCTTCTCCGTACTTGGCCAGAATGGGGCCAAGGCAAAGAATGCTCGCGCGCATTTTTCTGACAAGATCATAATGCGCTTCAAAGGATTTAAGTTTATTAACATGAACTTTAAAAGTGTGGCCTTCGCGCTGACTTTCGCACCCGAGACTTTTCAGTAATTCTGCAGTTGATTCAATATCCTTAAGTACCGGAACGTTATCAAAAAAATGTTCGCCCTCGGCAAGAAGTGTTGAAAACAAGATCGGCAGTGCTGCATTTTTTGCGCCGCTTACCTGTGCTTTACCATTCAGAACCGTGCCGCCTCTGATCAATATTTTATCCATTAATTTAGTTCCTTTGCACTTCTATTATTGACGACATTTTAAAATGCGATCAAGTCCTGACAGGTCCTTTAAAATATTAACGCTTGAAAACATTCCGAAGTTTTCAACAAATTGCTTAAACTGTGGCCCTTGTGTGTGGCCCATTTCAAAAAGCATCAGGCCCGGCTTGTTCAAATGGTTCTTTACCTTTTGCGACCATCCGTAAAGCGCCTGAAGCCCTTCGTTTCCGGCAAACAACGCTAAGGAAGGTTCAAACTTCTTTACAAAAGTTTCGGTCAGTGGATCGCTTTCTGAAATGTATGGCGGGTTTGCAACGATCAAATCAAACATTTGATTTTCAAGATTTGCTTCAAGCACATCTGCAAGGA
>JANPPN010000098.1:0-16327 GCA_031428535.1 Bdellovibrio sp. | reverse complement strand
TTATTTCCGCACTGGTAGTCCATCGCATAGCCCGAATTTTCACCGAGATACACCGGAGACTCCAGCGGTTTGCAGCCCTTTTCGGATTTAAACCGCAGCCGAGCCGGAGTCAGCATTGTTTGAATTTTTCCGTCACGCGAGTAAACCGGTACGACCATGCGCAGGCCGCGTTCAAGCCCGCTCTGCTCGGTTGTGAACAAGGCCGGCAATTTTTTACCGGCGTCATTTCGGTCGATAATCGTGATCGGGAACAACAACTCAACAAATGTGGTGTCGCCGAAGAACGAATAACGGTTAAGACTACAGCTTACCACCTGTTCAGAATTTAGATCATGATATTCAAGTTCGCTGTTGGTAATCAGAAAAACACCTTTGCGGTCTTTTGACTGAAAGCACGACTTCACAAGCAAGGCGCTGTCTTGAACATTTCGCTGTGAAGAAATCATTTTGTCGAAAATCTGCCGCTGTTCCAGATCAATCAATGTAACCCGCTGACGTTGGCCCGCATCCAGGCCGTACCACATTGTACCCCGGTATTCACTGGCTTCCGCACTTAGATTCAGAATCTTGTCGGCAAACGTATCCACAAGATTGCGGTAACCGATGCTGCCTGCCAGATTCTGCATCTTCACCTGTGAACTGATAACACCGTCCATCACGTTTGCAATCGAGAAATCATTAATGTACGAAGGCTTGATTTCAGTACCGAGATTTTTGGCAATCAGCACCGTCAGCAGGCCTTTCTGGGCCTGAGTCTGATTCGATTGCACGATATCCACAATTCGCTCGTCTTTTTTGTCGGTCTCGAGGCTACGTAATTTAAAGTTTTCATCAAGATAATAAAAATGAATATCCACTTTGGTTTTGTAATTCTTAACCGTATCTTCGCTCGACATATCAGAGCCCCACAGATCCGTCAGATCAATGGTCTTTTTGATTTCCTGCCCTTTACCGACCCACGCCGGACGCATCTGACCTTTGATTTTCATCCAATAGAAGTTGTACGGCAATGCCGCGCGCTTATCGTCAAACAACACGGTTTTTATCAGCTTCATGTTTGAATCAAAAATGAAGAAATGGTTACGGTAATCGCCGTAAATCGTAGCATCTTTATCAAGATACTCAATGATGCCGTAAATATATTCGCTGCGGCCGTCACCGTCCAGATCCACGCGAATTTTATACTGGGGCCGTGTTAGTGCAAGATCGCCGTCAAACTTAATTTTCTGAACGGCCTCGATGATGTAATTGTTCTGCTGGCTGCGGACCAGCCCGATATTGAAAGCCTTCTCGTCGTCGTCTTTTCCGATCACGAAGTAATCTCGGCTGGCAAGGTTGCCATCGAGCACCTCATCCACCAGAGTCATTTTCATTCCACGCGCAATCGCACCTGACAGGTTATACTGATAAACATCGCCGCCCGATAGAGCTTCGGTAATACTCACGAGCACTTCAGCCCTTATTTCAAATTGTCTGTGCAGTTTGCCATCAACCATGACCGAAACCTGATAGGACAATTCGCTTGGCAGGCGCGAAAGCGCGGGATCCGTGGCGTCTTTTATTTTTAATTTAACTTTGAAATTTTTTTCTTCACCGGCCGGCCAGCTGTTCAGGCTCTGTTCAGCTTCAACGGCAACCACCAAAGGCTCAACTTCAGAATGAACGGTGGGCTTGACTGAAACCTGCAGCTTTTGGGAAGTCAGGCCTTTCCAATAATTTTTCAGAACCATATTAAAGCTGAGGTCAGCGGATTTTCGGTCCCAGTTAATAACCTGAACGTCTTTATTCGCAGGTAAAATCAAGGCCTGCGCCGGAACTTCAAGTGAACGAGTCATATCAAGTAAACCCGAAAGCACCGATTTTTTATAGCGGGTTGAAGCATCTACGCTTTGCGACTGCCCGCCCACCGGGCCAACTAATAGCGGAAGTTCTTTTTTAACGTTTCTTGCACCCAAAATCAGGCGTGGATAAACTTCATTTGCTGGAATTCCGCGTGAAAGCATATCCGCAACAACGCCCGTAACAAATGGCGTAGCCTGCGAAGTACCCGACATCAGATCATAGCCTGTAAAGCCCGGCAGTCGGATTGAACGGATCGCGTTTGGAATGGTCGAAAGAATTTCAACTCCGGGGGCTGCGATATCCACACCGAGTCCGAAATTGGAAAAGCTCGCAAGCGATCCATCCGGCGAGTGCGCCGCTACACAGATTACACCTTTGTACTGACAAGGCCGCAAGATCGAAGACGTTGAATCATTACCGGCCGCCGCCACAATGATGACACCGCGCTTTTGCGCTTCTGCAATAGCTTCTTTGATGATGTCTATCGTTTGCCCTTCCGGCCAGCCGATAGATAAATTGATCACTTCAGCGCCTGAGTTCATCGCGTAGATAATGCCGCGGCTGATCCGCTCACTTAAGAATGCCGTCGTATAACCATTTCTGGCGTTCTCATTCGGCGAAAGGTCAATACTGAAGGGCTTGATCGGCTGATTCGGCCCGTTTCCGCTGACTTGCACCGGAATAATTTCGATATTTTTTGTAACCGAGGCGATAATACCGGCAACATGGGTGCCGTGGCCCGATTGATCGTTGAAATCCGGGCGGCCGATAATATTATTCGGAGTGCTACCGATTCCTTGATCGAGAATACTCCAGCCCTGGCAATCGGCCGGATAAATATTTTCTCCGGCTTTCAGATGTTCTTCACGACATTTTGAATCATTAGTGTCTTTTGCAAGCTCAGCACACTGTTTCAATTTTTCAAAAGCGGCGCATTTTTCTGCGCGTCTGAAGATAAGGCCTTTTAAATCCTGATGATCAAAGTCAAGACCGGTGTCGAGCACCGCTACTTTAATTTTGCGGCCTTTGACTGCGGGTGCAATTCGGATATCTTCTCCGGCAACGGCCTGCAGCTTATAACCCTGCAGCGGATTAATATAAGTACTGACCGGTTGGCCGCTGTTTTTCATGCCCCACATTTTTTCAGCATGATTGGCTGAGAATCCGGTTGTTGAAAGTAATGTAATGAGTAGGAGGCTTAGTTGGTTTTTCACTAGAAACCACCTGTCGTTTGGTCAAGTTCAGTAATGCTGATTTTAGATTTTTCAGCAAAAACACTGATTAATCCGTTTGCGTAAGGATGTTTTTTGCTGGGCTCACCATAAACGTTTGAAACATAAACACCGTCGTCTCCATCTTCGTCGCCCGATCTGAAACCGGTAACTTCAACATAGTAAATAAATTTTTCGGGGCCTAGATAATTCAGCAAAGAGGCCTGTGGGATTTTCTGATCGATCACCCACAGCACTTCGGCCGTCCACTTGTTCTGTTCACGCAGGTCATTTGCCGGAAATTTCCGCGAAAGTTTTATCAACTTCTCTACCCACGGTTCCATACATTCATAACCTGTACCGTTCAGCCACGTGTACGAAACTTTATCTTTATTGTTTTCAAGGCATTGAGCCATGTAGATCTGCTGGCCTAACTGCTCGTCGCCATTTCCCATAATCTTTATCAGGTTCTTAAATAATTCGCCGTCTTGTGGAGCGGCTTTTTTGCCGATCTTTTCGCTTAGTTTCTGAAACAGACGCGAAACAAAATTGCGCTTCTGAACCGGATCAAGCACGGAGCCGGCTGAAAGCATCAGGTCTTTGATCTGCTTGATGCCATCTGGTAAAACCGAAAGATGCGATGTCACTCTGAAGAAATCGATTTTTTTAACGTGCGCAAGCGCGCCATCCGGAATTAACGGGAAGTCCGCGAACTTAATTCCTTTGGTTTTCTGCTTCGCCGCTTCAAGAATACTCGTCATTTCGGCTTTCTTTAAACTCCAACCGCCCCAAACGTGTTCAATGACCGCAACCGAGGGAAGCGCGCCCGGACGATTCTGAGTGAGCTCGGTATCGGATCTGACGGTTACCCATTCAGCACGACCGAACGGCACTTGCGAGGGATTCTGCGAAGGTGTGCCCAGCGATGACGGTGCATTCGAGCCGAACTTCTGCTTGAGTAATCCATCGCCGATTTCAAGTAAAAAGCCGAACTTGTCGCTGCCGTCGAGGTGGCCTTTTTTATAGGTTACAACTTTTACCGGCTCATTAATAACTTTAACACCGTTAATGTCAGTTGGAAGCTCGGGCTTTTTAATCGTTAATAAATGTTCTTCTTTCAATTGGCTCGAGCGCATCCACAAAAGTTTTAGTCGTAATTCGTGCGCTTTTAACTCGTGGTCAATCGCGTACATCTGATATTTGAAATTGGCAGCCAAGGCATCCGCATTGGATTCAACCAGTAATGAACGCAGCGCCAAAGCCGCTTTATTGCCGAACGCTTTCATATTATCGACTTTTTTCTGTAGTTCTTCATCCGGAATAACATCGAGGCTATCGACTTTCGAAATCAATTCAGAATTGTAATTCAGCAGATAAACTTTCGTGTGCAAATCAAGCTTGGTGTTCTGGGATCGGATTTTCAGAAGGTTAATAAAATAATTAACGTTGAACTCAAGTCCGAAAGCCTTATTATTCTGATTGCGGATATAAATCTGTAAGCCATCCGGAGTTTTCAGAAACTGAATCTGACGTAAAATAACTTTATTCGCATCAGCCGAAAAACTGACAGTTGGCCGCATGACCGAAGCAAACCCAATAATTGCATCCAGACCTGTCGTAAACCCAATCCGGCCCGACAGTCCGATTGAATCCGTAATTGTAAAGACTTCGCCGACTTTTAATGCGTTTAAAAATTCAGTTAATTTTCCTTCTTTAAGGGGTGCAGTTAATTTTCTCAGTTTGGAAGGCACATACATATCGCGCATCGGGACTTTCAAGGCGTCATCCATCGAAGCTATCGGAGTCACATGCACAAAATTACGCATGTAAGCGACACCGCCGCCGAAGGCTGTGTCGATACCGTTAAGTCCGTCAAGAATATGCATGTAGCCCGCACTTGCCGAAAGCGTAAGACTGTCAACCATCTGGACTGCCGCCTGGCTGCCGTAATAAGTTCCGGTTGTTACAATACGGTTGGCTGTTGCATTCGCGCCGAAACTCACGACCTGAGCATCGACCAGAGGCTTCATGCCGCTGGGTCCGACTTCTACGCCGAGAATATTCTGACTCAGAACTTTCTGAGTTTCAAGTTTTGAAGAAAACTGACTTAATATAGTTTCAATAATATTCGATTGCGCGCGAATTTTCAGAAACTTGATAAAATCGCCTGATTCAAATGGGGATTGTCGCTCGCCGTGCGAAAATCGTTGCGGATAGCCGGCAATTTCCTGAGTTGTCACTTTACCGGCCACGACAACACCGTCGGCCGAGCTAATATCAAGTGAAGGAATCTGCACACGCGGCATTTGCGCCACTTCTTCTTTTGAAAAAAACGTCTCAAGCATATTCTTATAGCGATGGAGAACTTTCGCTTTTACCACTTCGCGCAATTGAACCGGAAAAGAGGCTGCGTTTACGATTTCATTCCAGTCGTTATCAGAAAGTTCCGTCATTTTTCGCAAAATCCAGCGAACATCATCATAAGAAGAAATACTGTCAAAATCGCTGCTGAAGGCAAAATTCATAGTGGCCCAGCCGCCTCGGACATTAACCGCCTGAGCTGAATAACGATTGATACTTTCACCGACATCCGCGATCACATAAGGTACGATCAGCGCGCGGTAAGCACGCGATTGTGCATACAGCGATATCGTGTTGTTATTTGAAGGCGTCAGACCATCAAACAGATTCGGAACTTCCGCGTTCATTTTCTCAAGGTAAGAACCATGAACCATAACCGAAAATTCAGTTTCATTTTTTTGCGACAAAAAACCACGGCTTTCGGGATCGATCGAGAGGCAACTGATTGCCGCTTCATCCGGGCCAGATACACAGAAGGCCTGAACAATAAAACTGTTCAAATCACTTAAACTTTTAAATTTCAGTTTTACAGCCTGCAGATATTTCGGAGACTCCTGATGAATACCGATCTTCCGGAGCAAGGCCGCTTTCAATAAACTTGAATGCACCTGCAATCCCGACTTCAGACGATACACCTGCTCAGGGGAATTTACACCTCTGACATTAATGGCATACATTCCGAGTTCACGCACCACTCCCACAAAACTATCGAATAACAAACCTTCTTCTGCTGACGGCATAAGCTTATGAAGATCCTGATCGATCGCAGTTACTATGTTCAAATTGGTGTTCTGCCAAAATTTGTTCTCACTTGGATTTATTTTCGACAGATCGACATTGCGGTCAAATTGGGATTTAATCTCAGCCACCGACAGTTTCTGGCCATCCTCACCCACAAGGTCGTACGCCGGTTTAGTCAGTGTTTTTAATGGGATACGGACGATGTTGTCCTGGGCCGTGGCGAAGGCCCCCCAGAAAACCACTAATCCAAAAGCCAGCCGAAATAAATTAAGCAAATTCATTTTAACCTCGTCTGAAGCTAAAAGTTGCTAAAGCAGTGCCCGAATAGTGTTTCAGAATGAGACAAACGCGGAAATTCAGAACGCGATATAAAGTGTTGCTGTCGCAAGCGAAATGATTATAAATTCGGAGCATGCAACCAACCCTCTCGAATTTTCAGATCATCAGGCCACCGTATGAAAAACCTCAATCCGAACTCAACACGTGGCTGACGGAATGTCATCTTCAAGCCGAAAAAAATTCTTCAGGTGACCACGCGCGGATCAGTACTTTACTCAACCGCTATGCTGTGAAAGATTCCCAGATTTCGAAAAGAGCTTTTGAGTGTGCCGACATTGAAAACATCGACACCTGGAACACCAATGAACTTTATCAAATCACAAAAGCAACGCCCGGCGGATTAGGTATTGCCGCCAGAAACAAATTGTTTGCCAATAAAGCGAATCGGATAATGCAGCAGTTTTATGAACATGCAGCAGTCCCACAGCACTTGATACATGTATCCTGCACCGGTTATACAGCACCAAACGCCGCCCAACTGCTGGTTGCAGCAAAGGGCTGGAATACCCAGTTAACCAATGCCTACCACATGGGATGCTATGCCGCATTTCCGGCCGTGCGTATGGCTGCCGCATTTTTGAATTCGGGTTCAGACACCTTAAGACCGGTTGATATTGTTCATAATGAAATGTGTGGTCTGCATTTAAATCCGCTCGATCACAGTCCGGAGCAAATCATCGTGCAAAGCCTCTTTGCCGACGGACACATTAAATATTCCATTTTAGCCGAACCGGCTAAAGATACTCTGGGCCTTCGCTTGGTCAAAATGAATGAGGTGCTGATTCCGGATTCAATAGCCGATATGAGTTGGGCCCTCGGCGACCGCGGAATGCAAATGACGCTTTCGCGTGAAGTCCCTGAAAAAATACAACCGCGGCTACGGGAATTCGTTTCGTCGTTAGGCGCATCCCAAAAGGCCTTATTTGCAATTCATCCCGGCGGACCGAAAATTATCGAAGCCGTTCAAAAAACTCTGGAACTCACAGACGAGCAGTGCGCCCAGAGCAAAAAAATTCTCTTTGAATGCGGCAATATGTCGTCGGCCACATTACCACATATCTGGGCCGAAATTCTAGCGGGCAGACCTGAGCGCGGTCAGCAGGTGTGCAGCCTAGCTTTCGGCCCGGGCCTAACTCTGTTCGGCGCACTTTTTGAGGTGATATGAAGACGCTGATGCTTTCAGCTTTTATGTTACAGGGAATAATTCTTTTCATTGATGAATTTTTCTTTCATCGCAAGCGCGGGCTGCCGCTCTGGGAAATAGTGGGGCACCCGCTCGATTCCCTTTCAGTGGCGGGCTGCTATGCTTTTCTGTATTTTTTCGACTACAGCCCAGTCACGATGACATTCTATTTGCTGCTTGCCGTTTTTTCGTGTGTGCTGATTACCAAGGATGAATTTATTCACACCGAGAATGCGTCCACACAGGAAAACTGGCTGCATTCATTACTGTTCATCCTGCATCCGGTACCGCTAATGGGCGCAGGGCTCCTCTGGATGGGGTCAGTTGAAAAACCGACATTCGCGTTGATGGGTATTTTTGTTTTTTCGTTTATGATTTATCAGATCGGCTACTGGGGATTTTTTGCAAAAAAATGAAGTTGATAATTCAATTTATGATGCCTACAGCGACCGCTGGTACACCGCCTTTGACGATCCGGTCGCATTGTTGCGCGCTGAAACCTTGGTAAAATTACCGTGGACGCTTGAACAGATAAGAAAAAATTTTAAAAATCTTCAGCAGGTGCACGCACTTGATGTAGGTTGCGGCGGCGGCTTTCTGAGCAACGGACTTGCCAAAAACGGCCTTAAAGTCACCGGCGTAGATCTCTCTGAATCAAGTCTGGCAACGGCCAAACGCTTTGATGAAACGAAGACTGTCAACTATCTGCAGGCTGACGCCTATCATTTGCCTTTTGCAGATAACAGTTTTGAAGTGCTGACCGCGATGGATTTTCTAGAGCATATCGAGCACCCTGAAGCTGCCATCCGGGAATTTTCGAGAGTGCTGAAGCCCGGCGGGCTATTTGTTTTTCACACATTCAATCGCAACTGGCTGGCCTATTTTATAATTATTCGACTGGTAGAACTTCTGGTAAAAAACACCCCCAAAAATTTGCACGTGCTCAGGCTCTTCATTAAGCCCTCAGAGCTTGCGGTTTATTGTAAAACTGCATATTTGGAAGTGCTCGAGATGTCGGGAATCAGGCCAGTGTTGACGGGTATTCCACTTAAAAATATTTTTTCGGGTGTGGTGCCTGAAACTCTAAAATTTAAACTGACGGGCTCGTTAATGCTTTCTTATATCGGGTGTGCTAGAAAAGAACCCGGCCAAAATATTTCGGCCTCGATTCCATGATGCACGGGCCTGTCCGCCTGTTTGCCTTGCACACATTCTGTATGTCAAACTTTTATACAAAAAAACAATTTTGGCGTTATATGTTGTATAAAAAAATATAATTTTCAATCGCCGAATTAATACAGCATTCTGCTCGGATGCTAAAAATTTTAATCTTAATTTTTTCTTTTTTTATTTCATCGGATTCGTTTTCTCAGGTTACGATTTGTCACAAGTTCAACAAGATCAACCCCGCACAAGAACCTGCAAACGGCCCAAGCTGTCGGGCCGTCAATGATACTTTCTATTTTGAAGGTGCTGTAACTGAAGATCTTTATTACGAACTTCGAGATTATCACCCAGATATAAAGCACCTTGAATTGAATTCTTACGGCGGACTTGTCGAAGCCGCCTATAAGATAGCCGCACTGGTTCGTGAAAAACAAATGACCACAAATGTAAGAATGGATGCAAAATGTGCCAGCGCCTGCACTTTAATCTTTCAAGCCGGGGTCAAAAGAACAGCCCACCCAAGTGTCAGATTTCTCTATCATGGAGCCAGACTTTCAAATTTATGGATATCAGATTGGATTAATGATCGTTTAACTACCGGCCGAGAAAAAAGTCTTAAAATACTGGCGCAACAATTTGATGAAGTAAAAAACGAAACTCAGAAGTTCTTTGACACAATGCTGTCTTATGGAATGGATGCCCGCTTTATAGATTATTATAAAAGTTTACCCGAAGAAAAGGATTGGTTTGCAAATGGCAACTTCACTCGTACTGAAAATCTGATTATCTCCAGCCCGAAGCTCATTGAATACAATATCGTTCAGGAATTTGACTTTAGAAATCAATTCCCGGAATAGCAGGGCCAAATTTTGGAATCCGGCATGCCGCCATAAATCTATTTGAAATGCATTTTAGCGCGGCTCCAAGTTAAAAACCCCCAACTGACATAAACACAGAATTTAATCTAATAACAATTTTTCTGCAGTTCCTAACGAACCAATATGAAGTATCGGGTTTTCAGTTAGGATTTCATCAGACAAAATAGGGCCTTCGACGGTCGCTGTCGCCTTAGTTAAAGTGAAAATTCATTTAAAAGCCGGCAATGTTCCGGGCAAAACGTTTCAGGTCGGAAATAAAATGGGGGCTGTTGGTCGAGGATGTATTGAAATTGAATTTCAATACATCCTCCATTGAATAGGCGCGCTTAGCCTAAATCCTTGAATCAGGAAATCGGACAAATATTGATCTAATCCAGCCAGGCCATAGGCGGTATGTAAATTTGATTATTCGCATTAATTCGTATTCTATTTTGAGCTCACAAATTGACATCGCTACTCATTTGTACTAGAAATTTAACTTAAATGAAAAACGCAAGGCAACAGTCTTTTTTTAAGCAAAAAATAAATAAATTTTTTGGGGGCTCGTTGCTGAAAAGCAATCCTAAGACAAAAAGGCCAATTTCAACGGCAGAGGCGATCCATTTGGTTCTAAAATCTCAACATGCCACAGGTAAGCATTCGATGCTTCACAGTTACAATGCTAAAAAAATTGAAGCCGTTATTCGGTCTCAGGCGAAATTCTGGGGTCTGAAAGTTTATCATTATGTAAATGTTGGTAACCATCTTCATTTGGTTATTAAGTTAAATAATCGCCGAAGTTTCAATCCATTTATCAGAGCAATCACCGGATTAATCGCCAGACGTGTTTTAAATTCCGAAAGAGGCTCTGCAAAAGATGTTCAATTCTGGGTCGCCAGGCCCTTTACTCGAATAATTAGCTGGGGAAAAGATTATTTAAATATTAATAGGTATATGATCAAAAATAAGGGCCAAGCCAAAGGGCACTTTTTCGCTTGGGGTTTTGATATCACAAATGCGAGTGCGATTCTGAATCTGAATACCTGCTGAAAGTACTTATTTTGCCGCTGCCGAAATTCTGCCTGCATGCACGGATTCTGCCTTTTTTTTCCGACAGAACAAAAGCGGCCCATTGTGGCGAAGAAATTTATTTCAGCCATTCCAAAATCCGCAGCAGGCTTGTTGGTTCTTTTTACTTCAATATCTATTTGTAGTCTTGGTCTGCTTTCAAATTGCAAAGGCATTGGAAGACTGAAGCCCCGAACGGGTCAGTTACAATTTTCCGTAAAATAGTCAAAATAACTTTTTCACGAACATGAACAGCCCGAACAGCACTGGCTGATGAATCAGATAATAACTTAAAGAGTAACGTCCAAGCATCGCCAGCGGCTGTAAAGCCCCGGGCAGTTCAGCCGCAATAAGCTGTTTTTTGTGCTTCAATAAGTACAGGCCGGTAGCAAGGCCCAGCCACATCACGCCAAGCCACGGGATCAGAGGAACGTAATCTTCGGTGCGCGGCTTATAACTAACGATACCCAACCAATTCAGCAGCGGTTGATTGAAAACCTCAAGCGAAGGGCCAACGGCCGCAAAAAGCGCCGGCAACAAAAACTTTGCCCCGATGAGCAGAAAACCAAGCACCCATAACGCGTATTTCAATCGGTACGTCAGCCGCATAATGATCAGCATAACTGCAATCGCATGCAGCACTCCGAAATAGATATAACTCTCAGGATAAATAAAATAGGAACCTACACTAACAAGAAGCGCAGCACCCGCCACCTGTTTCCAGCGGTTCCAGAAGCGGCTCCAGCTCAGGCCCTGAGTCAGGCCCAGCGCCTGGCCTAAACCTGCACAGAATAAAAACAGACTGACGATGCAGTTACGTTGTACCGTCCACAAACTGTCTTCATAAAAATTCTGATTCAAAAAACCGAAATAATTCAGATCAAAACAGAAATGAAAAATCGTCATCCAGACCATCGCAAAACCGCGAAAAGCATCTACCCTGTCGAAGCGCAAGGAATCCGCATTCTGCATCGGAGAATTTGTTTTTTTTGAGTATTTTTTCTGCGTATTCTGTTTCACTATCCCTCGCTACAATCCGGAAAAAACGCTTTGACAATCCCTAGTATTCGGCAATAGTTAATGCATGTCAAATTTAAGGTCTATTTACGAGTTTAAGCTCAATCAGATTATTGATCACACTCCGAATATCCGCGAACTCATTCTTGAACTGACCAACCAATCCAACTTCACTTTCAAAGCCGGGCAATTTGTAATGCTGCATGTACCGGTCGAAGGCGCACCTAAACCGGCTTTGCGCGCTTACTCGATTGCCTCGACTGATCTAAAAAACAACGGTTTTAAACTCATTTTCAAATTTGTCGAAAGCGGCGTTGCAAGTAAATATGTATGGGAGCTTAAAGGTGAAGAAACCCTGAAAGTGACCGGCCCCTTCGGAAAAGTATTTTTTCAAGAGCCGCCAACCGAACAAGTGGTCTTTTTAAATACCGGCAGCGGAATTTCCCAGCATTTCTGTTTTATCGAATCGAAAATGCAGCAATACCCGCAACTTAAATATAAACTTTATTTCGGTGTACGAAATGAATCCGACATCTATTACGAAACCGAACTCCAGCGCTTACAAAAACAACTGCCAAACTTCGAATATTTTTACGTGCTGAGCCGACCTTCTGAAAAGTGGACCGGAAAAAAAGGCTATGTGCAGAATTTTCTCAGCGAAACCGGCTATAAAGAAATTCCCACCACATTTTATCTTTGCGGCAATGGCGGTATGATAAAAGAAACAAAACATCAATTACTGGAAATCGACGGACTCGACAAAACGCGCGTCTGGGCCGAGGCCTTTGATTAAATTCAGTAAATACAATCGGGCCGTCATCGAACTGACTATTGCCGGCATTATCTGGGGCGGGTCGTTTACGCTGGTACGCTTTGCGCTTGCGGATTTTGCCGCCTCGACCCTGATTTTCTGGCGATTTGTGTTGGCTTTTATTGTCGGCGAATTGATTCTTTATTTTGGAAACCGGGCTTTATTCAAAAGCTCGTGGCCCGATGCCCGTTCCGCCATGCTCGCTGGATTTTTTCTGGGCCTTTCACTTTTTTTTCAGACCTACGGGCTGAATTATACAAGCGTCACCAATTCAGGATTTATTACGTCGCTCTATGTTGTTCTGATTCCGATAATCGGCGCGCTTTTTTTCCGGCAAAAAATAAAGCCCCGGCACATTGCCTTAAGCCTAATGGCTTTTGCCGGCATGGGTTTTCTGTTGAATATGAAGGAATTCAGTCTGCATATTGGTGAATTGCTGACGCTGGCTGCGGCTTTTACGGCGGCGTTTCAGATTATGTTTATCGGAAAAGTTGCCAAAAATACCAAGAGTGCATTCCGCTTCAATACCTATCAAACATTCTGGTCGCTCATTACTATTTTGCCGTTTCTGGTTTTTGAAACCCGCGTAAAAAAGGTCAGTCTGTGGCCGGAAGTGGTGCACCTGCAATCGGTACTTTCAGTCGTGGGCCTTGCGCTACTAGTGAGTATGCTGGCTTTTTATCTGCAGGTGCGGGCGCAACGAACATTGTCGACGACCACTTCAAGTATGCTGTGTTTACTTGAAGGACCATTTGCATTTATTTTTGCGGCGTATTTCTTAAGTGAAAGTCTTGATGGCCTGCAACTGTTCGGGGCGCTTATTATTCTATCAAGCTGCGCCCTTTCCGTCTATCTGGATCGACCGAAAACTATTTCGTAGCCGCAGTTTTGCGGTCTTCATACTTCGACCAAAGCACCGATATTACCAAGATGACAGCACCCGTCAGCGCTGTTAACCATTCCGGAAAATGAAAGAATGAATCCAGCAACATGAATAGCGCCAGCACACCAAGAGCATAGAATGCGCCATGTTCAAGGAAGCGATACTGATTCAGAGTTTTATTTTCAACAAGATAAAGCGTGATGGCCCGAACAAAAAATGCACCTACACCAAGACCGATCATAATGACCAGCAACTGATTCGAAATCGCAAATGCGCCCACAACGCCGTCAAAACTGAACGACGCATCCAGCACTTCCAGATACAAAAACATCCCGAAGCCCGAACTGAAAAACTTGAGTTTGGAAAGATGGCCGCCCTCGAGCACGCCACTGATTCCATGCACGATCATAAACGTCAGTAGGCCCCAGAGGAATGAAATCAGAAACGTACTCTTTTCAGCATCAGGAATATAACGATGAATTATGAGCATCGCACCGAGTGCAAAAATCAGCTCGATACTCTGGAAAATTCCCATCTTGGCCGCTGGCTTTTCGATAATCTCAATCCAATGCACATCTTTTTCATGGGAGAAAAAATAATCCAGAAAAACCATCAACAAAAAAGCACCTCCGAAAGCACTTACCGCCAGATGCGCACCTTGCATCATAGCCGCATACTCCTGCGGCCTTGAAATCGCCATCGTTAGCGATTCAAAAAGTGAAACATGCGAAATCACCGACACAATCACCAGCGGAAAAACAAAGCGCATACCGAAGACCGCAATTGCAATACCCCAGGTTAAAAACCTTCGCTGCCAGATTTTGCTCATTTTGTTCAGTACGGCCGCATTTACAACCGCGTTATCGAACGAAAGAGAAATCTCGAGCACGCATAGCAGTCCAACAATCAGCAGCACCTGCAATACGGCAGCGGCATTGCCGGTGTTGTTCCACGTGATAAAACCCGCAGCCGCAAGGCCGACTACCAGTGAAAGAATCGGAATCGTAAAATATTTCATACACTGCCTTTGATGATAAGGGGCTTCAAATATTGCCCGGTTATGGATTTTTTATTTAAAATTATTTTTTCAGGAGTGCCGGTCGCTACAATTTCGCCGCCGAGCACGCCGCCGTCAGGGCCAATATCAATAATGTGATCGGCCGTTTTGATGACTTCAAGATTATGCTCGATCACCAGCACCGTGTTGTTCTGATCAGAAAGTTCGTGCAGTAATTCAACCAGCTTTCTGACATCATCAAAGTGCAAACCGGTGGTGGGTTCATCTAGAATGTACAGGGTTTTGCCTGTGCCCCGGCGCGAAAGTTCCTTTGAAAGTTTTACCCGCTGCGCTTCGCCGCCCGAAAGTGTCGTCGACGACTGACCGAGAGTCATATAATCAAGGCCCACTTTCATTAGCGTTTCAAGTTTGCGGTGGATTTGCGGGTGATTCTTGAAAAAATCGAAAGCTTCGCTCACGCTCATATTCAAAACATCGGCAATACTTTTATCTTTGAATTTGACGTTCAAAGTTTCACGATTATAGCGCTTACCGCCGCAGGTATCGCAAGTTACAAAAACATCTGAAAGAAAATGCATTTCCATTTTAATCTGGCCGTGCCCCAGGCAGGTTTCACAGCGCCCGCCTTTAACATTGAAGCTAAAACGGCCGGGCTCAAAGCCGCGCAATTTGGCTTCAGGCAAAGCCGCAAACAAATCACGGATCAGCGGCAGCAGACCCACATAGGTTGCAGGGGTCGAGCGCGGCGTGCGCCCGATCGGCCGCTGATTGATGTCGATAACCTTATCAATCAGCTCGATACCTTCGATTTTCCGGTAGGGCGAAGGTACCGCGTGCGCCCTGAAAAATTCCTTCGCCAGAATTTTATAAAGAGTATCAAGAATGAGCGTACTTTTGCCGCTGCCCGAAACTCCGGTTATACACGTAAATGTGCCGAGCGGAATTTCAAGATCGACATTTTTAAGATTGTTCCCCGTAGCCCCGATCAGCTTGAGACTTTTTCCGCTGCCTTTACGTCGAACTTTCGGAACTGCGATTTTCAATTTTCCTGAAAGATACTGCCCCGTAAGCGAATTCTGATTTTTTTCAATTTCCGCGGGCGTGCCAATGGCCATCAACTCGCCGCCGAGCGTACCCGCTCTGGGCCCCAGATCCACAACGAAATCCGCATAACGAATTGTGTCTTCATCATGCTCAACAAGTATAATCGTATTTCCGCGATCTTTAAGCTCGCCGATAATTTCAAGCAGCCGCTGATGATCGCGGGGATGCAACCCGATGCTGGGCTCGTCCATCACGTACATGCAACCGATTAGCGCCGAACCCACTTGTGTCGCCAGCCTGATCCGCTGAGCCTCGCCGCCCGATAAAGTACGCGCAGGTCTCGAGATCGACAAATACGACGTCCCCACTCGGTTCAGAAAATCCAACCGGCTTAAAATCTGCTTAACAATTTTATCCGAAATCATTTTATTTTTCGGGTTCCAGTCGACGTCCGCTAAAAAAGAGCGCAGTTCAATAATTGAAAGGTCAGAAAGTTCCGAGATATTTTTACCTTCGATTTTAATGCTGAGGGCTTCGCGGTTTAAACGGGCGCCCGCACACACCGGGCAGGTCGAAAGTACAAGCTCTTCAGATTCTTCGTCATCCCCTACCAGATCTTCAGCTAGCTTTTTTCCTTTGTACGAGTACTTTACCTTTTCAAGTTTTCGGCCGCCCACTTCGGAATCCGTGAACTCTTCTTCTTCAACCAGATCAGCACTGCCAAGACCGTTACAGGTGCGGCACGCGCCGCGCGGATTATTAAAACTGAATAGCCGTGGCTCGAG
>JANPPN010000097.1:0-33289 GCA_031428535.1 Bdellovibrio sp. | reverse complement strand
CCAGGACGTCTGGATGATTGGTACGGTGCTATTTTGTTTTTTAGTCATGCTGGATGATATTTTTGTTGATGTGCTAGCCATCCTTTCAGGTTCGAAGCCTTACAGAATGGATTCTCTTGAATTCAAAAAGATGAATACGATTCCTGAAAAGAAAATAGCCATCATGATTGCCAACTGGCATGAGGATGCCGTTCTTGAAAGGATGGTTGCCGGCAATGTAAATAACATTGAATACAAAAATTATGAAATTTTGCTTGGAGTTTACCCGAATGACACCGCCACGTTGAATGCAGCCAGGCGTTCAGAAAAAAAATTCGCGAATGTGCGGGTTATCGTCAATATGAAAAACGGTCCTACCTCAAAAGGCCAGATGATCAATAGAATGGTCAGTTACATTGACCAGTTCAACAAGTTTACCCCGAACAATGCATATGATCTCGTGGTTATTCAGGATGCTGAGGATGTAATTCACAAGTATTCACTCAAGCTCATGAATCTGCGCTCCGCGGATTATGACTTTATTCAAATTCCGGTATTTTCACTGGATTTGCCTCTCAGCAAACTGACGGCCGGCGTGTACATCGATGAGTTCACCGAATCTCATACAAAAGATCTTCTGGTGCGAGATTGCTACGGTGGCGGTGTGCCGTCAGCCGGAGTCGGAACAGTTGTTAGCACTGCACTTGTAAACCGTCTTCTTAAACTACAGGACGGACATTTCCTCAGCGAATCTACGCTAACCGAAGACTATTATCTGGGCTTAACCTGTTATGATTTGAAAGTTAAGTCGCATTTTTCTTGTGAATATTTTGAAATCCCCGATAGCAAGACGGGCAAACTCGTAAAAGAATATATAGCGACGCGCGAGTTTTTTCCGCAAAAAGTTCGGGCTTCGATTAAGCAGAAAACAAGGTGGAGCCTCGGAATTTGCCTACAGAGTCTCGAAAATAAACGCAAAAAGAGAGATCACTTCTTTGGAAATTACTTTTTATGGCGGGATCGCAAAGGGATGATCAGCGTTCCGCTCTTTATTTCGGCTACGCTATTCACGCTTTACTTTTTGAGTGTCTATCTTTATTCGGGAAATTGGCCAATTCTGAATCAAGCATCTTATTATGATTATTTTATCGGTTTGATGTGGGCGAATTTAATTCTTTCGGTTACTAGAATTTTCCAACGAGGCTTTCTTGTTTATAAAATTTATGGTTTAAAAATGGCGATGTTAGTACCGCCTCGTTGGGTTCTGAGTAACTTTATAAACACTTCCGCCTTACTGAATGCAGTTTATCAGTGGACTCGCTCCAAAATCAGCGGAAAAGCTCCAGCATGGTCTAAAACAGATCACGTCATACCGGCCGGATTTGGAGAAGGAGCGCTCAGCGTGAGTATGGCTGACCTTGCGCCGGCGCGATTACCGCTGGTTCCAATGCCGGTGCCACCCAAGCGCGTTACCTCAAATGAACTCTCGAATTAACAATAGGAATGAAAAATGGTGAAAGTCGTCAGTATTTTTGTAGTCTCTTTGGTCGTGATTTCGCAGTCGGCATTAGCAGCAGCACCGAAAATTACCAAGACATTCAATCCCGAGTTGATCGGGGCCAATGAGTTTGTCACAATGGCTATCGGGTTTATCAACCCGAACAGTCAAGCGGCCAGATTCACGGCGCCGTTTAGCGAAATTCTGCCAACGGGGATGATTATTCTGGGTTCCGCCAGCACGTCCTGCGGTGGAACTCTAACGGCGGAAAAGGGAAGTTCAATAGTAACTTTAAAAGACGCCAAAATTCCTGCTTACAGTTCGTGTCACATTCTATTGGGAGTAACAGCTACTACTGCAGGAAGCTTTGAGAGTAAAACCGAAGCATCAGCTCTTCAAACCGACAGAGGCAATAACTCACGCAGCAGCGACGCGATTTTGCAAGTCCTACGGCCTGGGTTATCGAATTCAAAAGCAAAATGAATCAAAAAAAATTTGCTGCTACAGCAGAACGGGATTTGCCAGAATTCCCATAATGCGGCCTGAAGATAATCCGTCGCCGTATGGATTCAAAGGCGGCACCTGATCTTCCCAGTGATTCTCTTTGTCGATTAACTTAAAAGCTTCGTTAACTATACTTTGCCGGTCGGTTCCAACCACCTGTGAAAAGCCGGCTACTACGCCTTCCGGGCGCTCAGTGCTTTGTCTAAGCACTAATAACTTTTTAGCGAAGCTGGGTGCTTCTTCCTGCATGCCGCCTGAGTCGGTCATGATAAATTTGCAATGTTTCATGGCATAGACAAAATCGAGATAATCAAATGGATCAGTTAGGAAAATGCGACCTGCAGAACTGGCGGAGATATTATTATTGGCTTCTGTGAGCCAAAAGACATGTTGACCGTACTCACTTTTGTAAATGTCTTCCACCGAAGCGCGTACATTCGGGTTTGGATGAACCGGAAACAGGATGTCGATATTTCTGGTTTTAACGATATCGAGAAAGGCCTGCAAAACGTCTTTTTGTGCCTGACCGAAATTTTCTCGTCTGTGCATTGTTACCAAAATGAATTCCCGCTTTTCTAAAAATGAATATTTTTGGTGGAATTCCTCGCTTAAATCGGGTTGAGATTTTATTTTTTCTGAAACAAAATGAAGTGAATCAATAACAGTATTACCGGTAATTTCAATAAATGACGACGCGTCGATTCTTTCGCCTTCTAAATTCTGTGCGGCTTCTTGGGTCGGGCATAAGTGGGCTTTAGCTACTAGGCTTATGGCCCTTCGATTCATTTCTTCAGGAAAAGGCGAAGCAATATCATAAGTTCTGAGGCCGGCTTCTACCTGTGCTACCGGAACCTTGAGATAAAAAGCCGTCATGGCGGCGGCATGAGCCGTTGTGGTATCTCCGTTAACAACCACCCAGCTGGGTTTATATTTTACAATTACGTCATGCATCCAGATCATTGTTTCTGAGTGCAAATGCACCAGACTTTGATTCGGCTTCATCAGTTTGAAGTCTTCGTCGGGTTCAAAATCAAATAGTTTATAGAGATTTTCGAGCATTTCCTTATGCTGCCCGGTGGAACAGATTACCGGACGGATATCTTCGCGTTTTTTTGCCTCATGAATCAATCGAGCCATTTTAATTAAGTCCGGGCGAGTGCCCAACACAAACATTATCGTCTGTTTCATTTTTTTTCCTCTTTAATATTTTAATTTTCGTAATCGCAGTGAAAAAAAAAGCACAAAACATGCCATGGGTTACAGAACTGAAAGAATTACTTTTAGTGGGTTTGTACTGAATTCGACCCAAAGACGTTACTTTTATTCCATTAGGGGGATTAAATGAATGTATTGTTTGTTTTACCTCCCATTTATTGGGGTACAAATAATCTGGATCAGGATAGGCCGTTCACTTGTGCGGCATGTGCCTTGCTTAAGTATTGTTTATAGGAGTATTTGCTATGCCGAATTCATGTCCCATTATAGTACTTGGAGGCGATGGTTATTTGGGGTGGCCGTTGTCGCTTCGGTTGGCCCGCTGTAATCCATTAAGAAAAATTATCTTGGTCGATAATCTGCTTCGACGAAAACTCGTGGAAGAAGTAGGTGGCTGCAGCTTGTTGCCTATACTTGAGCCGGTGAAGCGGCTTCAAAAAGCAAATGAAATTTATGCTTTGGGCAATATGCAGTTTCTCAATATGGATGTTAATTCCGATGCCTTAGAAAATCTTATCAAAGAAAGTAGGCCAACGGCGATTTATCATCTCGCACAGCAGTGCTCGGCACCGTATTCTATGCGCGGATGTCCGGAAGCTCTATTTACTCTTTTTAATAACGAGGGTGGCAATATGCGGCTGCTGTGGGCCGTGAAAAATTATGCGCCGGATTGTCACATTATAAAGTTAGGAAGTTTTGGTGAGTACGCCAAATCAGGTCTTGATGTTTGCGAAGGTTATTTCGAGCCCGAGTTTCGAGGGAAGAAGGCGCAAAGGCCTGTACCTTACCCTCGGGAAGCTGATGATTTTTATCATGCCTCCAAAATCAACGACACAAATTACATTTCGATAGCTTGTCGTAAGTGGGGGCTTCGTATCACCGACATCATGCAATCAACGATTTTTGGCAGTTGGACTGAAGACATCGACGAGCACAGTGAGCTGTTCACACGCTTCGACTACGACGAGTCTTTTGGTACCGTTGCTAATCGTTTTATGATTCAGGCCTTAAATGGCAAGCCACTTTCGGTGTATGGATCGGGCCATCAACGTACGGGATTGATGGCACTTAATGACTGCATTGAATCTTTATCGAGTTTGTGGACTCAAGTACCGCACCCGGGAACCCATCGGGTAGTTAATCATCTAACCGAAGTATGCTACTCAATTAATGAGCTGGCTGAAACTATTCAAAAAATTGCTAAAAGCGAAGGGTTTGAAGTGGGGATTCAGCGGGGAGCTCACGACCCTCGCGGGGAAAATGATCCCGCTAAAATTGAGTATTTGATTGAGCGGTTACATGTCTCGCGTAACTTAAAACCCACTCTTCTTCTTGAGGTCGTAACAAAAACTTTTCGAATGTTGCTTCCCTATCAAAGCCAGATTAAAAGCCATTGCCTCCCACCTGTAACTTTATGGAATAGCCAAGTACCACTAGCGAGCTTAGCTGTTTCTGAATTGAATGCGTTTCCAGAGCGGGGGAACGCATCAAGCATTTTTTATGAAGCCGAATGGGAGCTCTATCGATTAAGACATTTTCCGAACCAACCGGTTAATCTCAATCCCGGAGCATTAGGCACGCCTTCGTTGGATGTCTTAGCGGCCATGAAAAATTTTTCCTCACCTGAGACTTTGGCTTGTCCGCACGAACAGTATCGGCAAGGTCATGAAGCTATGCAAGCCGTAGTCAAAGCGGCAGAACAGCTTTGGCCTAGTGCCGACCATGCTGTTCACGTAGCTACGAGTGCAACCCAATGTGCCAACCTTCTGGCCCTGACACTCGCGCGGGTTGCGGCTTTTCGAAACCGGCGCTTACGAGTGCTGACAACCTCAAACGAGCATCTTGGCGGTTTGGGAGCCTTAAAAAGATTGCCAGAATTTGAATTAATTTATTTATCGGAAATTGAAAAGCGAGATCTAAACGCCTTTCAAGCCCGGGTTTCTACGACGATGCCTGATATTGGATTTTTTTCGCATATAACATTTGACGGTGGTCACGTGTTACCAGTTTCTGAATGGGCAGCCATCATTAAAGGTATCTGTCCTGAAGCAATGATTATGGTGGATATCTCTCAATCATTGGGTTTATTGCGGCCGCCCAGTGAGCAAGCCGATGTGCTTTTTGGAAGCTGCCATAAATTTCTATTTGGCCCAAGAGGAAGTGGTCTTTTATGGACAAGCGAGCGTTTCCGTAAAGAAGTAAGAGGCTTATATTGGGCCGGAGATTCCTTTTCGGTGGGAGCTGCGCATCCTGGGTTCAGTTTATCCGGAGGTATGGACTTCTCTGTCTTCGCAGGATTGGAGTCGGCATTAAGACTGCACCAAAACACAGGTTCAGAAGAAATTCGTAAACGAGGCGTTCAACTAAGAAATTTTTTCCGTAACTCTTTGAGTGCATTATTGCAGAAACATGGTATTCATTGCGACTTTTTTCAAGTCGGAAATGAAGGGGCCAACGAAGTCGGAATTCTGACGGCTTGGTTTAAGGATTTTGATCCTTACCCCCTTTACTTGGCCATGAATAAACTTAAACTTCATTGCAAATGTCTCAAAGACAGTGATCAGAACGGTATTCCACGTCAGATCTTACGTTTCGGTTTTCCATATTATGAAACCAGAAACCGCCTTCAAAATGCTTTGGCTATGTTAGACGAATACCTGCGGGAACTGCATTCTTATCGAAATCAAGCGTGCCCGAACTCGGATTCTGAAAAGAGTAAAGCTATCATTGAGGAAACGGTTTGGCCCCAGCCTCAGGCCCCGCTCTTTTAAGAAATTCGCTGCTCAACCGGCACTTTTAATTTAACAGGAAGAGATAAAATGGAAAAAAAGACAATAATCTTTGTATTCGGTACCCGCCCTGAGTTTATAAAAATGCTGCCACTTATGCTGGCCGCCAAAAAAGATCCAAACATCAATTCGGTGGTCTGTTCGACGGGCCAGCACCGGGAAATGCTTGAGAGCCTTTATCTATTTTTTGATTTCAGACCGGATGTTGATTTTAAGATAATGAAAAATAATCAGAGCATGATCAGCGTCCATTCCGAAACAATGAATGCCATGGAAAGAGTAATCGAGAACTACAGGCCCGACTGGGTGGTCGTTCAGGGCGACACCACTTCGGCCCATGCCGCTGCGATGTCGGCTTTCTATCGCAAGGTGCCGGTGGCGCACGTTGAAGCGGGGCTTCGTACATATGACATTCATTCGCCATTTCCCGAAGAAATGAATCGCCGAGCTATCGGGCTGGTTGCAAAAGTTCATCTTTGCCCCACCACCGAAGCTGCTACCAATCTTAAGAGCGAGCAGATCGACCGAAAATCCATCGTTGCAGTCACCGGCAATACCGGCATTGATGCCCTGAATATTGTCTGCGATAAAAATGAAAACTCGGTTCATAATCGAAAATTGTTCGGCGAAAAATTTTCATTTCTCCGTGACGAAAAATTTGTTCTGGCTACTCTTCATCGCCGCGAAAATTTCGGCACTCCGCAAAAAGAAATACTCGAAGCATTTCTTGAAATAGTAAAGTCGCGCAAAATTAATGTGTTGTTTCCGGTTCACCCCAATCCGAGTGTGCGAAAAACCGTCGAGGAGGTTTATAAAGATGAGTTCGGAAAGGTTGTGTTCTGGGCTGATCGCAATGAAGATTTTGCATCCAAAAACACCTCCGGGAAAATATTTCTGATGGACCCTTTGGATTATCCTGCGCTGGTGTTTGTCATGAAGAAATGTGATTTCCTGATGACCGATTCGGGTGGGTTACAAGAAGAGGCGCCGACCTTCGGCAAAAAAATTCTGGTCCTGCGAAAAAGCACGGAACGTCCTGAAGGGGTGTCGGCAGGATTTTCAAAGCTCGTTGGCACCGATTTTAACAATATCGTCAGTGAATCCTATAATCTGATTGATAATTCAAAGCATTGGACTTCGAATATTCCGCTGAATCCGTACGGTGATGGCCACTCTTCGAACCGGATTCTGAAAGTGCTGATGAATTTAGAAGCTGAGGCCCGCAATAGCCTCAACAGTTTTGATTTCATTCACAAGGCCAAGGTGTTCGGTTCGGATGAAGCCCTCGGTATGCGAGTGCCGGATGTATTGCAATAAAGAATCATAGAAGCCGAATTCGTTTAAAATAGAGATCGGTTTTTTATGTAGTCCGAGCTGCGACCAGGTCAAAATTTCAAACATTTCATCGAGGGTGCCCATTCCGCCCGGCAGAATCAGAAAAGCATCCGATAGATCGTACATCATTTTTTTCCTGGCGTGCATGTCGGCCACAATATGTAACTGGGTGACCTCTCGGTGGGCCACCTCGGCACTGACCAGGCTTTCGGGGATAACTCCTGTGACGAAGCCGCCGTTCAATAAGACTGCATCGGCCAGTGCACCCATAATTCCGACTTTACCACCGCCGAAAACCAGCTCGATATTTTGTTTGGCCAGCAAGGCGCCGACTTTTTTAGCCTGTTCAATATAACGCTCGGAGCGATCGCTGGCCGAGCCGCAAAATACACAAAGTTTTTTCATAATGAGTCAATTCTAGCTTTAAAAAATTGTTCTTGCTATATCTTTTGTATCTTTAAATGAGGGTGATAATGAGCAGAGCACAAGCACGGGTAATCAAGGCGCCAACCGGCACAAAACTGAACTGCAAAGGCTGGTTACAGGAAGCCGCTTATCGCATGATTCAGAATAATCTGGATCCGGATGTGGCTGAAAATCCGAATGAGCTTGTTGTCTATGGCGGCATCGGAAAAGCGGCCCGCAACTGGGAGTGTTTCGACAAAATTCTTGAGGCACTCAAAAATCTTGAAAATCACGAAACGCTGCTTGTTCAATCCGGAAAACCAATCGGCGTTTTGCAGACCCATGAAGATGCGCCCCGGGTGCTGATTGCGAATTCTAATCTTGTTCCGAAATGGGCAACTTGGGATGTTTTCCATGAGCTCGATAAAAAAGGCCTGATGATGTACGGACAGATGACCGCAGGCTCATGGATTTACATCGGCACACAAGGAATTGTGCAAGGCACATATGAAACATTTGCCGAAATCGGCCGTCAGCATTTCGGCGGGGATTTAAAGGGTAAAATTATTGTAACTGCCGGGCTTGGCGGTATGGGCGGCGCTCAACCACTGGCCGGCGTCTTTGCTGGCGCCACGGTTCTGGCTATTGACGTTGATCCTGTCAGCATCGAAAAAAGACTGAAAACCAAATACGTTGATGAATCGGTTACCGATCTTGATGAAGCGATTGCGCGAGTCAAAAAATACGCCGCTAACAAAGAAGCCAAATCGGTGGCCTTGCTCGGAAACATGTCGACCATTATTCATGAGATGATAAAAAGAAATTTTATACCTGATGTGCTGACCGATCAAACTTCGGCACATGATCCGCTGGTGGGGTATATTCCCGAAGGCTACAGTGTGCAGTCGGCGAAAGATTTCAGGAAAAGCGATCCGAAAAATTATCTCGTTGCCGTTTACAAATCAATGGTGAAGCACGTTGAGGGTATGCTCGAACTTCAAAAGCGGGGAAGCGTAACTTTTGATTATGGAAATAATTTGCGGGCGATGGCACTTGAAAACGGCGTAAAGAATGCTTTTGATTATCCGGGCTTTGTGCCGGCTTATATCCGACCGTTATTCTGTAAAGGCAGCGGTCCGTTCAGGTGGGTGGCACTTTCCGGCGACCCCAACGATATCAAAGTAACCGACGATGCCATGCGCGAATTGTTTCCGCATAAAAAGGATTTGCTGCGCTGGCTGGATATGGCACAGACACGGATTCAGTTTCAGGGCTTGCCGGCGCGCATTTGCTGGCTCGAGTACGGTGAGCGCGAAAAAGCAGGGCTGCTGTTCAACCAACTTGTTAAAGAAGGAAAAGTTACAGCGCCGATCGTGATTGGCCGTGATCATCTTGATTGCGGTTCTGTTGCGAGCCCCAACCGCGAAACTGAAGCGATGAAAGACGGTTCGGATGCCGTAAGCGACTGGCCGATGTTAAGTGCGATGGCACTGGTGGCTTCGGGTGCAACGTGGGTGGCGCTTCATCACGGTGGCGGAGTGGGAATGGGTTATTCACAGCATTCGGGGCAGGTCATTGTTGCGGACGGAACCGAAGCTGCGGCCCGCAGATTAAAACGGGTGCTAACTACCGATCCTGCGATGGGTGTATTCCGCCATCTCGATGCCGGTTACGATCTAGCGCGCGAGACGGCGCTCAGTCGAGACGTCAAAAGTTGCTGGCTGTAAACTGGCGTAATGGGCAACAATATTGCTTTCAACGGGTGTAGAGCTTGTGAAAGTTACGAAAATGAGGGGTTGGAATATAATTAGAGCGAGTTCGGCGATTTAAAGTTCAAATTTCATAGGTTTTCCACAATGTACTAGTATTTTATCGGCTATAATTTATTTTTCTGTGGATAAGTTCGTATATTTGATTTTCTCAAATCACTTTTCAATATGCCGGAAAAACTTCCAGCTGATTCAACAACCGCAAAGCTTTGCACAGATTGAAGCCCAAACGCGCACGGTGTCCCGACTTAATCATTGCCGCTGTTGATTTGACATTGGGTTTGTTGAAGCCGTATTTTTTTGATTTCAGATTTTCAATTAAACCTTCGACCCGCGCGCGTTCGCATTTTATTTTTTCCGACATCTTCATCGACACGCTCCACTCGGCTGGCCCAAGGGCGCAATACCTACATGTTTTACACCCAGCTTCTTCGTTTTCTTGATATTTGCAATGTTGTCCATTACAAAACCCAGTGCAAAACCATCGATTCGGCTGATGCCCCTCTTGATTCCAAATTCCACGGATTTTCCGGCCTTGCCGCGTACGATTGAATACAGTTGCGACATTTGTAAATGAATAATCTTTTTCGGTGCCACAAAACCTGTTTTTATAAAATGCAAAATCTGTGGAAATAAAACCTTCATTGAATCTGATATTCTTTGAAGCAAGATCACTGATTTGTTTTTTAAATGACCACAGAGTCAAAAATCAAATTAACTCCGAACTAACTCTATTTATGCAGAAGAAACAGTGGCTGAGAAAGCTAAAGTTGATGTTAAGGCCTTTGCGCGAAGTGCGAAAAAAGGTGCTCACCGTGCGAGTGAAGCCGTTTGCGGAAAATTAACCGGCGATAGCAAAGTGGCCTGCCTTGCAAAAAAAAGCCAAGAATCGCGTGATCGAAGGTAAAGACGTGGTAAAAGACAAAGCGACTGAAGTTAAGGATGCGGTTGATACCGATAAGAAGCAGGTTCAGCCTTTTATTGCTTTGAGGTGTTCATATCGATCGCTCTTCTTCCCGAAGTTTACCATTGGTATAAGGGTGTACAGCGTGCCGATGGCAAACTTAGGGACACAGGGGCCCCGGATCTCACGCGACCTCGGCAGTTGCTATGAATGCAGAACACGACTTTATTTCCCAACTTTAATTTCGGGCATCCAATTCCAAGGCGGGATTTCAAGACCCATAACAAATAGCTAAAGTTAGAATTAAAGGGCGTTTCACTTATTAAATAATACCATTTAGCTTAGGGATGTTTGAAGTTCCCACGATTGCCCTTTTCTTTCAACAAAACTTGAATTTCTTTCCACTAGCACACGCACAGATGTCATAGCACTGATGGCAAGCAATTTATTTGTGACGCCGTTGTTGATCCTGTCAGGTAAACAGTAGTCGCCAGCAGTCATAGCAAGCCCAAATAATTGCAAAATCAGCTAATTACGTCTCCTGAGCCATGTGGCTGACTCAGGAAGGGTAGTAATTTCTTGCTAGAATGAAAAGATCTGATATTCTTAGGCTATGTATCTTTTAGAAGATGAATTAAAAAAAATTATAGATCATCAGACAAAGTTAACGTGTTTAGTAAACCCTACGGATCAAACTATTTATGAAAATTTAACAACTGATCTAGGGCTAAAAAGCCAAGATCTTTTAATTGTCCTTGAAGAGCTTCTTGCTAACAGCCTAGAGCATGGATCCCTGCCAATTCATTATTATTTTGGCCAACAATTAAAATATTATATTTTTTGCATTGAAGATTTTGGTTCTGGAATTCACACAACTATTCCTAAAAATTCTAGACTTAGTGATACTAAGGATAAGTCTAGTATGTCGATTATTCGCCTTTCATTAGAAGAAGGGATCTCAGGAACTGGAACCGTAGGGCGTGGGATGGGATTATATTATTTATCAAAGTTAATCAAAGAAAAAGGCGCAGAAGGCCTGGTTGCAAGTAATTCAGGATTGGTTATTCAAAGGGATAACTACTTTATAGAAAAGCCATTAGTTCAAGACATAAAAAGAAATCTAGTTATTTTTCAAATTCATCAGAAAGAATTAGGCTTATGAAAATAATTAACCTTGCGGTAGAAGCCAGTGAATTTTGTGTACGAAGAACGGATGCGAGCTTGCCGAAAATTAAAGATCTAGTTCTAGAGGCCTTAAATACAAATACTGAATTAGAAATTAACTGGATTAATGTCAAAGTATTAACGCCTTCTTACATCGATGAACTTATTCCCGGATTTATTTTAAAATTCGGTGAAGAGAAAGTAAATAAATTGATTAAATTTAATCCCCTACTGACAGGTTTTTTGGCTGAACAAGTTATTCGTGGAGTAAAAAATCGAATATCAGTTTGACTGTGCCCAGATGGTCACATGGGACTGTTGCCCCTGTGATTTATGTCCATTTAAAGTCCTGAATTCGAACGCATACCAAAAATGCAGATTTAACATTTGATTTAAAGAATACTGAGATAGAAAATGAACTCTACGAACTACTACTATTTGAGTTGGAAGAAAATTTTCAAAAGCGTGTAGACGGAAGCAGTGATCAGCAACTTATCACTTACGTTGAAAACCGGGCCGGCCACGACCGACGTTATGCGATTGATGCCACAAAGCTTGAAACCGAACTTGGCTGGAAAGCCGATGAAGACTTCGACACCGTAAGCTCGAATTCGACTGCACAAGATAAGGAAACGCATCAATACAAATAACCATAGGCTCTTTAAATGAGTCCATTAATTAAAAAAACTGAGACCAATTCTGGGGGGGGGCTGGGAATTTAATCTGATTTTGAAAATCTTCAACAAGATGTGTGAGTTGAAGATGAGTGGCCCGCCTGAGCGTAGTGCCCACCTACCTGAGTCAGTCATTCCCGCAAAAAACGCGTTTTACCATGGCGCCTGCGCCCAAAAACAACCACTAAGCCGGGTTATTCTGCAAGTTGATGAAGGGCTTCGATTTCAACTTTTCTATTTACGAATTGCAACAAAAAGCCTGCGGTATTCCAGGATTTTTTAAATCTTTCCCAGTATTCGAATCTTGCTCCAAAGCAAAGCCTTGGGTATTTCATTGATCTTAAGGGCTGACATGCAATCGTCTAAAAGCCCCTTGCGCTCGCTTAAGTGTTGAATGGCTTTTTTCAAATCACGCCTAACTGTATCGCCGTAGGCAGATTCGGCTTTTTCGATGGCTTCTTGCATCTGTATTTTTGATGAATTGAGCATCGCTAAATCAATTAAATCTCGGCTAAAAACCGATTCATCACTCCAGCAATCTGAGTTGGCCAATAATTTACCCGCAGCCATATCAAGGGCTGTTAAAGTTGGAACTCCGCAAATATAATTATGTGGCAAAGGTGGTGTCAGCTTTATACGCCCTTCAAAAATGATTTCAAATTTTATTTCAGTAATGCCATCCCTAAGCATGGTGCGAAGTCCGTATTGGTCTACTCTGATATCTCGCACTGTGATAAGCGCCATACCTGGTCGTGTTAGGGCCTTAATTCCATTTGTCTTTAACAGGCTTCTTAGTTTTTGATATCCGGATAGGTCGGAAACCAAAAAATCAATATCTGCGGACTCTCGGTATTCGTTACGAGCCAGCACGATAGCCGTCCCGCCGCCAAACCAACATTGATTCTCAGTGAGTATTTCTGAATTAAGTGATTGAAGAACTGCGGCAATACGCTTGTGGTGGTCGCGTTTAAACAAGCAAGCGCTCCCGCCCGAAGGCATTTAGCAGTGTGCGAATTAATTTTTCTTCTTTTTTGTTCAAATTTTTTAAGTCAACGTGCCGCCAGTTTCTTTCGTACAAGTTAAGGGCCTCTTCCGCCGAGAGCTCTTTGGTGCCTTTCAGTTGCCAAGCCAATTTTTTAAGTTGCCTAAAGTCTGCTATCCGGATGCGTTTTGGAATTTGTGGAGCCGCTTTGTTTTGTAAAGTTTTGGCCGCATAAGCCGCGTTGCTCAGTTCAAGTTTTAATCCCAATGCATGTATAACGTTGATGTAGGCTCCCATTTTGACTGAGCCTTCGCCAAGCTCGATACGATACAGCGTAATGCGTGAAATTTCAGAAGCTTCTGCTGCTGCCACCGCACTGATTTTCATTCTTTTACGATATTCACGAAGTTTGCTTCCAAGCTCGCGCAGAGCTTTTTTTTGCGGTCCATGGGTTTTATTTGTTGAACTATTCATATGTTTCTTATTATATACAAAAAATATTATTTGTATATAATAAGAAACATTTTTTATTAGTTATTATGTAAGTGCTTGAATTTATTTAAGAAAATAATGAGTTTTCGGAACAAAAAAGAAGAACTCGAGTTACCGGAAAAATTGGCAAAACAAGCATTCGCGGATAGTGAACTTCGAAAGCTTGGACCCGTATTTCCGGAAATACCCAAGGCGTAGTCCCAACTCCGAAAAGCGAGAGGATAGGTGTTTCAAAGGCCATATCAGTCGATTCGATAAAGTATGAATCGGCTAGTCGTGGTTCAATTTCGCCAGTTTGATTAGTACATGTTGAAACACGCTTTAGCCGCCTGGCCCAGGATATTCTTTTTACTGCAAGTTTGTCTCCGGTACTGCATCCGCCGCGGCCACCTGGCATTATTTCATATGGGTGGCGGAACCCCGCCAGGCAGGATAATTTTTTAATTTTCCTAAGCGGCTATTCGGTCTTTAAATTTCACTAATATCGAATCAATCATATCAGAAGCTGCAAAGGGCTTTGCAAAGACTTCAGCTATTCCAAGTTTAATTAAATCGTTTTCGGTAATATCATTGAATCCTGAATAAATAAAAAATAGTGGTTTGGGGCCACTTAGTTTCAAAACTTCGCTAGCAAGGAAGAGGCCATCGCCATTTGGCATCCGCATATCAGAAAGTATAAAATCATAACTATTTTGGGTAACGAGAACAATTGCTTCCTTTCCATTGCTGGCGGCGGCTACATCAGCGCCAGCAAGCAGAAAATCGTCGCAAACTAACTCGCGTAAGTCTGGGTCATCATCCACGATTAAAACTTTGAATCCTTTTAAAGATTTCATGCGGCCTCCAGCTTTGCGGTCGGGAGTGAAACTGGCAGAGCCAAAGAAAAACTTGTATGGCCATGATGCAGTTTATAAGACAGGCTTCCATTAAACGATTCTGCGATGCCCTTTGAGATACTCAGCCCGAGACCAGTCCCTTTACCAACTTGTTTGGTAGTAAAAAAAGGCTGCATTATCTTAGATGCAACGTTCGAATGAAGGCCTTTTCCGCTGTCGATTATTCTTACACAAACATTTTTATCAATCAGTTCAAGTTCGACTGAAATCCACTTTTCAGGAAGCTCTATAACCGCATCGTGTGCATTGTTAAGCAGATTCAGAATAATCTGTGAGATTTGCGTTGGAACACAGTTCACTTGGAAATCATCTGATTCCTTGATTTCCATTTTGATTGCGATAGCACTAAATTTTTCATTGCATAGGGCGATTGTGTCTGAAATAATTTGCCTCAAAGAACATTGCTCCCAGCCATCATCATTCGAATTTCTCGAAAATGTGCGCAATCCTCGAACTATTTGAGAAATTCGTTTAACCGTTGATTCAATTTTTTGCAATTTATACAAAGACTTTTCAATATTAGGAGGGGCTACTCCGAGATAGGTTTCGATTTGATGAGTGGCAGATAAAATAATTGCAAGAGGGGTGTTAATTTCATGCGCAATTCCACCTGCCATTTCTCCGAGTGAGGTCATTTTTGCAGTCTGAAATAGCGTCTGCTGCGCCACTTTTTCATTTGTTATGTCAGCGAATGTTGATACAGAGTGTGATGGGTTTTTTTCACTGTCAAAAAAAATCGGGGCCGAATTGATTGAAATCCAACGAGTGCTATTGCCTTTAGTTTGTATCCCCATCACTACATTGTTCTGATGTTTAGCCGTTGAAAGTGTCGCCATCGCAGGAAGCTCTTCAAAAGGAAATGGAGAGCCATTCTCTCGAATCGAACACCAATCAGGGTCCATTAATGTTTTGCTAACTAACTGATCTGCAGTTAAACCTAAAACTTTTAATGCCGCAGTGTTGTAGTCGACTATTTTACCTGTTCGGTCTTGAAGTATTACTCCTTCAGACATGTTATCAAATGCAGTTTTTTGAAAAATCAATTTTTCATTTGAAAGAGTTAAAGCTGAAATTTTAATTCTCAATTCTAGAAGTTTATAAACTTGATTCGAGAGGGCCTTTAGCATGGCGACCTGAACGCTATCGAGAGTTCTAGGTTTTTCGTCGATGACACAGAGGGTACCAATCGGTAAGTTTGTTCTTGGGTCCAAAAGCGGAGCGCCAGCATAAAATCGCACATGGGGTGCGCCAGTTGCCAAGGGATTATCAGAAAATCTATCGTCCTTAGCGGAATCGGGAATAACAAAAACGTCGTCTTGTAGGATTGCATGCGCGCAAAATGCAATGTCTTTTGGAGTTTCGGAGGCAGACAAACCAACCTTTGACTTAAACCATTGTCTTTTTTCGTCGACTAGGGAAATAAGAGCAATTGGAGTACCGCAGATCTTAGATGCGATAAAGGTAATTTCATCGAATTCTTTTTCCGAAAGGGTATCGAGAATATTTAAGTTTTCGAGCGCTTTAAGTCTTTCCTCTTCTCGAGGGTGCAAATTTGGCTTTTTCATTTAACCTTTATCGGTCGGAAATAGGTAGTCAGTGAGCCTTATTTTTTTAAAAATAGATACTGTTTTTGTCATCGCTACTTGGGCTGACTGAAATATCTCTATGTTTTGTATTATAATAGGTTCAATATTATCCAGGATCGTTCTTAGTTTTGGCCCAGACGAAAGTTTGACTAGTTCCAGGACTTAGGGCCTTAGGCTCCGGCCAAGCCTCCAGCTCAAACACAACCACCGGCCGGAGTTCGCCTACTTTACGGCTCTCTCCGCCAGTTTCGTTTTTCTATTCATAACTTAGAAAAATCATTCATTACTACGGGATTAGCTTCCGTCGTAGCGGCAAAAGAACTGGCCCGCCATTCGTTAAACTTTGAAGCTCCTGCTTAGTCTAACTGACATGAAAGCTCATAGACGGATTTACCGTCGATTCAACAATCAACCTACATTTCTAATTCTTTAAAAAGTTCAGTGACGCCGCAAATAGTAATTTTTTCGAGGGTTCGTTTTTTTTCTTTTGGCGATACGACAAAGCAACGCTGTACTTCGGGGAAATAATCTCTGAATATTTTCAGGCCAGATAAATCAGATTTAGAAACGTCTCCGGATTTAACTTCAATCGCATACCAATTATTTTTCCAGCGAATAACAAAATCGACCTCAACATCTGAACGTGTCCGAAAATAATAAATTTCTATTTTTTGATCTAGGGCCATAGCTGAATTTCTGAGCTGAGCAAAAATTAAATGTTCTAATAAATTGCCTTTTCGATCTACTGAAACATTAAAATTGCTGACTAAGCCGTTAAGAACGCCGGGATCAAAAAAATAAAATTTAGGATGTTTAATGATGTCGGCATCTTTGGCCTTGTCGAAAACTTCTAAACGCTGGCCGATCAGAGTATCTTCTAAAATTTCAATAAATCGCGTCAGGCTGCTGCGTGAAATTTTGGCCTTTGTTGATAATTTTGTAAAATCTAAAATTACTCCAGATATTTCGGCAAGGCTATTTAAAAACCTCATGAACCCTTGTAAATTTCTGGTCAATGCTTCGTTTTGGATTTCTTCTGTCAGATACGAATGGGAATAGGTATCTAGAATTTTTTCGGCCAATGTGTTATTTTTTTCTAAATAGGGTTCTGGCAAAAAACCATGGGATAAGGCTTTTTCGATATTTAATTTATATCCCAGTTCTTTCAGGCTGAGTCCCGCCATATGATACGACAGAATTCGTCCGGGCAACAAATTGGCTTGCCCGCGTTTGAGTTTGCGAACACTTGATCCCGACAACAGAAATATTTTTTTTTCGTCATCAATAATTTTTTGAATTGTATTTAATAGCCCAGGTATTCTTTGGACTTCATCGACAAAAATAAATTTATGACCTACCGTTAAAGATTCAAACAAATCTAAATCACTGGATATTTTTATAAATGTGGATTCGCTGGCCAGATTAATTGTCACATCTGGATTTAAAGACTTAAGTAGCGTTGATTTCCCGGATTGTCGCGGGCCGATTAATAATATGCTTTTTTAGATTTAAAAATTAAATCATACAGCCCACGTTTTACGTTCATACGTGGTCATATTTACCGTAAAAACGTCCACATGTCAACAAATACTCAGAGCAAGCTGTCGCTGCTGCATTATACCTTATGAAGTTCGATATGCTCTGGGCTGGTTAGTAGGGAATCGCCTAAGTAATATTAATGGTAATGTGAACCGAGCAAAGCTCTGTTGAGCTAGCGCTCTTAACAGAGCCGCTGGTGGCTCCGCCGGCCCGTAACCCTAGGATTCAGACTAAAAATTGCTGAGAATTGATTCAGGACCGGGCAGGGGATACTGTGTCCGAACACAAAATAGGGCGTTAATCTGTCTTAGCCGTTAGCCGCAACTTTTTCAGCAAAATCTAACTATTTCAAAATCTTGAACAAATTGAATTTGCTTCAATGGACTTGATAATTGAGTGCGATTCAACATTACTTCTGCGAAAAATATTAGTAAACCGTACAGATACAATAACCTGCGAGTATTCCCAGAGCAATGCGGGGGATTAGTTAGTATTTGATATATCACACCAACTCCGTCATTATCGCAAATAAAATACGTGGCGCGTTACAATAGCTGACTTTCGGCGTGAATCTTTGACTCTTCTGTTAGATAAAAGACGTCAATAAAATTGGAGCGATATGACGAATCGTAATAATCCCTGCCCCTGCGGCAGTGGTCGCAAATACAAAAAATGCTGTATCCAAGCATCAACTGCAGGAACCACAGCAAAGTCATCCATACCGAAACACCTTAGTTTCGCGGCCCTTATTTTAACTGAATTCGCCGAAGACCTCCCTTTTCTGCCGCTTCCCATTCATGGCAAAAAGAAAAACTTAGTCCACCCCGTATTGAATTACTTAGAAGAAAACACACCTGTAAGTTTCGACATCAACATTTGTGCTTCTGATAAAATCCGCATCGGAATCAATTTTCAAAATGCATTCGGTTTTAGTGATGATTATAATTACGATTACGACGAGGATTGGGAAGATGATACTCTTGAGGTCTGCTTCAGCGAAATGACCACTGGCGGAGTGCTTGAAATTGAAGTTTTTCGTAACAAAATGCCGGATGAAATTTCCAGAAATACTATGCAAGTCAACGCGGCCCTCATGTTTCTTTGGATGGGTACCGCCAAAGCCGTTGATCGAACCAAGTTGCCTGAGATTCTGAAAGATTTGCATAAATTTTTTATCGATATCCCGCAAAAGAAAAAAATTCTCGCGAAGCAGAGAGAACAGCTAAGCACCGAATTGAAAACACTTTCCTTAGTTTCGATCAGTTTGTCATTAGAACCCATACTTGCGAACCTAAAAAATTTGAGCCAAATTGACCCTCAAATTAGTCTGCCGGATAAGTTACCCATAGGTCCTTTAACATTTTTCAAATTTTCAGAATCTAAGTATCAATTCGGGCAACGATTACAAAGCCTCAGTAAACAATATAACTTACCCGATGTATTTTTGTCTCCGAGCGCACCCCCACAAAAAACGTCGGAGTGGAATAATAACAGCCTCAGCCAACAACTTATCAAAACAATTCACTATCATTTTAGCGACGGCGCTGTGATCAATGCCGGGCAAATACTAACCACAAAATACGCGCTGCTTCTTCCGCCGGATTTACTGCCGGGCAAGGTTATACTTAACGAAGGCGATTCGCTATGGGATCAGAAATTTTCCAATTCCCAAGATCACACTGAAGTTCTGAATGAAATCGATTTAGTTCCAAAAGCTCAGGGATTTCATTTCTATGGAGACACTGCGGCCATAACAAATAAAATAATCACCGAATTAATTGTGCGCCTGTCAAGCCGCTTGAATCGCGACGAAATTAAAGTCGACCTGAACTGGATAAATAATACTTCTAAAAGCTGTCTGCGGCTTTCAAAAATTAACTTGGCGGGCCCACTCCCCTTACAGTGGGAATCAAGCTTCGAATCCAAACCTCTGGGTAGGAATCTTGATTCAGCAGTTATCACCGGCACTCTCAGTCTGAAAAAAGTAGAGGGCACTAATGGTCAAATAATCGCTCTAAAGGACGGCTATCTTAGCTTGGAATCCAGGATACTCTGGCTGCAGAACCTTTCTAGAGATCTACAAAACTGGGATTATCTTAAATATGGATTTCGGTCTGAATCAAATTTTAATTTTAATGAATCTATTCGTTGTGAGATTTCAACCTGGCCAGAGCTAAAAGCTACTCTCTGTGCGGAAAATGTTCAGACGTTTGAGGCTTTGAAAAAAGTTTTACAGGCCAATACAAAATATTTTCCGGAAGCACCTGCCACAGGCAAGATGGCAAACGCGATGACCATTAAGATGGCGAATCCCGCAAAATCTGAACTTCACTTGGATTCAAGTGGTCGGTTTTCTCTGATCAGACATCTTCAGACTACAAATGCGACTCATGAATACCCTTTTTTAAATGGATTATCGCACACAACTTTGAAACTATTAAAAATATTTTCTGTTGGAATTCCCGGCTATTTCGGTCATACATCCACAGAATTGGCAACGAAATCACGAGAGAAGCGAGATTTTGAACTTAAACTACTTAAACACCTAGGAGTTCTTAATTTACTAATTTTTGAATCTCTTTCATTTCGCTTCCAGGGAGCGCTCAGCGACGGCACAATCGTAAAAAAGACGACTGATATTTTAGCTTTGTTAGAACCTAAAATTTTAGCCCTTTTAGGTGAGTCACAAAACGACTTGCTTCAAAAACGTTGTTCACAGCAGCTTTACAACAAGATCAAAACATTTATGACTGATCTGAGTGATTCAATCCAAGGCGACACCGAGACTACAGACCTCAGAAACAGATTGCTTCTTGTTGATGGAGAATATGTTTTACCCAATTTACTTGAAGATGAGCTTCGTATGATCTTTGCCGTTTTGAATCATGCGGCGCTTGCTTCTAATGGGGAAATTTTTGCTAAAGCCCGTTTTAATTTTTTCAGCAAAATATTTCCTTTTGATGAAAGCCGCCTCGGGGATTTTCAAATTTTCAACAGTAAAAGCCGAATTCCCCTTGAGGATCATTTAGCAAATAACGTGACGCTACAACTGCCCTATGTTGCCGACAATAAGTCAGGTCTTCTGGCCATGCTGTCCGCCTTTAGACCCTTGTTAAATGTCAATTTCGAATTTTATATCAAGGGACAACTGATTTCAGAGCTTCAAGATTCTGAATTTCAAACCGAAATGACCTTGGCTGAGAATAGGTCTGCTGATCAAGCATCTGTCGGCCCCATTGACTGGTTCGAGCTGAATCCAAAATTTTTTCTTCATGGTCAAGAAATTCCCAGCCAGCAAGCCACACAATTACTCAAAGATGGAATTATCGAGTATAATGGGCGTTTCTATCTGATTCCCGCAAGCCGCTTACCGTCACTGAAACGACTTTCGAGTTTTTGGGAGCGCTTGCAGGCTGGAAAAAAATACGGCCCCAATTCATCCT
The DNA here is from genome assembly GCA_031428535.1 of Bdellovibrio sp. Taxonomy (GTDB): domain Bacteria; phylum Bdellovibrionota; class Bdellovibrionia; order Bdellovibrionales; family Bdellovibrionaceae; genus Pseudobdellovibrio. The sequence goes on along the minus strand of JANPPN010000097.1, from coordinate 12,115 downwards.
TTAGCCAGCAGGTTTTCCAAGTTCCAAAAAGTCAGATACTTGAAATGTTGGCTTTGCGTTCTACGGGAATCCCTGTGATCGGGGGAACAAGGTGGCAACAGATTTGTAATTTTTATGATCGCTTGGACACTGATAAAGAGCCGCTGAATTTGCCACGCACTATTCATGCCGATCTTAAGCGTTATCAAAAAGTCGGGGTTCAGTGGCTGTATGAATTATATCGCCTCGGCCTGGGGGCCGTCCTTGCTGACGACATGGGGCTAGGTAAAACTCTCCAGACTTTAGCATTTCTAGAAAAGCTACGATCTGAAAATTGCATGGGTTCGGTTCTCATAGTCGTTCCGACTTCGCTGACTTATAATTGGCTCAGTGAAATTGAAAAATTTGTGCCTGGTCTCTTAATACAGATTTTTTCAGCAAAAACTAAAGATGGAACCTTGAATTTTATGGGTGCGCATTCACAATCGATTGTGCTGACGACCTATGGGCTGATGCACGAACATAAGGAATTTTTTCAACAGATCAATTGGAATATCATCATCTTCGATGAAGCTCAGAATTTAAAAACCATCACGACCCAGCGAACCACAACAGCTCGATCTTTAAAATCCCATATTAAAATTTGCTTAACTGGAACTCCACTCGAAAACCATTTAGGTGAATTTTATTCTATCCTCGACTTAGCCGTTCCAGGATGCGTGGGCCCGGTAGATGAGTTCCGAAAAACCTATGTTATCCCGCCTTCTGTTTTGGCAGATGATCTACGCTTTTTAAAATTAAAATCAAGACCCCTCGTGTTAAGAAGAACAAAACAACAAATTCTATCTGAGCTTCCCGAGAAAACCGAAAGTCGCGTCTCTGTTGACTTTGAAAACAAGCAAAAGAAAATCTATCGAGACATTGCCCTTTCTTATAATGAAAAGATCCAGCAGACCATCGCAAGTGAAGGCGAAAATAAATGCCAGATACAAATGCTTACAGCTCTTCTGCGCTTAAGGCAGGCATGCTCTGACCCCTCGGCGCTGCCAGGGGTAACGTACAAACAGACTCCACCCAAGCTTGAAGCTCTTAAAGACGCTTTGGTTGAAATCGTTGAATGTGGCCAAAGCGCACTTGTGTTTACTCAATTTCTTCGAACCCTGGAGCGAACTGAAGCCTTGTTGAAATCAGCGAATTTGCCCGCCTTCACCATTCACGGGGGCTTGTCGCAAAGTCAGCGACAAAAAGTTCTACGCGAATTTAATGACTGCCCCGGCGGGGCAGTACTGGTAATGACTTTAAAAACCGGTGGCGTCGGATTAAATTTAGCTAAGGCAAGCTATGTCTTTCACCTAGAACCCTGGTGGAATCCAGCGGTGGAAAATCAAGCCACGGACCGAGCGCACCGCATGGGGCAGCGCCGCGCAGTTCAGGTTTATCGATACATTATGCACGAGTCTGTAGAAGAAAAAATTGAAGTTCTCAAAGCTCGCAAGCAAGTGACTTTTAGTTCGATATTTGGTGATCATGAAAATATAGACTCGAATTCAAAGGTGGCGGATCGCATTGACAGCGCTGGTAGCTTTCTTTCCAAAGAAGATTTCAATTTCTTGCTTAGCGTAAATGATGAACGCTACCAGCGTGGAGAGTTGCGCAGTTGAGTGCGCAACCTTTTTTAACAGAGCCGCCGGTGGCTCCGCCGGCCCAGTTAATTTTGCAATTACCTAATATAAAAATGAAGCGTATTTTTGATCTGTAAAGAATAATTGGCGGATACGAGTAGATGAGTTTCTCACCAACTGTTGTAAGATAAATTTGATCTAGTCGCGTTTTAGAACAACATAAGCATATGAAATTACTTAATTATAAATAAAGTATAGTAATGTTATATAAAGTTAGTTATTTTTAATAAACTAAGGTAATATAGCTATATATGGATCCTCGAACAAACCCTTATTCCCCTGGCGCTGGTACAATACCTCCTGAATTAGCAGGACGTGATGAGATAATTGAACAAGTAAGTATTCAACTTGATCGCTGCAAAGCCGGGTTGGCGTATCGTAGTTTTTTAATGGTGGGTTTACGAGGAGTAGGAAAAACAGTTTTACTTAGTCATCTTTCTATGGAAGCGGAAGCAAAAAAATTTGCGGTAATCTCTGTAGAGACCCCTGAACGTCGCTCATTACCGGCATTGTTGATTCCATCTTTGAGATCTTCACTCCTTAAACTAAATCACTTATCGGCGGCTGGGGAAATGGGAAAAAAAGCCTTACGAGCATTGGGTGGATTTGTAGGGGCCATGAAATTGAAATACCAAGATATTGAGTTTGGATTAGATTTGGGAAATGAACCTGGAGTTGCAGACTCAGGAGATCTTGAAAGCGATTTAACGGATTTATTTATACAGTTAGGTCTTGCGGCTAAAGAAAAAAACACTGCATTTGTTCTTTTTATAGATGAAGTTCAATACATTGAAGAGAGCGAATTCGCGGCTTTAATTATGGCTTTACATAAATGTACTCAAAAGCAGTTACCGATTGCTCTAGTTGGTGCAGGTCTTCCTCAACTTGTGGGGCAAGCTGGAAGAGCAAAATCTTACGCAGAAAGATTATTTACTTATCCTGAAATCGGTCCGTTACGTGAGCCTGCTGCAAGAGTGGCAATTGAAAAACCTGCAAATAAACTACACGTTGGATACGAAGAAGAAGCTATCAAAGAAATTTTTTCTCAAACAAAAGGTTACCCATATTTTTTGCAAGAGTGGGGAAAACATTGTTGGCAATGCGCACTAGGTCCTAAAATAACAAAACTAGATGCCATTAATGCAACTACATTCGCAATTTCAGAATTAGACGCTAGTTTTTTTAGAGTTCGCTTTGACCGACTAACACAGAGTGAAAAAAAATATTTGCGAGCAATGGCTGAGTTGGGTCCTGGCCCCCACCGTTCTGGAGATATTGCACATTTACTTAGTAAAGAAGTGCAAGCTGTTGCGCCTACGCGAGCAAATTTAATTAATAAGGGAATGATTTTTAGCCCAGAGCACGGTGATAATAGTTTTACTGTTCCTTTATTCGATGGATATATGAAAAGAGTGATGCCTAAATTAGAAAAATAATGGCGGAGATGATTTTAATAATTATTAAAAATCGTATTTCCATTTAAAATGATAGACAATCGGTAAAATACCAAATTTCTGTGGATAACTTGCGAAATTTAGACGTTAAATCGCCGAACTCGCTCTAGTTACTAGGCTTTGGCCGAGTCATTAAATAACCGGATCTGCCGATAAGGTTCATGAAGTCATTGGAGACCCATGAACCGATTTTTTTTGAAAGCCAAGTCATTTAAAAAATGGATTAATCATCCTATCTATTTTGCTTTTTGCTTTGCGGTGAGCCTTGGCCTTTGGACTCTGAGTTTCGAGTCAAAAAAAGAAGAGCTGAAAAACATTCAGCTCAGTTCGATTGCGGATGGCGTGAAAGAAGTTCAAGGCAATGAATCCGAAACTATTAAGAAACTATCGGAAAAACGGGGGCCCTCTGGACTTCCCAAAAAACCCGCTAAAAAGGAACTCCCGAAAAAATTCAAAGGGAATCCGGCATTCAAGTTGTTTGAAAAAGTTGATCAGTTAATTAATCAGAAAAAAGTACCTAGCCCTGTCGTTGTCTCTTATCGACCGCTAACGCGGCCTCGCGAATAACTTCACTCATCGTCGGGTGGGAATGAAAGCTGCGGGCCAGATCTTCACTTGAGCCGCCAAATTCCATCGCAATAACAATTTCACCTAAAAGTTCAGACGACCCGGCGCCAACAATATGACCCCCGATAATCCGATCGGTGGCCTTATCAGTTACAATTTTGACAAATCCTTCTGTATGACCTTTGGCTTTTGCGCGCCCATTCGCGGCAAATAAAAATTTGCCGACGGCAGTTTCAATTCCCGCATTTTTAGCTTCAATTTCAGTCATGCCGACTGAAGAAACTTCTGGGTGTGTGTAAATGATCGAGGGCACGGTGTTGTAGTTAACGTGGCCATGGCCGGTTACAATGATCTCGGCTACGGCAACGCCTTCTTCTTCGGCTTTGTGCGCCAGCATCGGGCCAACGGTTACGTCTCCAACCGCAAAAATGTTCGGAACATTGGTCTGATAATTTTTATTGATTTTAACTCGGCCGCGCTCGTCTTTTTCAACGCCGACATTTTCAAGGCCCAGGCCTTCGGTAAATGGCTTGCGCCCAGTGGAAACCAGAACCACGTCGCCCTGAATGGAAGACTTTTTACCATCAGTCAGATTTTCATAATCGAGTTCAACCCGGCCGCCGACTGAGCGTGAAGCGGTAACTTTTGTTGAGGTTTTAAATTCGACACCTAACTTTTTCATTGAGCGCACCAGAACGTTGATGCAATCCTGATCCATCATGCTGCAGATTTTATCTGCAAATTCAATAATCGTAACTTTCGACCCCAGCCGCGCCCAGACCGAACCCATTTCAAGGCCGATCACGCCGCCGCCCACAACCAGCATTTCTTTCGGAACATAATCTAAAGCAAGCGCGCCAGTCGATGAAAGAACTTTTATTTCATCAAATTTCAGAAATGGAAGTTCAACCGGAACAGAACCCGTTGCCAGCATAATATTTTTGGCCTGAATCTGGGTTTGAGTGCCATTTGTGTCTGTGACTTCAATAAGGTTGGCGTTAATAATCCGGCCCGCACCCTTGATGCCCGTAATTTTATTTTTCTTAAATAAAAATTCAATTCCGCCGGTAAGGTCGCTGACGATTTTATTTTTCCGGGCCATCATGGTCGGTAGATCAAGGCGGACGGATTCAAGCTTTATTCCATGAGCTGCAAAATCGTGCTGGGCTTCGTGAAAATATTCTGAACTCTGTAACAATGCCTTTGACGGTATGCAACCGACATTTAGACACGTGCCTCCGAAAGTTTTATCTTTTTCAATAACGGCCGTTTTCAGACCCAACTGGGCTGCGCGAATGGCACCCGTGTAACCGCCCGGGCCTGCACCGATAACTACCAGATCAAACATTTCCATATCAGACTCCATCTAAATTAAAAATTAAGTAATTCGTTTTTCCTGCATCTTCATAACCAGTTTTCGCAACAACATACGTGGAATAAAACTGGTCGTTTTAGCAACGACACTGTTCATAAATCCGTGGATCGCGACCGCTTTATTATTCATAAGGGCAGAGTATCCGAACTCGGCGACATCTCTGGAAGTAGGCAATTTTACAATTTCCATCAGGGCTACATTTGACAAATTTGCGGCCTCGTGAAACCCAGAAACCGTCGGGCCCGGACACAATGCCGTAATACTTACTCCCGAGCTGCGCATTTCTTCAAAGAGGCCTTCTGAAAACGACAGAACGTAGGCCTTCGTGGCATAATATACACTCATTAATGGCCCGGGTTGAAAGGCTGCCGTGCTGGCCACATTTAGAATTTTTCCATACTTACTTTCGACCATTTTCGGAAGAAATAACTTTGTCAGTTTGGTCAGAGTAAGAATATTCAGTAAAATCATTTCTTCGATTTTCTGAGTATCCGCAGTTAGAAACATTCCGTGATCACCGAAACCGGCATTGTTTACCAGAATATCGACTTCAAGTTTTTTCTTCGAAACCGCAGCAAAAAGTTCTTCAGCTGAATTCTGTTTTGATAGATCAAGCGTGACAACTTCGGCGACAACCTGAAAATTTTTTTCGATTTCGGTTTTGAGTGATTCCAGTTTCGAAGTGGTTCGCGCAACCAGAATAAGGTTGTGATTGTTTTTTGCAAAAACACTGGCCAGCTCATAGCCGATGCCCGACGAGGCACCGGTAATCAAAGTGTACTTCAATTTAGACCTCGATGAGTAATCTTTCCGGATCCTCGACGCCTTCCTTGATTTTAACGAGGAAGCCAACGGCTTCTTTGCCGTCGATCATGCGGTGGTCATAAGAAAGGGCTACATACATCATGTTACGCACTTCCACTTTGCCGTTGATGGCAACCGGGCGCTCTTCGATTTTATGCAGACCGAGAATCGCACTTTGCGGAGGGTTCAATATCGGAGTTGAAAGCATCGAGCCGAAAACACCGCCGTTGGTAATTGAAAAAGTTCCGCCCGTAAGGTCATCCGGCGTTATTTTCCCGTCGCGGCCTTTCAGCGCCAAATCACGAATTGCCATTTCGATTCCGGCAACCGAGTATTGATCTGAATCTTTGATACATGGAACCATTAGGCCGCGTTCAGTCGAAACCGCCATGCCGATGTTGTAGTAATTATGATATTCGATTTCCTGACCATCAATGATGTAGGCATTTACCGCAGGGTAAGCTTTAAGGGCTTCAATGACCGCTTTTACAAAAAAGCCGTTGAAACCCAGATTGACGCCGTATTTTTCTTTGAATTTATCTTTGTATTTTGTACGAAGCTCCATAATTTTTGTCATGTCGACTTCATTGAAAGTTGTAAGGATGGCGGCCGTGTGCTGGGCCTGAACAAGTCTTTCGGCAATTCGTTTACGGATGTTGGTCATCGGTACACGTTTGATGTCGCCCTGTTTTGACGGACCCATCGGCATCGGAGTTGGAGTCGCTTTGGCCACAACTGGTGGCGTAGTCACTGCAGGTTTAGCTGGTTGAACATTTGAAACATCAGCTTTGGTCAATCGTCCGCCGAGGCCTGTGCCAGCAACTGCAGAGGTATCCAAACCGCGTTCACTTACAACTCTTTGAACAGCAGGAGACATATGCGCCTGCAGATCAGGGTGAGTCTGGCGCGTTGCTGGCGGAGCAGATGGTGTTGGTGCTGTTGCCGGCTGGGACGCCGTTGCTGTTGGTTTGGCATCGGTGTCGAGTGTGGCAACGGTTGCGCCGATTTTTACGGTGTCACCTGCGTTTACAAGTGTTGTGAGTACGCCGTCTTTTTCGGCGACGACTTCAACAGAAGCTTTATCGGTTTCGAGCGACATAATAACGTCGTTCATTTTTACAAATTCGCCGGACTTTTTATTCCAACTGCCGATAACGGCTTCCGTGATTGATTCTCCGACTGCCGGCACTTTTACATCTATTTTCATTTTAAAATCCTTTTTGTGAAAAAGTTTAAATTAAGCTTTAAAAACATCATTTATAATTTGTTGCTGTTCAGCGCGGTGCCGGTAAATCGAACCTGTTGCCGGAGAAGAGCGTTCCGGCCGTCCAACATAAATCATGCTCAATTTTAGATTCAGTTGATTGATCAGCTCCATGAACCTGAAGAAGACAAACTGGTACGAGCCCATATTTTTCGGTTCTTCCTGTGTCCACACCAGTTTTTTGGCGTTCGGGTAAAGTGCAAAAATTTCTTTTACCCGATTTGCCGGAAACGGGGAGATCTGTTCCAAGCGAACGAGTGCGGCGCTCAGGTCGCGGGACTTTTCGCGTTCTTCGAGCAGTTCATAGTAAAGCTTGCCCGAAACAAAAACGATTTTTTCGACTTTGCCAGCATCTGAAATAAAAGGATCTTTTATGACTTCCTGAAAAGAACCGGTGGCCAATTCGGCAATTGTGCTTGTGGCACGCGGGTGCCGCAGTAAGGATTTTGGCGACATCACAACCAGCGGTTTACGGAAATTGCGTCGCACCTGCCGCCTGAGTGCATGAAATATCTGCGCAGGGGTGGTTAGGTTGGCCACCTGAATATTATTTTGTGCGGATAATTGTAAAAATCTTTCTAGCCGTGCCGAAGAATGTTCGGGCCCTTGGCCTTCATAACCGTGCGGCAGCAATAATACCAAGCCACTCATTTGTTGCCATTTGGCTTCGCCGGCAACTAAAAATTGATCTATGATAATCTGTGCGCCGTTTCCGAAATCACCGAACTGAGCTTCCCACATTGTTAAAAAACTTGGGTCGGTAATTGAATTTCCGTATTCAAAGCCCATCACGGCATATTCAGATAAAATCGAATCGTAAACGCAGAAATTTGTTTTTTCTGAATTCAGTTGTTTCAGGGGAAAGAGTGCTTCGCCGGTTTTGGTATCGTAAAACGCAGCATGCCTGTGCGTGAAGGTGCCGCGCACGCAGTCTTGACCGGTCAGGCGCACAGAAGTGCCTTCGTTAATCAAACTGCCGTAAGCCAGCAGTTCGGCCATGCCCCAGTCGACCGCTTCCGTGCCGAGTGCCATCGCTTTGCGGGCCTGAACAAGTTTAGTTAATTTTGGATGAAGATTGAAACCCTCGGGAGTTTCCGCAATCATAGAACCGATTTTTGTAAGAGTGGTCAGGTCAATTGTTGTGTCGGCAGTTTTTTCGATATCGGTCTGAGTGGCTTTTTTCAAACCTTCCCATGCGCCATCAAATTTAAAAATTTTTACTTTCGGCGGCGAGCTCTTGGCTTCTTCAAAAATAGTCTGCAGTTCGTTCATTCTGCTCGTCATCAGGGAGTCTGCAAAAACCTGATCACAGGTGCCGAGTTGCACCAATTGCTTAGAATAAAGTTCGCGCAAAGTTGGGTGTTTACGAATGATATCATACATAAGCGGCTGAGTGTAAGCCGGTTCGTCGACTTCGTTATGACCGTAACGACGATAGCAGATCATGTTCACGACGATATCGCGTTTCCATTCCTGGCGGAAACGAACGGCAATGTCGGCCGCGCGAACGCAGGCTTCAACATCGTCGCCGTTGCAATGAATAACCGGAATAGCCAGCACTTTGGCAACGTCAGAAGAGTAGTGTGAAGATCTGCCATTTTCAGGATTAGTAGTAAAGCCCACCTGATTATCAACGACGATATGAATACTGCCGCCTACATTATAACCGCGCACGTGCGCCATCTGAAAAACTTCCATCACAACGCCCTGGCCAGCAAAAGCCGCATCGCCATGAATCAGAACCGGAATTACGCGGCCGCGGTCTTTTGTGTCTTTACGTTTACGTTGAGAAGCGCGCGCCATGCCCAACACCACGGGATTAACCGCTTCAAGGTGCGACGGATTGAATGCCAGATGGGCCTCAACATTTCCGGCCTTGGTGGCTTTAGTCTGTGAATAACCGAGGTGATACTTAACATCGCCGTCGAAATCTTCCACCGGCGCCTCTAGATCTGTCGGGCCATTAAAATCAGCAAACATTTGCGCGACACTTTTCTGCATGTAGTTGGCCAGAACATTGATTCGCCCGCGATGAGCCATGCCAATAACAATTTCTTCAACGTTTAGCGCCGCACCCTTTGAAGTGATGCGTTCAAGCATCGGCAACAGGGCATCGCCGCCTTCGATTGAAAATCTTTTGGTGCCGACGTAACGGGTGTGGATGAATTTTTCAAGTGATTCAGCGTTAGTAACAGAAAGAAGTATTTCTTTTTTTTCTTCGGTCGTCAGTTTGAAACCATTTTGATTTTTTTCAAATTCGTTAATGAACCAGTTGCGCACTTCTGGCAGGGCTTCAGCGCACTGAACCGTCAGGCGGCCGCAATACACGGCTTTTAAGTGGGCAATAATTTCGCTCAGTGGCGCGTTCGGCTTGCCGATCATCGAGCCGATCTGAAATTTTCGGGATAAATCTTTTTCAGTCAGGTTGAATTTTCCGAGGCCCAGTTGTTCGCTGGGTGCTACCGAGTTGGTCAAAGGATCGAGATCGGCTTCGAAATGTCCGTAATTACGATACGCCGTAATTAAATTGTAAACTTCGAGTTCCTTTTCTGAAAAACCGAACACGCCGTCTTTGGCGAAATCTACCCCTTCGAAAAACCTTTTCCATTCTGGTTCAACTGATTCAGGTGAGGTTTTGAATTGATTATAAAGTGATTCCAGATATTCAAGATTCATATGATTCATTATGCTTTGACCTCAACTATTTTTAGAATGATAATCTTCTCATAAAATCGGCCCCAGATAAAACAATAAAACGAGAAAACAATTAGCTTTGGAGTTTTAAATGTATACATTAGTTGTGATTCGCCACGGAGAATCTGTCTGGAACAAAGAAAATCGATTTACCGGATGGAAAGATGTCGATTTATCTGACAAAGGTATTCTGGAAGCGCAAAAAGCGGGCAAAACTCTAAACGAAATGGGCTTCGATTTTAATCTGGCCTACACCAGCCGACTGACACGAGCCATAAAAACCTTGAATATAATTCTCGACGAAATGAAGCTGCAATGGATTCCCGTCCTAAAAGAGTGGCAACTCAACGAGCGCCACTATGGCGGTTTGCAGGGGCTAGATAAAGCCGAAACGGCGGCTAAATACGGTGAAGAGCAGGTCAAAATCTGGCGCCGCAGTTTTGATACTCCGCCGCCGCTAATGGACAGATCCGATCCGGAACACCCGGCCAATGACCCTCGTTACGCGGATGTAAACCCCAATGAACTTCCCAGCGGTGAGTCGCTGAAAGACACTGTCGCAAGATTTCTGCCGCTCTGGAACACCAGGATTGTCAAAGACCTGAAAACCGGTAAAAAAATTGCAATAGCGGCTCATGGAAATTCAATCCGCGCACTTGTGATGCACCTCGAAGGCTTAACACCTGCTGAAATCATGGAAGTGAATATTCCAACCGGCATTCCGTTGGTGTATAAGCTCGATGAAAATCTGAAAGTGCTCAGTAAAGAGTACCTTGGAAGTGCCGAAGACGTGGCGGCGGCAATGTCGCACGTGGCAGCTCAAGGAAAGAAAAAATAGATTATATGGCAATAACTCTTTTTCGAAATCTGAGACTCGTTGATTCGGAATTTAAAAGCCATACTGAAAAGATGGCTTTAGTTACCGATAAAGGGATCATAAGGTGGCTAGGGCCCCAAAACAAAGTTCCGAAAAATTTCAAGGTCCGGAAAAGTATCGATCTGAAGAATCAGCTGGTGTTTCCGTCATTTATCGAATGCCATACGCATTCGATTTTTGCCGGGTCAAGAGCCGAAGAGTTTGAAATGCGCAATCAGGGTGCCACCTATCTTGAAATCGCGCAAAAGGGCGGGGGCATTATTTCAACAATGAAAGCCACGCGCGAAGCCTCAATGAAAAATCTGCTTACTGAAACACAGAAACGGGTTGATCGATTTGTAAAGCAAGGGGTTTCAACGCTGGAAATTAAGTCGGGCTACGCACTTGATCTCGAAAACGAAGTTAAACTGTTGAACGTTGTTAAGAAATTAAAAGGTCCGAGGATTATCAGCACTTTTCTGGGGGCGCATGCCAAGCCGCCTGAATTTCAGACACATTCTGAGTACCTTAAATACCTGGCGGCCACTGTTTTACCGGTGATCAAAAAAAAGAAACTGGCAGACCGGGTTGATATTTTTATCGAGCACGGATTTTTTGAAAAAATGGAATCGCAGGCTTTTCTTAAGGAGGCGGCGCATCTGGGGTTTCATTTAACCGTCCACGCCAATCAGCTGTCTTTATCTTCGGGCGCTGAAGTTGCACTCAGTCTTAAGGCAAAATCAGCCGACCACCTGATTTTTATGAACGAAGGATTAATAAAAGCTTTTGCAGATTCAAAAACAGTGGCCGTCCTGCTCCCGATGGCTGATCTGTATCTGAAGTGCGCGTATCCGCCGGCGCGCAAATTAATTGATGCCGGAGCCTGCGTTGCGCTGGCCACGGATTTTAATCCGGGAAGTTGTCCTTCACAAGATCTGGCAACTGTGGGATTGCTTGCGCGACTTGAAATGAAAATGACTTTGCCTGAAGTTTTTAAAGCTTATACTTTTGGTGCGGCCTGTGCACTTGGAATTGAAGCCGAAGAAGGCCGGTTAGAAGTCGGAAAATCTGCAAACTTCATCACGACACAGGCCGCGTTAGCCGATTTTTTCTATTCTGCCGGCTATACGCCGGACCATCAGCTTTACATTCGCGGCAAAGCTGTGAAGTAAGCATATAGTTTGTACAAATAGCCGAAACTTTATCTTAAGTGGCGGCATAATAACTTTGTTACCCTATGAGAATACTGGGTTTTTTAAGAATTACATTGCCGCGCGTCTAGAATGTCAGATTCTTAAATTTTTTACTTGTGAAGTAGGCCATTGTTTTTCTAGTGTTAGAACTACAAGGATGTAAATAAATTATGGCAGCAACGTATTCATCATTTATGACAACACGATTTTACAGCCCCGTTTTTAATACTGCACTCTTTGATGGGCC
>JANPPN010000096.1:0-1582 GCA_031428535.1 Bdellovibrio sp. | reverse complement strand
ATCGAAGTCGTAGTAACGGATTTCTAAGTAGGGGACTAAGTTTTTATCTTTGCGTTCTTCGAAAGTAATTTTATCGGGCGTCAGCACGTGAGAGTTTTTGGAAAGTTTGGCTTGTTTCAATTTTGCATCGGCGTCGATTAACGTTGCTTCACATTTTTCGCAAGCTTTGGCCGTGATATCGTTTTCGCAGCCGCAGCTGTGGCAGAGTTTTAAGCGAAAGCGAAATCCGCAAGGTGTTATTTTCAGAGTGTTTGGATCTTGAGTGGCGCCTTTGCATCTTCTTCCGAAGTGCTCGATGATGACGCCGTCATCGTCTGCGTAACCCCAGAAATCATTTTCAAAATCGCACTTGGGGCAAGGCACTTTAACCGGAACAGTATCTTTTGCCGGCCGCTTGTCTGAAATTTCAGGCGCATAAATATCGTGCCTCATGCCGGTGTAGTCTAAAACGTAGCAATCCTGCTTATCGTCTGAAAGGCGTAAGCCCCGGCCCACGATCTGTTGGTAAAGACTGTTTGATTCGGTTGGGCGCAATATAGCGATGACATCAACATGGGGAGCATCAAAGCCCGTCGTCAGCACCGAAACGTTTACAAGGTACTTGAATTTACGGTTTTTAAAATCATTTACGATTTCGACCCGATCTTTCATGTCGGTGTCGCCTAAAACTATTCTGGAATCTCCTGCCGGCAGATAAGTCATGATTTCTTCGGCATGCTTTACAGAGCTGCTGAAAATCATGACGCCTTTACGTGAATACTTTTCTGTGATGTCGATGATATTTTTGATAATAAAAGGCGTAAGGCGCATCTGGCTTTTTAAGACTTCTTCAACTTCGGCGGCGGTGTACATACGGTCTTTTTCAGTGAGTTCCGAAAAATCATAGCAGGTTACAGGAATGTCTACTTTAACGGGAATTGTTAAGTACCGATGTTTAATCATGTACGAAAGCGGCAACTCATACACACACTGTTTGAAAAATCTTTTTTTGTCGGTTTTCATTTCGCCGGCCTGAGAATACTCATAGATCCAGCCGAGGCCCAGTCGGTAAGGTGTGGCCGTCAGACCCAGAATACAAAGTTGTGGATTTCGATCGAGAAGTTTTTTAATAATTTCCTGATACTGAGTGGCGCCTTCTTCGGCCACGCGGTGGCACTCATCAATAACTAATAACGAGAAGTTATTAAAAAAGTCGTCGGACGCGCGCGCGACAGACTGCACGCTGCCGAAAATCGCTTTTTCATCCCGGTCTTTTTTTCCGAGGCTGGCCGAAAAAATTCCGGCTTCAAGGCCATAGCTTTTATATTTATCGTAATTTTGTTCGACGAGTTCTTTAACATGCGCCAAAACCAGAACGCGGCCGATTGCGATGCGGGCCAGCTCGGCAATAACAAGGCTTTTGCCGGCACCGGTAGGAAGCACGATCATAGCGGGTTCGCGTTTTTTCTGAAAAAACGTTATCGTGTTATTGACGGCTTGTTGTTGATAATCCCGAAGTTTGTACATGGCCTGTTAAGCCTACTTTGAATCATTCTGGTTTTCAAGCCATCCACCGGTGAAGCCGGCTCTTTTCAGGCCGCGC
>JANPPN010000095.1:0-3757 GCA_031428535.1 Bdellovibrio sp. | reverse complement strand
TTGAAGCCAATTTACGATTGGTTGTTTCTATCGCTAAAAAATACACGAACCGCGGATTGCAGTTTCTTGATCTCATTCAGGAAGGCAATATCGGTCTGATGAAAGCCGTTGATAAGTTCGAATACCGTCGTGGTTTCAAGTTTTCAACTTACGCCACTTGGTGGATTCGCCAGGCGATCACTCGTGCAATCGCCGATCAGGCCCGTACAATACGTATTCCGGTTCACATGATCGAAACGATTAACAAGCTCGTTCGTACTCAGCGTCTTTTAATTCAGGAGCTCGGCCGCGAAGCCACACCTGAAGAAATTGCCGATAAAATGGATATGCCGGTAGATAAAGTCAGAAAAGTTCTGAAAATCGCAAAAGAACCGATCAGCCTTGAAACTCCGGTGGGCGAAGAAGAAGATTCGCACTTAGGCGATTTTATCGAAGATAAAAAAGTTATTAATCCGGCTGAAGCCATTGTTAATCTGAACTTAGCCGAACAAACCCGACGTGTGCTTTCAACTTTAACTCCGCGTGAAGAAAAAGTACTTCGTATGCGTTTCGGTATCGGTGAAGAGTCCGACCATACGCTTGAAGAAGTGGGGCAGGATTTCAACGTTACACGAGAGCGTATCCGGCAGATCGAGGCCAAAGCGCTTCGGAAGCTTCGTCATCCAAGCCGTTCGAACAAGCTGAAGACTTTCGTCGACAGCTAGATTTTTAAAATCCCATGTGGGGGTGTAGCTTAGTTGGTTAAAGCATCCGGCTCATAACCGGAGGATCCGCGGTTCAAGTCCGTGCACCCCTACCATTTCGCTAGGCGAAATGACTACAGCATTCAGAATACAGTTAACGGTATTCTGAATACGGTACTGAATACAGTATTCAGACTGAATTCCGAACCGATTCCGAATTCCGAACCCGATTCCGAATTCCAAAATCAAAAACCATTGGTACAGCGACTCATCCAAGTTTCAATTTTGCTTTATATTTGTTTATGCAAAAAACTTTCAGAACTCTAGATTTAGCTATTCAATTTCATGAAACAACTGAGAGCTTAAAGTTAGTGGGGCACTTGAGAGACCAACTTTTGCGAGCTTCATCGTCAATAGCATTAAACCTTTCCGAAGGAAATGCCAAGCCATCCTCAAAAGAGAAGAAGCGTTACTATCAAACTGCCTACGCTTCCTTAAAGGAATGCGAAACTATTTTTCAGTTGGCAAAAATTCAAGATTCTAATCTCATTAAACGCGCCGACCACTTGGGTGCATGTCTTTATAAGCTAACTCGCGCGGATTTGAAAACTGATCCTCAGTTGAAAAAGTAAAATAAAGTTCTCTGTTTCGCGAGGTTAGGTCCCCCTTTTTACTAAGGCACTCAAAGGATCAATTTTCAATTATTGAAGCTTAACGTAGGGAAAGTTTCCCTACCACTTCGCTTCTGGAATTCTGGTCTGCGGTTCTAAAATTATTAAATGACTTAGGCGAAAATCAATTATTTAATATGATATGCAGAAGTTGCCATCACAATTAAGCCTTTGTTTTCTTTTGTTTGTAGTGGGGACCTCAGGCTGTTCATCAGTGAAAGTACAAACCAATAATTGTAAACCAGAATTAGAAAATGAGATCAGAAGTAGTTTCGATTTTGCAACCGCTAGCATTCAGCAGTGTTTAAAAAAATATGATAGAAAAGATGATCTTAAGTTATATAACCTGTTACTTCAAAAAAGAATAAATGTTACCTGTGACCCAAATGAAAAAGTTGGTGTTCTTGCGTTAGCTGGATCTAAAGACTCACTACTTTTTCCAGAAATGAAAATTTATTCAGCTAAATTCGAAATTCCTAGTAAGTATAGTAGTTTACGAAACACGCTGGCGCACGAATCGCTGCATTGGTTAGGGTATGAACATTATACTGGCTATGATTTGGCCTATATTTCCGAAATGTGCTGCATGGAACACAACGACAAATTTTTAAATGAAATAGGTCGGGAGTCTTGTAAGTTATTCGATTATAAAAATGAGCAGTGGCTGGATTCTAATTACATTATTAAATTAACAAAATACCTTGGGTATTTCGGAAGAAGCTTTGTTGGCCTTAGAACGTCGCTCAATGCAGCTATTCAGGCACAAAAACTAAAATATTCGAGAGAGAAAATATTTGAAATTCTTGAGAAAACTTCGTTAGAAATCAGTGACGGCGCTTACGTTGAAAACATATCGTCGGATAGTTACGAATATTATTCTAAGTCAGTCGACATAACGCAAACCTTAGTTATTAGTTATATTACAAATAAATCCGATTCGGCTTATGCAATTAAACTCCGCGAACGATTTTTTAAAAATAAGCACAGAAAGCTTAAATTATATGAATTGTTTGCGCTAACGCTGAAAAATCTGATATTTGAGGAGTATACAAAAATCACTAAATCATGGTTAGATTTTAAATATATGGAAAAGACGGCATGTCCTGATTTAAGTAAAAACGAAGTCGACGCGTTGAAAGAATTGGCTCTTGATACGCACTTTTATTTGTATTCTGAAAAGAATAAAATTAATGATTATAATGGAAAAAAATCCTCAATGTTATCTGAGTGGTCTGATATCTGTTCTTATAAAAAATGAGAGATGTTAGTTAACTAAGTGTGCATAAATGCCCGAATAAAGTAGTGATTTGTCGTTTACTTTGAGCTAACTATCTGGAATTATCGAGTCCAAAGGCAGGGAAAGTCTCCCTACCATTTTTCGGCGAATGGTTTTTCAAAGCACAAAGAAATCAAAAAACAGTAAGCAATAACGATAATTTAAGAACCTAACGTTTGGGTCACTCGACTAACATCCAGGTGAAATTCATTAGATTTTAAATACGAGTTGAATGATTTATCCTAAACACGAGGTAGCAGCGATTGGATCAGTGGTGCAAAAGCAATAGTTTAAAAAAAAATTTCAGGCCTGCAGTTATTGTTTTAATTTTTGTAATTCATTGCGGTTTAAATGCAAAAGAAGTCTGGATTCAGGCTGTGGGAATCGATGAGACGAACCCTAGTCAAAATTACGATGAATTTTATGAGCAATCGGCTAACTTTTCAAGAGCGTGCCAGATGAAATCTGACAGAATATGTGAAAAATACGCAAACAATAATTTGAGTTATGCTAGAAATAGCAAATCAGCACTTGCAACTGAATTTGACAAAACTGCCGACTTTAAAGGGGTTGCCTCCAAAGAAAATTTTATTTTTCGATTACGTCAAATAATTTTACAGTCAAAAGAAGGTGATAAAATTGTTGTTTCTTTGTTGAACCATGGTGGCCCTCCACCTGAAGGCCAACCCGGAAAAAGTTGTGTTTTTCTCAGTGCCACTGAATGCATTTCTGAAGAAGATATAAAGCAAGTAGTTTCGCTTGCACCAAAAGGCGTTAAAACTGTGATTGTGGCTGATGCCTGTTATTCTGGAGCATTTGCAGATCTTTCTAATCGCGATACTTGTGTTATCACAGCGGCAGATCAACATCATACAGGGTCAATAGATTCTATTAATTTATGGAACAGTATCAAGACCGGAGAAGTTAAAACACTTGCGGATTACTCCAAAAAAGCGATTGATATCGGTGGGAATGTTCGATTAGGATGCACGCGCCGGTTTCCAAAGGGACCTTTTTCACCGGTTTACCGGTCCTATGGTCCAGTAATAATTTCCGGAGTTTGAGGGATCCCCTGCTTTGCATTTAATCTATGTAAATGGAAATAACTCCAGTCAATGAATTATCCC
>JANPPN010000094.1:0-2313 GCA_031428535.1 Bdellovibrio sp. | reverse complement strand
GGTCACAACCTAGCCGAATAGCCTAATGTGAAGAAGATTGACGGCTTTTTAATTACAATTCTGATTTTGATCTCACTGCTGACCGGAGTTTATTACTTTGCTTATTTCTCGTTGAATTACTTCGAAAACAACGAAGTGCTGAAAACAAAGTACGAGCGTAAAAAGAATCTGAACAACCTTGCAAGAAAGCTGCAGAAACTGGATGCCCGAGGTCGGTTTGCGGCGGTCAACCGGTCCCCGGCGGCGATACAGGCCGAGTTATCGGTGCAGGTAACCACTGATGCGCGACTGCTGGCGCGCGAGTATTTCTCAAGAGCAAAAATAAAGTGTTACGAACTTCAGAGCGAACTTGAATGTCTGCAAACTATCGAGCAAGCGGTTACGCAGTACCCTGAGTCTGCCTGGACCGGGCAGACACTCGTATTGTTGACGGATTTTTATTACCGCACCAAGCGGTTGACGCAGGCCCGTGAAATTCTCAGAATTCTTAAACAGGATTTCAGAAACGATAAGGCCATTCAGGAAAAGGTTCTAATCATCGAAAGGCATCTGATTTGAAATACGCGGGTGTCGTTTTCATTTTATTGTTCGCAACGTTTACATTTGCTCAGACGGTGCTTGTGCCGGAAGACTGTCTCGGTAAAGTAAGTCCGTGCCTCGTGCATACAGATGAAAAATTTTTTGAATTCATGTTCGACGGCCAGAAAGTGAAACTGCTGAAAGAAGGCATTCTGAAAATCAGTTTTGATCAGAGGCAAAGTCATTTCGAGCTGATTGACGGGCGCATCGACGTTAAAAAAATTGAGAAAAATCAAAGAGCGCTTTTTATCAACGGCAACCGGGTTAAAACCGGTTGGATCATGGCAAGCCGGGTGCTCCGGACACTTAGCGTACTTGATCTGAAGACCTTTAATTTCAGTGTATATGAGGCGGTGGCCACCAGCCAATCCGTCTTCGCGCTGGTTAGAGGCGATATTGTCGACAAAACCGATCTTGTCGGCTTTACAAAATATTACTTTCAGAATTTGCGAGACTATAAGAGCTTTCTGGCGGCTCAGGCAGGCAACTGGAAGCGGGAGTTTGCAAAACAAAACAATAGCCAAACCAAAGTCCTGATGCGAACAATTGCCTCAGAAAAGGAAAAAGCCCAGATTGAAGCCCGAAAAAATTCAGCGCAGTCCGTTGAGGCAAAAAAAGTCAGAGAACTGTTTTTTTACAGGACATTCGAACGCTAAGCATTTAAGCTGAGTGAATGTTGGCAGTAAGACGAGCAAAAATAGTAGCGACCATCGGCCCCGCAACGCGGGATCCAGAAAACATTAAAAAAGCAATTCAGGCCGGGATGAATGTGGCACGACTTAATTTCAGTCATGGCACGCATGCTGAGCATCTTGCGGCGATCACGATCATCCGGAATGCGTCAATTGAACTTAAGGCGCCGGTTACGATTCTGCAGGATCTGCAGGGCCCGAAAGTGCGCGTGGGACTTTTTGAAAAGGGTTCCATTGAGCTAAAGCCCAAACAGGTCGTCACAATTACAATTGAGGATGTCGTCGGGCGCGACGGTTTAATCCCGAGCGACTTCAAAGAGCTCTGTAAAGCCTGCATACCCGGCACTCAGATTCTACTGGACGACGGTCTTATTGAACTGAAAGTTCTGAAAGTGCAGGATACTCACCTTGAAGCCGAAGTTATTTATGGCGGTATTCTTAAAAATCGTAAAGGTATGAATTTGCCGGGAGTTAATCTGCCGGTTGAGGCCATGACGAACAAAGACCGCGAAGATCTTGTTTTCGGTTTAAAAAACGGCGTTGATTACGTGGCACTCAGCTTTGTTCGGCATGGAAAAGACATCCGCACCTTGCGTGATCTGATCGAAAAAGCGGGTTCGCCTGCAAAAATAGTTTCTAAAATTGAAATGCTCGAAGCACTGGATAATCTCGAGGAAATCGTAAGACTGAGTGATGTTGTAATGGTTGCGCGTGGCGACCTTGCCGTTGAAATCGGGCAGAGTCGGCTGCCGCGGGCACAGAAGCGGATAATTAATCTTTGTAACCAACTCGGGAAACCGGTTATTACCGCAACCCAAATGCTGGATTCAATGGTTGAGAACCCACGACCCACACGTGCCGAAATTACCGACGTGGCCAATGCCGTTCTTGACGGTACGGATGCGCTGATGCTTTCGGCGGAATCGGCCAGCGGAAAGTATCCATTTAAAGCCATCCGTACCATGCACGAAATTATCGTCGAAGTTGAAAAAAGCGAAGAAGCCTATTATAAAATTTCACTCGACAATGAACTGCTCAGTAC
>JANPPN010000093.1:0-60955 GCA_031428535.1 Bdellovibrio sp. | reverse complement strand
TTAAGTTTTTGCAAATCATTTTTGCATGTCACCCATACAATGTCAGAATCAATTTCAAAGTACTCATGTGCAATTCTATTTCTCATGCCTCGAATTTGAGACCAGGGCATATCAGGATATTTTTCACGGATGTCTGCAGGAATGTGATTAGCGGTTTCGCCCATTATTTGGATACATGTTACTGTAGCCAGAATAGCCTTTCGATCTTTTTTGAAGTGTTCAGCATCAAGGCCTGTGATGATTTCTGCTATCTCATCTACGGCTTGAAGCATGTCTAAAACTCGAACTTCCAGGATCTAGGCGACACGTTTGGCCTCTAGTAGAATTTGATCTTTGAGGGCTCGATGAAGAGAATTTTTAGTTCCAAGATCTACTTTTTTCTGAAGTTTCTGTTCTAGGTAGGATTGCAGTTCGAGTAGCTTGAAAAGCCCCACTTGTGTTGGATCTTCAAATACTACAAAAAAATCAACATCGCTGGTCTCTTTTGCCTCATTTTTTACAGTTGAGCCGAATAAATAGATTTCCTTAACGCCAAAGCCGCGTATTTCAGCTACATTTTTGGTAATTATTTTTTGTACATCTTCTTTGGTTAAAGTCACTCTGGGTCTCCTGCTAATGTTTGCAGCTACTCTGCGAGTTATTATGTATCGAATCTATTTGCAGCGCAAGATCAATGAGGGTTTAAAGCGCTCTAAAAAAGCTCTTGAGCCTCAATGATATAGGGATATCTAAAATGTTGCATATCAAAGATTAGAAGACCAAAAAAGATCAAATCCAGAGCTTAAAACAATTGTAAACATCATCAAAATGGTACCTGAGTTCGATTTTAGTATGATTCTTGATTCATATAAAAAAGAAGCGTAGTCCCGTTCAACTTTTCTATTTACTAATCGGGGCCATTGAATACCAATTTCAGGATCATCCCAGCGAATGCCTCGGTCGTGTTCGGGGGAGTAGTAATTATCAACCTTATATTGAAAAACTGCGGCTTCACTTAAAACAACAAAACCATGAGCGAGGCCCGGGGAATGAAAAGCTGTCTTTTCACGAGGAACTTTAACTTATAATCCGAGCTCTTCATCCCGATGTTTGACGTCGGGACGATGTGCCAGCGGCAAACATCGGTGCTAAGACGCTCGATCTTTTCGGTTTGTTTGTGGGTGCTTGTTGCGAATACAATAGGGGGCTGTAGCGCACTCTGTACTGCGATCAGAGATAACTCGCCTCTCATTCATGTAAAGGCAAATCTTCACTTGCCATGGCAGATGTCGTACATTTTGAGACGAATTTTAAAGGGGCCGTGTAACCCGAGTAAGGTCAGGTACTCTTCTGCCAAATTGGCAGCGACTGGATTTAAATTTCCGCTGGGATTCGTAGGAGCGCTCGCGGATATTTGTGCTGATTCGAAGATCGCACCTACTTGCTTTGTTCCTTAGCCCGGCTCATCTTAAACCAGTTCAATTTTTTGAATGATCTCTTTAAAAAAATCAGCCGACCATAATTTGACCTGATTTTTGTCTTTAAGAAAAACGATAACGTCTTGCTGCGCCTGTTGCCAGTTGACGGTCTCAACTCGTTTATTGAAGAAATCTATCAATAACTTTTTAGTAAGTGGCTCATTGAGCGAGCCAGAGGTCTTCATTTTTTCTTCAAGATAACTTGTTTTAAGTGGTATTTGTCTGGCCAGATACCACTGAACATCGTAAAAATCCCGTCCTTTTATTCGGCTTTTCCATTTTCTTAATAAGGCGGCGTGCATCTTGCCGGCAAAAAGACTTGAAGGTTTTAGCGTTTTAACGATAAACGGTGATGGCAGTAAAACAGTTTTAATCTCGGTTTCAAATGAAGTTGCAGGATCTGTATCGACCTCGAATTTAATTTTCAGAATTTCGTTTTTTTGAACTTGGTGTGCGAAATTTTTAGTGGCATGAATATTTAAAAATAAAAGCTGAGTGTTAGACTTCAGAAAAGCTGATTCTGTAACGCGATTCTCGCTTTTATTTACTCGCTCAAGTGAAAAATCAAAGCCGAAAGCTTTAAGCTCTCGCGCAAGGCCTGAAAAATATTTATCAAGTTTAAATTCTGCATTGGGTTTTAAAAGTGTAAAATCCAGATCTTCAGAAAATCGGTCTAACCCATGAAGAATTCTTAAGGCAGTACCGCCATAGAAGGCGGCATGTTCAAAAAAATTATTGCGTTCTAGCCCGAGTAAAATGATCTCTTGAAGTATTTCTTTTAGAGCATTTTTGTAATCTTCAGTTGATTTGGGTTTGTATTTTGCGAGCATTTGTTCGATGGCTTCATTCATTTGATTAATTTCCTTGTCAGCTCATCTGTGAACCAGCGAATGCTTTGAAACGGATAATAACTCGATAGATCCTGCAGTTTTCTTAAAGATACCACCTTTGCAATGGTTTTTAAATCAAGACGATAGGAATCAACTAGGTATTTAAAATAATCTTTTGATTTTTTAAATTCGCCTATGGTTTCTTTGAGGTATAGAAAATCAAGAAGTGCCTTTTCTGGAGTGGCGTATTGACAAAAGGCTCCATTAAAAACTTCTTTTAATTGAACACCGTGGGGGTAGATAGAATCTTTTACGTGGTGATATTCAAAATTGCCAACTGGGGTAGAAAAGAACTTACCACGCCCAAGACAAACTGAGGTCGTTGCAGCTACATATTCTGGAATAAAACCGTAATTTGAAAGTGCGGTTTCTAGTGAAATATAGGATGGCCCATAAATTAAATTAGCTAAGATTTCTTTAGAATAGGGGCGAAGTCCGAAGTCTTCACTGATTAAGTACACACCCTGTTTTATAGGCACTAGAAACCCCTTCTTAGCTAAGGAGTTAATTTTTTTTCGAGGATGCTCATATTTTGAAAGCACACCTTTAAGCATGCCCGTAGTGATTTCGGGGTTAACGATTTTTTTAAAGTAGAATACTTCATTGCTCATAGTATGACTAATAAGTTACCAAAGTATTCACTTATTAGCAATGTAATTATACAGACTAATACCAGTATGTTACCTAAATGGTAATATACTGGTATTAGTCTGTAAACATGTCTCAATATGAGACAGTAAAGATGGGCAGCCTAGATATGGCAGTATTTGTCGGGATGCTGTGCCAACGGCAAACATTGGGGCTAAGGGGTATTAACCGGGCAAATTAAGAATTTATTTTTTACTCAGAAAAATTAAAAACTTTTTTGCCCATTGCTTCGAATAATAAAAATAATTTTAAAAATCATACTTGGGCTGGTTTTTGCGTCTGGATTTTCTTCGGTTAAAATTTTCGGGCGCGCGAGCAGCTTTCTGAGGACTTCAGCATCCAGCAAATCGTAAACGACAGCCATGGGCAGTTGTTCTTGAATCAGCGTGGATTTGCCGGTCGATCTTGGACCGAACAGAAAAAATGATTTATTTTTAACAAGTTGGGCTAAATTGAGTCGTCTTATGAGTTCGTTTGAATAATTCGTGGGTAAATTCTTAAGATTTTGTCGTAAATACAGCAGTAATTGGTGATGCAATTAGCATCCATCCATGAGAACGCTGACTTATGGCCATCGTGGCCATAAGTTCAAATAAACAGATGCACCTTGAAGTCATTTTCTTGATGGTTTTTTTCTAAGAAATCCTCAGCAAAGAAGAGAAAATCTGGATTGTGCGTTCAACAATCGCCTTATCCGTTGGTGTGCGCACACGCGCGGGCAACACCGCCACACCATAGTGGGCCGCCAGCCGGATCTAAAATTTCAATCCCGTCAGCATAATCAATCTCTGCGCGCTCGCCAGGTTTATGGATCTTCACCATCGTGGCCGTTGCTAAACTGATTTTTTTCCGATTGCAGAATTTGGGCATATTGAGTTTTACGAGGAACTTTAACTTATAATCTGAGCTCTTCATCCCGATGTTTGACGTCGGGACGATGCGCCAACGGCAAACAGGCCTTTTACACACAATCCATTACACTAACTTAGCAAATTAATATTTGACATTGTGTGTATTATAATGCACACTACAAATGTGAGTAATAAACTTCAAGTTCTTAAAACAACTGAATTTGACGCTTGGCTCGGCGATCAGACGCCGAAAACAAGAACTATTATTCTGTCTCGTTTAGATTTAGTTTCGCTGGGGCATTTCGGAAATCATAAAAGATTTGAAGGCTTAATTGAGTTAAAGTGGTTAAATGGCATCAGGGTATATACTTTTATGTGGGGAGCAGCTTTAGTGGTTGCGCTTTACGGAGGAAATAAAAATGGACAAAATAAAGACATCAAAAAAGCGAAAAAAATCAGAGATGAAGTCCTTGAAGGCACACGTACCTTTCACAAGTAAAGAGCTTAAAAACTCAAAACTTGTTGCTGAAACTTTGCTGGATTGTATTCGCAACGGCGATACAGCTTCGTTTCGTGAGGTGTTGACGGCGCATTTAATGACCGTCAATAAAACTGAAACAGCTAAAAAAGCTGGAATTGCAAGACGAACTTTGTACACTTTGATTGATCCAAAGAAAGAATTTAATCCAGAACTTTCAACAATTTCTGCGATTATTCAATCTTTGGCCGCTTAAGTTCTCTACGACCAACGCGAATCATTTAAAGTCCTGTAGTAAAGCTGATCAAAACTTCCATTATATCCCGGAGAACGGTTAAAACTCCGATTGCAGAATATGGGCATATTGAGTTTCACGAGGAACTTTAGCTTATAATCTGAGCTCTTCATCCCGAGGTTTGAGGTCGGGACGATGTGCCAACGGCAAACATCGGGGCTAAGGGACAAATCAAGATTTAATGGACAAAACAGCAGTATCGTTTTTTATATCTTTTCCAGGTCACACCTAAAATAAAGTATTAATCTGGCAGAACCTTATTTGTCAGAGTACTAGAATAAACCCAAGCGCTGGGTAAAATTCCAAAGTCGGTGTAAACAAGGTTCAAAAATAGTAGCAATTCCGCCTATTAATTTATTGAATCTCAAGTGGTGAAAGAATAAAGTCTGTTAACCTCAGACACGGAAAAGATTATGAAGCAAAATCCGCAACCATTTATTCAGGTTTATGTTCTCTGCCATAACCGAACACAATTCGTTAAAGAAGCGGTAACGTCCGTACTAAAACAGAGTTATCTGAATTTCGAAGTGATTGTTTCAGACAATTCCAGCACCAACGAGGTTTTTGAAGAGCTGAACACGGGCGACGAACTGAATAAATTTCGATATATTCGCCGGCCCAATCTTTCTTTGGCTGAACATCAAAATGAAATTTTAGCTGAAGTAACGGCTCCGTTTTTCATGATGTTTCATGACGACGATGTACTGCAGAAGAATGCCCTGCAAAGGCTCGTAACCGGCTTTGAAAACGATCACACTGTGGCGGTGGGTGCTAACGGGTTTATTATGAATAATTCAGATTTAACTACGAAGCTTTTTAACCCCGGATTGCTGGCGGATAAGATTTTTAATTCTGCTGAAGAGTTGGCGGCGCAGCTCTTTGATTCGGCAAAAGGTGAGGTTCCATTTTCGGTATACTTATTTAAGACGGAGGCCGCAAAAAAGAATATTTTCAGTTTCAAAGAGGGTAACACGTATGTGGGCGCTGCATTTTTACTCAAACTAAGTACTGTGGGGCCTGTTGTCTGGCTGGCCGACGCCTTGGTTAATTATCGGAAACACAGCGGTAACGCCCCGGTGGGTATTGATGTGCGGGCACTCTTCAGTTTTTATCGTCTTATCCGGAGTAACCTTAAGGCTTCTGAAAGCTTGGTAACCGAGTTTAAAATGAAACAGCTTAGTTTGTGGAGTTTGCAGCGCAGGCGGCAGCACAATGAAATTTCGAAACTTCGTAAGGCTGTGATAATTAAAGCCTCGTTGGTTTTCCTGCTGAAAAACCCGGTCGCGGTGTATAAGGCAATAATGAGACGAATTCGTAAGCTAAAAAACGCGTAAATTGACTAATTGCATTATTGAATCTGATATTGCGAAAGATTATGGTTATTTATTCGATAACATTTGGATTTTGAGATTTGTAAGTCTTAATGAGGAGATCACTTTGAAAAAGGCCTTAATCACGGGAATTACCGGGCAAGATGGTGCTTATTTAGCAGAGTTGCTGTTAACTAAAAATTATGAAGTTCATGGTATTAAACGCAGAACTTCACTATTTAACACCGACCGGATCGATCACCTTTTTGACAACCCGGATTTGTCGAAAACTTTTATACTTCATCACGGAGACATGACGGACTCGTCCTCGCTGATTCGAATTATTCAGCAGGTTCAGCCGGATGAAATTTATAATTTAGCGGCGCAAAGTCACGTTGCGGTTTCTTTTGAAGAGCCTGAATATACAGCCAATAGTGATGCCTTGGGAGCGCTTCGGATTTTAGAAGCCATCCGGATTTTGGGTCTTGAGAAAAAAACAAAGTACTATCAGGCTTCAACCTCTGAGCTCTATGGTTTGGTGCAGGAAACTCCGCAAACCGAGAAAACGCCGTTTTATCCAAGAAGCCCTTATGCGGTTGCCAAACTTTATGCTTACTGGATTACAGTTAACTATCGCGAGGCCTACGGAATATACGCCTGCAACGGAATACTTTTTAACCACGAAAGCCCATTACGCGGCGAAACTTTTGTTACCCGAAAAATTACACGCGCCTTGGCCCGCATTAAACTCGGAACCCAGGAAAAACTCTTTTTAGGTAATCTTGATGCCAAACGCGACTGGGGCCACGCCAAAGATTACGTGATTATGCAATGGATGATGCTGCAGCAGGAAAAGCCCGAAGATTTTGTTATCGCTACGAATGAACAACGAAGTGTGCGCGATTTTGTCGATATTGCGGCCCATGAGCTCGGAATCTCGATTACCTGGAAAGGTGTGGGCTTGGACGAAAAAGGCTATGATCAATCCGGTAAGTGCTTAGTTGAAGTAGATCCTAAATACTTCAGGCCCACGGAAGTTGAGTCTCTGTTAGGCGACGCCACGAAAGCGCGCGAAAAACTGGGTTGGACTCCTAAAATCACTTTTGCCGAAATGGTTAAAGAGATGGTAAAGGCCGATTTTATCGTTGCCGAGCAGGAATTTAAAAACGGCAGTTGCAAAAAGATTGCAAGGCTTGATTTGTGAAAATTCTGCTGACGGGCGCTTCCGGCATGGTAGGCAGTAACATTCTGGAAGATACGAGATTTAAAAATTTTGAACTCTTTGCACCCACTAGAAATGAACTGAATCTTTTCAGTTATGACGACGTATTTAATTATATCGCTAAAATTAAGCCTGAGCTGATTATCCATTGTGCCGGACGGGTGGGTGGCATTCAGGCCAACGTGGCAAGCCCGGTTAATTTTTTGATTGAAAATCTCGATATCAACCGCAATGTAATTCTGGCGGCCTACCGAGCCGGTGTTAACAAGCTGATTAACTTCGGCAGCTCGTGCATGTACCCGAGAAATGCGGAAAATCCTCTGACTGAAGATCTGATTTTAACCGGCGAGCTCGAGCCCACCAATGAAGGCTATGCTCTGGCAAAGATTGCGGCTCAAAGGCTGTGTTCGTATATTAAGAAAGAAAACCCGCACTTTAATTATAAAACAATTATCCCATGCAATCTTTACGGACGCCATGACAAGTTCGATGTTAAGACCTCACACTTGGTGCCGGCGATTATCCGAAAGTTACATGAAGCCAAACAGAACCACTTAAATGAAGTTGAAATCTGGGGCGATGGCCTTGCTCGCCGCGAATTTATGTATGCAGGTGATGTGGTGGATTGCGTTTTTAAGGCTATTGCTGACTATGAAACGATGCCAGAACTGATGAATGTCGGCACCGGCATTGATTATTCGGTTAACTCTTACTACGAAACTGCAGCCGAAGTTGTCGGTTATACCGGAAAATTTTATCACGACCTTTTAAAACCGGTCGGAATGAAACAGAAACTGACTTCGGTTGATAAAGCACATTTCTGGGGCTGGAAAAGCCAGACCACCCTTTTAGAGGGGCTGACAAAATCCTATCACTACTTTTTAGAACTGAAACAATAAGAGGTTTTTTATGAGTACATTCTATCCACTTGCCACTACAAGCTGGGACCACCTTGAGAATGAGGCCATTCAAAAAGTAATTAAAACCGGCCAGTTTTCAATGGGCCCTCAGGTGGCAGCCTGCGAAAAGCAGTTTGCCGAGTTTTTGCAAAGTAAGTATTGCGTGATGGCCAGTTCGGGTTCCGCTGCCAACCTGATTATGGTGGCAAGCCTTTTCTACCGAAAAAATAATCCGCTTAAACGCGGTGATGAAGTTATCGTGCCGGCAGTTTCGTGGAGCACCACTTATTACCCTTTGTACCAGTACGGTTTAAAACTTAAGTTTGTCGATATCGATTTAGAGACTCTGAATTTTGACCTGAACGCACTTGATAAGGCGATCACAGATAAAACCAGACTGATCATGGCGGTGAACTTACTGGGTAACCCGAATGATTTTTCAAGAATCAGCACAATGATCAAAGATAAAAACATCGAGCTGATCGAGGACAATTGCGAATCAATGGGGGCTACACTTCTTAAAAAACAAACCGGCACCTTCGGCACGATGGGCACCTTCAGCTGTTTTTTCAGCCATCATATTTCAACGATGGAAGGTGGTTTTGTAACAACGGACGACGAAGAACTGTATCACATTCTGCTTTGTCTGCGGGCCCACGGCTGGACACGGAATTTACCCAAACATAACCTCGTGACCGGTACTAAAAGTGACAACGCTTTTGAAGAGTCTTTTAAATTTGTACTACCGGGTTACAATGTAAGACCACTTGAAATGAGCGGTGCAATCGGGCAGGAGCAGATCCGGAAATTACCGCAATTTATTGAGACCCGTAGAAAAAACGCCGAAGTTTTTGTTGAGTTATTTAAGAACGATCCGGACCTTATCATTCAGAAAGAAATCGGCGAAAGCAGTTGGTTCGGGTTCAGCTTTGTTGTTCGGGAATCTTCGAAAGTAGACCGGCTTAAGCTGATTGATCACTTAACCAAGGCCGGTGTTGAGTGCCGGCCGATCGTCACAGGAAATTTTGCAAAGAATGAAGTTGTGAAGTGGTTTGATTATGAAATTAGTGGGGAGCTTAAAAATGCCGACCGTATTGATCAGCATGGATTTTTTGTGGGGAATCATCAGGTTTCGATGGTTGAACAGATTAAGAAATTACGAAATGTTATCACTGACGGAGTGAAGCAAATCAAATAATGAAAATACTCTATGTAGACATGCAGTATGATTACGGAAAAAAAAGCCGCGGTATTAACCAGATCGGCGAGCTCGGCTTTCATCAGGTTTTTAAAAAACTGGGCCATGAAGTTGTTCCGTTCTATTATGATAACTATTTAGAAAATGTAGTTCCCCTGCAGGCCGAGCTTCTTAAAACGGCTAGATATCTAAATCCTGACCTGATTTTTTTCTGTCTGTACACAGACCAGTTCAGCCCTGAAACTTTAACTCAGTTAAAAAGTGAGTATAAGACCATGAATTGGTTCGGCGATGACCAGTGGCGTTTTGGTCAATTCACTTCTAAACTTGCGCCGTTATTTACCTATTCGATCACCACTGATCCGTTTGCCGTTCCAAAGTATCAAAAGCTGGGCGTTCAGAATGTTTTTCTAAGTCAGTGGGCAGCGCTGAATGTAGAGGTTTCGAACGAGGTTCAGGAGCCCAACTACGAATTTGATGTTTCGTTCGTCGGCGGCGGTCATTCCGTTCGTAAATGGTTTGTTTCTGAATTTAAGAAAGCCGGGCTGAATGTCGCGGCCTTTGGAAATAACTGGCCTGCCGGCCCCGTAAGTCTTAACCGCATGCAGGAAATATTTTGCAGAAGTAAGATCAATCTCAATTTAAGTAACAGTATCAATTTTGATTTTCGTTATTTGACCCATCACTGGAAAAACCCGATTCAGGCGCTTCGAAGCCCGAAGAATGTAAGTCAAGTGAAGGCCAGGAATTTTGAAATTCCTTATTTTGGCGGCTTTCAGTTAACCGACTATTTGCCGACTTTAGAAACGCATTTTGCAATTGGCCGCGAAATTGCCTGCTATTCGAATGTGGACGAAGCCATTCAGTTGTGCCGATTTTATCTTGAAAATGATAAATTGCGGGAAGAAATACGGCTGGCCGGAATGAAGAAGGCCCGCGAGAATCACACTTATGAGCACCGATTGCAGGAAATTTTTTCCAAATTATGAAAAAAGCCTGTCTGGTCGTAAACCAGGTCTATAAGAATAACGAAATTTTTAAATCCGATAGCCCTTTGAATCGCGACAACTGCCTTCAGTTCTTTCATGAACTGAAAGCACAGTTCAAAGTACAGGGAATTGATTTACAGACGCAGGACTTATGCTCGCTCGAAGAGGCCTCTGTGATCATTTACAATGAGATGCCTAAAGACCTAAAGGCTGTGAAGTATCCTGCTAAATCTGCGGTTATGCTTTTTGAAAGTGAATTGATCAGGCCCGACAACTGGGACCTTAAGAATCATCAATTATTTAAACATATTTTTACCTGGAGCGACGACTTCGTCGATAACCGGAAATATTTTAAGTTCAATTTTACCGGTCCGAAGCCGGTTGAGTTTCTGGAGTTTAACAAAAAACCGAAATTCTGCACGTTAGTAGCCGGCAATAAAAACGTGAATCATCCTCTTGAGTTGTATTCAAAACGCGTAGACGTGATCCGGTGGTTTGAAAAGTATAATCCGGATCAATTTGAATTTTTCGGTATGGGCTGGGAAGCGCACACTTTCAGATTGCCGTTGGTTTCCAGAGTTCTGAATCGAATCGGCCCTTTGCGAAAAATGTTCTCAAAGAAATGGCCGCTATACAGAGGCCCGGTTAAGAACAAGCTCGAGTTGCTTCAGAAGTATAAATTTTCGATCTGTTTTGAAAATGCCAGCGGGATAAAGGGCTACATCACCGAAAAAATCCTGGATTCTCTGGCCGCAGGTTGCGTGCCGGTTTACTGGGGGGCTCCGAATATTACCGATTTCATCCCAAAGGAATGTTTAATCCTTATGTCAGATTTCAAAACCTACGATGATCTTTATGCTTACCTCGTTAATATGTCTGAAGTGGAATACAACCAGAGGCTTGCAGCAATTAAAAAATTTTTAATGAGCCCGCAACATCAGGCGTTTGAGCCTGCTTTTATTGCCCGCATCGTGGTGGGAAGAGTGCTTAGTAATGATTAAGATCGATAAGACCATTGCCTTATTGATCGGTGGAAGATTAGTACAGACTTTATTGGCTGTTGTTACACTTCGACTGATGACCAGTCTGTTGTCGCAGCAAGAAGTTGGAAATCAGTATCTCATTTACTCTATTTTACTGTGGTTCAGTCTTGTTCTGATTAATCCGGTCGGTATGTTTGTTAATCGCCACCTTCATGAGTGGAAGCAAAATCAGCAGCTTTATTTTTTTATTAAACAGTTGAATACGTATTTTGCGATTATTGCCGTTTTAAGTCTTCCGGTGGTTTTTGTGATTCGGAATTATTTTCAGGTTGGCCTGTTTCTGCCGAATCTGGAAATTCTTGGTTTTATAGTCTGTTACATTTATTTCAGCACGTGGTTTCAGACGCTGGTTTCAGTTTTTAATCTTTTTGATCACCAAAAAACATTTGTAGTGCTTAATGCGATTTCTGTGGGCAGTGGGTTGGTTTTTGCGGCACTGGGTACGGTTTTGTTTGAACCCAGCGCTATCGTTTGGATGGCAGGGTTGTTGCTCGGTCAATTGGGGGCGCTCCTTTTGGCTCTTTATATTTTTCAGCTTAAATTTCCGAGAAAGGCTTATAATCTGATTCCTGAAAAATCAGATTTGTTCAGTAAAGCCACTTTGAAGTTTTGCTACCCGATAGCGATTACGACACTCTTTATGTGGTTTATGAATCAAGGGTATAGGCTCATTATCGAAAAAAACCTCGGCACGGAAGTTCTGGCATCTATCGGAGTTGGCCTGGGTGTGGCAGCGAGCCTTGCTGCGGTGGTGGAATCGGTCAGCACTCAGTATTTTTATCCCCAGTATTATGCGGCTTTGCCCGGTTCAAGTTTGGCCCAGCGGTCAGAGGCCTGGGAGCTACTCTGGAAAAAAACCTTTGCCGTGTTTGTGCCCTGCAGTTTTTTGATGGTTTCGGTTTCATATCTGGTGATCAGGGTTTTAACCGCCGCCAAATTTCATGATGTGGCTGTGCTTGTTTGGTACGGGGCATTTATAGAACTTTTCAGACAGCTCTCAAACATTGCTTATCTGGTTTCACATGCCGAGAAAAAAACGCATCATACTATAATCCCTTACATGATCGGGGCCGGGTTTGTAGCTGCGGGTCTTGCACTGTTGATTTATAAAAACATGTTAAACCTGACGCTGATTCTTGTCACTTTGGTTTGCGCTGGTTTTTTAACCTACGTGTACAATTTAATAGTGGTTAAGAAACTGATTAATAATAGATTTGATTTTTCAGTGGTTGTTATCGCGGTTGTGGTGTCGGTTCCGTTACTGATTCCAATCCCGTTTTTAACTGTGCAAGACAGCTGGCCGGTGCTTTTCGGAGCAGGGGCTTTAAGCGGGCTTTGGTGTCTGGGTGGAACTTATTTTTTACTGAAACGAACCTTTTAAGCGAGTAGTTTTTTAGCCAGATGTTTGGCGTAGTAAAAGAGAATATTAAAAATCAAGTACGGGCACGTTTTCAGAAAAAACCTGCTCAATGAAGAAATATCAGCCATATTTAAGTCGACTGAATCGTTTGCAGAATGCTGCCGGGATCTCATCAGGGGTTCAGCAAGCCAGGAAAACGGCCCCCGGTTTACGACACTAACCAAAAAAGAAACATCAGAGTACTTTCCGCCATTTGCGGGGTTTAGTTTCATTCCGCTGATTAAGCGCGTTCGGTAAATATACGAAGGAAACGGCGTGTGGCTCAGTTTTTTAAAAATGTAACGGTTTATCAGCTGGGCCTGTGACTTAATTATAATATTTTTTTTTAAATTGGGATTAAAAAACATGTTGGTGTTTTCTGCATTTTTTGTAAGTAAAGCATTACAAGAAACAGCAGCGAGAGTTTCATTTTTTTCAATTTCAGACATCATTTTAGTTAAGGCAGATGGTAGCAAAACGTCGTCGTCATGAAAAAGCATCGCAAATTCATATTTTTTAGCTTCAGAAAAGAGCGTGCTGAAATGGACAAGCGAAGGCAGGCTGGGGTTTCTTTTTACGATTTTTACGCGCGGGTCTTTAGAGTATTTTTCAAGCTGGATGAGGACTGTGTTGTCTGGGCTGTTTTCTGAAATGATGAGTTCAAAGTCGTTATAGTCCTGCGCTAAAATAGAATCTATCGCCTCTTGAACGAAACCGGGTCTATTGTAACTTAATAAATAGACCCCAAGCTTCTTTGGCATTATTTAGTGGCTACTTTACAAACGGCTTCTAATTGCTCGAGCATGTAGTTTATACGCTGATCGTCTAAGGCCGGATGAACGCCGACCCAGAATAACGAGCGCATAATAAGGTCGGTGTTTTTGAGTTCTTCGTGCACGCGGAATTTTGCATTTTTGTAAGCGGGTTGCTTCGTCAGATTTCCGGCAAAGAAAAGACGTGTGCCGACTTTTCGCTCTTCAAGTGCGGCTACTATTTTTTCGCGGTTTAAGCGCTCATTAGCGTACATCGGGAAGCCGAACCAGCTTGGGTTGGTTTCAGGTGTGGCTTCGACCGGTATGAAATTTTCCTTTAAGACCGGCGATGATTTAATGCCGTCGTACAGTTTTTTCCAGTTTTTGCGTCGTTCGGATACGAACTTTTCAACTTTGTTCAGTTGTGAAATTCCTAAAGCGGCCTGCATGTCGGTAACTTTCAGATTGTAACCGATGTGCGAATATACGTATTTGTGATCGTAGCCCGGCGGAAGGTCGCCAAGTGTCCAGCCAAAACGTTTTTTGCAGGTGTTATCTTTTCCGGGTTCACACCAGCAGTCGCGGCCCCAGTCGCGGATACTTTCGGCGATTTTTTTGAAGCGGCCATCTTTTGACATAACGGCGCCACCTTCACCCATAGTAATATGATGTGCGGGATAAAAGCTGCTGGTCGCAAATTCTCCGAAACTGCCAACGGGCTGATTTTTAATCGTAGCACCAAGAGCATCGCAACAGTCTTCAATTAAGAACAGCCCCTCTTTTTTGCACCAATCAGCAATAACATCTGCGCGATAAGGATTGCCAAGGCTGTGCGCCAGAATTACGGCGCGGGTTTTTGGAGTGCGTGCTGCCATGATTTTTTCAGGTAAGGCATTCAGAGTTGTGGCATCAATATCAATAAAAACCGGCACCCAGTTATTCTGAATGATCGGGTTAACCGTTGTCGGGAAACCGGCAGCGACAGTAATGACTTCGTCTCCGGGTTCCATGGGCTTGTAACCCATGTTGCTGAGTTCATGCGAGCCTAATGCAGAAATGGCCACCAGGTTGGCGCTTGAACCGCTGTTCACCAATAAAGACTTTGTTACGCGGCCGAAAAGTTTGCCGAAGTCGGCTTCGAAATCCCGGGCATAGCGGCCAGCGGTCAGCCACATGTCGAGCGAGGCATCGATTAAGTAAGCAAGATCATTTTCATCAACCACTTTCGCCGTAACGGGCACATAAGTCTGGCCGGGCACAAAAGGCTTTGTTTGATTCGCAGCTTTAAAATATTCTTTGCAACTGTTGATCGCTGCTTCGCGGTCTGCCATAAATTCCATTAGTTACCTCGCTATTAAAAATTAGTACGTTCTTTTTCGACGACGATCGGTCGTTGCATTACTTTTGTATAAATGTTTCCGATGTATTCACCGATAATGCCAAGAAAAATCAGATTCAATGAAGCAAAGAAGAAAACACCGAATAGTAGTGGCGCCAAGCCCAATGAGAAACTGTTCCAGTTCAGAAGTTTATAAATAAAGTAAAACGCCAACGTTCCTAAACTGAAAAAAGCACAGATAAATCCCATGAGTGTTGTAAGCCGTAACAACTTTTTAGAATGGCTCGTTAAGCCCAGAATTCCGATATCATAT
Organism: Bdellovibrio sp.; assembly: GCA_031428535.1. Lineage (GTDB taxonomy): Bacteria > Bdellovibrionota > Bdellovibrionia > Bdellovibrionales > Bdellovibrionaceae > Pseudobdellovibrio. The sequence goes on along the minus strand of JANPPN010000093.1, from coordinate 45,872 downwards.
AGCGTGTAGAGATTGTTTTTAGAAAAACCTCTTTTTCGCGCTGGCTGCAAATACGGAATCCGGTGAATATCAAAACCAATCTCGCAAATTAAACCCCTGAAAAACGGGTAGGGATCATTCAGGTTTTTCAGCAAAGTAATAACGGTCTTGTCGTAAATTCCGAAACCGGTATAATTTTGAATGATCTCAACTTCTGAAATGTAATCGAGAATTTTATAATACAGTTTTCGGATATGAAAAAAGATGTAACTTTCTTCGGAGTTCGTCTTAATACAGGCTGCCACTTTATAGCCATTTCGCCACGCAGCAATAAGCTGGGGAATAAGCTCTGGCGGGTCTTGCAGGTCGGCCACGATTAAAATAACTGCTGCTCCGGTGGCCTGAGTAAGCCCGTAAAAAGGCGAGCGAATATGCCCGAAATTTCGGGCATTTTGAATGATTTTGACGTTTTTGTCTTTTACGGCAATTTGTTTAAGCAGCTCAACCGTTTTATCGGTTGAAGCATTATCAATGAATATGTGTTCATAGGTATATTTGCAAGAAAGCGAATGAAATTGTTCGCGAACCTTCAGGTATAACAAATCGACATTTTCTTCTTCATTGTAACAGGGAGTAACGACTGAAATCAGTGGAATTTCACTGGGAGAAATGCTCGTGCTATTCATTTGCTGCTTTCTGATGAAAGACCAAAATTAAGAGGTGAAAAACATCTTTTAAAATTAATATACATTTACAAAATTAGCTTTATATTAGTAGTATATTTTTTGCCAGAAAAAAAGGTAATTATGAAAACTATTATACTTGCGGGTGGCCTTGGAACCCGTATCAGCGAAGAGAGCCATTTGAAGCCAAAACCAATGATCGAAATTGGTGGGCGCCCAATACTTTGGCACATCATGAAGATTTATTCGCACTATGGGTTAAACGATTTTGTAATCTGCTGCGGTTACAAAAGTTACGTCATTAAAGAATACTTTGCGAACTACTTTTTACATCTTTCAGACGTCACGTTAGACCTCAAAAATAACAAGATGGAAGTTCATCACAATGAATCTGAACCCTGGAAAGTAACCTTGGTTGATACGGGTGAAGACACCATGACCGGCGGACGCCTTAAACGAGTTAAGAAATACATCGGTGATGAAGATTTCTGTTTAACTTACGGAGACGGTTTAGCTGATGTTAATATCAAGCAGTTGCTCGACTTCCATAAAGCACACGGCGGATTAGCTACGTTAACCGCGGCTCAACCCCCAGGCCGGTTCGGTGCTTTAAGCATGGAAGGCTCTTTAATCAAAAGTTTTAAAGAAAAACCGATGGGCGATGGCAATTGGATCAACGGTGGTTTTTTTGTTCTGAACCCCAAAGTGATCGATCTCATCGAGGGTGACCAAACCATCTGGGAGAAAGAACCACTTGAAAAACTGGCTTTGCAGGCGCAACTTCACGCCTATCACCATAAGGGCTTCTGGCAGCCCATGGACACTTTACGCGACAAAAACCAGCTCGAACAAATGTGGGCGGCTAACAAAGCACCTTGGAAATCATGGTAGACGGTTTCTGGAAAAATAAAAAAGTATTGTTAACAGGGCACACGGGCTTTAAAGGTTCGTGGATGTGCCTATGGCTGATTAAAGCCGGCGCCGATTTAACGGGCTATTCATTAGGACTACCCACAAAACCGAGCTTATTTGAAGAACTCGGCGTTGATAAAGACATGAATTCCATTTTCGGTGATATCCGTGATTTGCCGAAGATTAAAAAAGCAGTTAGCGATGCAAAACCCGAAATTATTATTCATATGGCAGCGCAACCTTTGGTGAGATATTCCTACACCGAACCGGTTGAAACCTACATGACGAATGTAATGGGAACAATCCACGTTTTTGAAGCGGCAAGGGCTGCAAAATCCGTTAAAGCCATTGTTAATGTCACAAGCGATAAATGCTACGAAAACCAAGAACGAAAAGCCGGATATCAGGAGCACGAGCCCATGGGCGGGCACGATCCTTACAGTAACAGTAAGGGCTGTGCCGAACTTGTTACGAGCGCATACCGAAAATCTTTTTTTGAAAACGAAGGCATCAGCATTGCCAGCGGCCGAGCCGGCAATGTTATCGGTGGCGGCGACTGGGCAGCAGACCGTCTTGTGCCTGATATCGTCAGATCTGTTTTAAGCAACGAAAAGTTGATTATCCGCAATCCTAAGGCCACGCGGCCTTGGCAGCATGTTTTAGAACCGGTCGGCGGCTATTTACACTTAACTGAAAAGCTCTACACCGAAGGCAAAGCGTTTGCTGAAGGTTTTAATTTCGGGCCTTCAACAGCTGACCATTGCGACGTTGAAAACATTATTCTGAAAATGAACAAGCACTGGAATAATAAAATTAAATTTGAAATTATCAACTCGGATGCAAATCCGCATGAAGCCAATCTGTTAAGCCTTGATTGTTCTAAAGCCGAACGCGTGCTTAAGTGGAAGCCCCGCTGGAATTTAGATAAAGCACTTAAGATGACCGTAGACTGGAATGAACAGCGTTTAGTGAAAGTTCCGGTTAAAAACATTTGTTTAGAACAAATCGCCGGATACGAGCAAAGCGTAAATGTTTAGTTTACCCATTGTAGATTTAGAATGCGTTCAGCAGAAGCTTGAAGAATTCTGGCCCAAAGAAAAAGTGTTTCTTATCACCGGCGGCACAGGTTTTTTTGGGCGATGGCTCGTTGAATCCATCGCGTTCATTGAAAAAAAGAATAATTCCGGAAATAAGTATCTCATCATCACCCGACAAAACAAGGTTGATTTAATCAGCAAGATCGAAGTGCTTTCAGAACCCTTTTTTGAAATCTTTCAGCAGGACATTCAACTGCCGTTTAAAATCGATGCTAAAATCGATTACGTTATTCACGCCGCCAGCGATGTTTCAAAAATTAAAAATTCGAAAGAATCGGATTTTGGCTCTATTGTGGTGGCAACAAAAAACCTACTCGAAGCCGTTCACCCTGAAACTCTGAAGAAATTTTTATATGTAAGTTCGGGTGGGGTTTACAGCCCGTCAGAAGCAGCTTCGCGCGAAGAGGATCTACAGCTGGTTAAAAATGAAGTTGTTAATTCGTATGCTGAAGCTAAACGGCAATCTGAATTGCTTGTAAGCAAGCTTTCAAACAGTTGTACTGCCAGATGTTTCTCGTTTGTTGGGCCTTTCGTAGACCCTAAGATGGCCGTTATGGATATGCTTTCAAAAAAAGTTCAAAAACAGAGTATTGTAGTGAATTCACCCGATGTGGTCAGATCGTTCATGTACCCAAGTGATCTGGTTGTAAGTTTATTTAAGCTTTTAATTCTTCCAAATTTGAGTCGAGTGTACAATGTCGGCTCTGATGAGGCCGTTACGCTTTTGGATTTAGCAAAAAAGATCAGCCATTTTGAAACTAATTCTGAAGTGATGTATAAGGAAAGTGTTCCGAATACGTCGCTTGCCGGAAACCGTTATTTTGCAGACATTTCACGAATTGAAACCGAATACGGTAAAACGTTAACCATAGCTTTAGATGAGGCCCTGCAAAAGACCTTCAGCTTTATGAACCGAAAGGGAGTTACATGAAAGATTTTTCCCCTAAAAATATCCGAAAGACTGTTCTAGATATGGCCTTTTCAGGCGGCACAGTTCACGTGCCCTGCGCTTTTTCAATTGTTGAAATGTGTTCAGTGATTTACGGAAAATATTTAAACACCGGCGCGTTTGCTGAAGACCCCACTCGCGACTACTTTGTGTTAAGCAAAGGTCACGGCATCATGGCGGTTTATGCCTGTTTAAAAGAAATGGGCTGGCTCAGTGAGACCGACCTTCAGAATTATTTCAAAGACGGCACAAAACTAAAAGGTCTTTCAGACTGTCACGTGAGCGGCGTTGAAACCACGTCGGGCTCTTTAGGCCATGGGCTATCGGTTGCGACCGGCCTAGCTTTGGGTTTAAAACTTAAAAAAACCAATCAAAAAGTTTTTTGCATCGTGGGTGATGGCGAAAGCAATGAAGGCACCATCTGGGAAGCCCTGCTGTTTGCCGCACACTGGAAGCTGAATAACCTCGTGGTGCTGTTCGATTGCAACGGCTACCAGGCGATGGGTGCCACCGAAGACATCATGAGCTTAAGCTCGATGAAAGAAAAACTTAAAGCGTTTAACTTCGAAGTTGAAGAACTCGACGGTCATTCAGAAACCGAGCTTAACCAGTCGTTAGACCGGCTTGTGAATTCAAAATCGAATAAACCTAAAGCGATCGTCGCCAACACTGTTAAAGGTAAAGGCGTGAGTTTCATGGAAGCCAATAATACCTGGCACTACACGCGCCTTACAAATGAAACTCACCAATCCGCCATCAAAGAGCTGGGGTACTAATCATGAGAGAATCCTTTTCAAAAAGTTTGGTTGAGTTAGTTAAAAAAGATCCTAACGTTTATCTGCTAAGTGGCGATCACGGTTACGCTTTGTTTGATGCGCTTCGAAAAGAAAAACCCGATCACTTTATTAATGCAGGCGTTGCCGAGCAAAACATGGTGGGCGTGGGTGCAGGCCTTTCAAAGCTTGGCCTTTATCCGATCATGTACGGGCTCAGTGCGTTCGTGCCGGTGCGGGTGTTAGAGCAAATTAAAATTGATTTTTGTTATGAAAAACTACCTGGCCTTTTTATCGGTGATGGAGCAGGCGTGGTTTATAGCCACTTAGGGGCATCGCACCAAAGTACTGAAGACATCGCGGCTTTGCGGGCCGTGCCGGGGATTTCAATCCTTTCTCCTTGTGATGCGGTTGAATTTAATGCCTGTTTTAAATGGGCGGTTGAGCAAAAATCTACAGTTTACCTTCGAATGGGTAAAGCTGATTTAGGCGTGATCCACAAAAAAGAAATCAGCAACTTTAACAACGAACCGATTTCGGTTATTGGCAAAGGCCACAAGCTTGCGATTTATGCCACAGGTTCTATGGTTAAACCGTGTATGGACCTCATCGAGCAAGATAAAATCCAGGCGGATCTTTACAGCGTGCCTGTGCTTAAGACCAAAGAAAAAATTAATTTCGGTAGTTCTCTTAAAAAATATTCTAAAGTAGTGACGGTTGAAGAACACTCGGTTTACGGAGGCTTGGGGGATTTAATTGCTTCGAGTGCCGCAGAAATCGGAACTATTCAGGTTAAGAAAATCGGCATTGAAGATAAATTCTCGCAGCTTTGCGGAACTTATCAGTACTTAATGCTGGAGCATGGGCTGGATATCGACTCGATCGAAAAGAAGATTAAGAGCTGGATTTCGTAGTTAAGCGGTTCTCGATTAGAATCCAGATCACGATAAGGGCTAAGTACGTAACGTAAATCTTCAGGTTATGGATCGGGAACAGGCTGAATTGGGTGAGGAACGCTGCCGCCCACCAGGAGACTGCGGATTTGGCGAGGCCTGTTGTGAATTTTTCTATTACGTAGCAGGTTCCGATAATTAAAAAAGCTAAGAATGAAAATCCGGCGATTCTGTAGAGCCAGCTTTCGGCGAAGAAGATGAAGCCGGCGGGGCCGGGGAATGTGTAAAAGAGCATTTGGCCGGGTTTTGGGTATTTTGATACCGCTAGGTCTTGGTAGATTGATGTTAAATTTTCTTTTTGATTTTCGGTGAGCATGGTTTCGAAGTGTTGGTCTGACTGGTTTTGTGCGGCGACGAGTACGCCTTCGAAGCCGATCCATCTCTCGATGAAGAGTAATTGCGTTTGCGTGATGAGGTAGGGGTCGATTCTGGAATCGGGCGAAAGCGATTTAAGGCTAGTGTATATCGCGTCCGTGTGATTTGCAATTGACTGCGTAATGGGTAAGGCTTCGGTCACGGCGCTTTTTGTAATAGCGTCGTAGTTCTTTCGGATGCCCTGAATAACGAATAAACTTGTGCCGAAGAAAATCAGGAAGCCCGTGAGATAAAGCGCGCGTTTGAGCTTTGGGCCTTCTTTGCTGAAGATATAAATCAGAATAGGGTAGCAGAACAGCACTAGTGAGTTACGGCTTACCAATGACATGGAGATTGCGCACATGACCAAGGTGATTAAGGAGATTTTCAGGAGATTCAGGTTTCGGGCGTATAAGAAGATTGAAAAAGTAGTACCCAGCCCAAGGAACCATGAAAAGAGTAAAGAGAATGGGAATGGGATTGAGTTTTCGGAAGCGAGACCAACGCGCAGGAAGCCGATGCGCCAGTTTATTGCGGCGAAGATAAGGCTTAGGATGATGAAGAGATAGAACGCGGGGCGGGTGTGTTTGGCTTCAGCAACTGAATGGGATGTGGGTTTACCAAAAAAGTTGATGTAGGCAATAGATATTGAAAGTAAAATAATTCCAAATAAAGTTGCGGCGTTAAGCGACTGGTTAAGAAACGAGAATGGATCTGATCCTGCAGCTTCGTTAAAAGGGTATTCAAAAAAAATGTGAGAAGTGGCTTTGAGCCAGAAACCCAGAAAAGAAAGAATGTTTAATAGTTTAAGAAACTCAGGCATTTTTTTGAGGAAACAGAGCCCAATCAACCAAGCAAAAATTATGCTGAAAAAGAAGTAAGAAACGGGCGAAACCCCTAAACTCGCAAAAATCATTAGTAAAATTGAAAAAACGGCGGAAAACAGCAACGAGAAGCTTAGGACTAATCTGTGAAAGCTGTTGATGTGTGAAAAATTTATCTTCATAAAAATGCAATGTTCCTAGCTTGTAAAAGCAGCCTAACACGAAGGAAATAGCGGTGACAAATCCCTCAATTGAATAGGTATTGCTTACCATTGTCTAAAGTATTATAGATTACAGAATAGAAGGATAATTTCGATGATCTGGCGGAAATTAGGAATAGTTTTTGGGCAATCTGATTTTAGCGACTTTAGCACTCATGCTCAGGTGCCTACCCCTTTTGTCTTAGATGACAAAATCAGAGTCTTTTATGCAGCCCGCAACAGCCAAGGGAAAAGTTTTACGACCTTTGTAGACCTAGATTTAAGCAATCCTCAAAAAATCATATATAGCCACAAAAAGCCTGTCATGGGTTTTGGCCAACCGGGAACCTTCGACGACGAAGGGGTTATGCCGAGCTTCGTAATACGAAAAGAGGACCGGCTCTGGATGTATTACAGCGGGTGGAACCAAAGAGTAACAATACCTTATCATAACTCGACCGGTTTGGCTGTTAGCTCAGACAATGGTTTAAGTTTTCAGCGCTTGTTTGAAGGTCCGGTGATGGATCGAACTCCTAATGAACCCTACCTTGCAGTTACTCCCACAATTATCCAAGAAAATGACAAAATGATGATGTGGTATATATCAGGGCTTAGGTGGGCACTAGTAGAGGGTAAGTACGAACCGGTCTATGTGATTAAAGAGGCACAGTCAAAGGACGGAATTAGCTGGGAACGTTCAAACAGACAGGTAATTCCTTCTCGAAATGACTTTGAAGCCTTCTCACGACCTTCGGTTTTTAAGCTGAACAATAGATATCACATGTATTTTTGTTATCGTGGAAGTCATGATTATCGAAATGGCTCGCAGTCTTACCGCCTTGGTTACGCCCAGTCGCCGGATGGGTTGCGCTGGGAAAGACAATCGGATGAAGTTGAGCTTAATGGTCCCAGAGAAGAATGGGAGTCAAAAATGTATTGTTATCCATTTTATCTTGAAACAAAGACAAATAAGTACTTATTCTACAATGGAAATGGCTTTGGCCAAACTGGCTTTGGTATCGCAAAATTAGAGGAGTGACATGAAAACAGAAGTTCAAGCAAATACATACGCTATCGAGACCACGGCTAATTCAGAGCAGGTCGCAAAACGTAAGGATCTCGCTAGATTATTCAAAGCCAGCCCATTGAGTGAAGACGATTTGTTATTTAACCTAGGTTTATATGTGCGAAGCTCTCTCCTAGTTAAATTTCTTGTTATGAACCAAATGTACGAGCGAATCAAAGATTTGCCCGGACACATAGTTGAATTTGGTGTTTGGTATGGCCAGAACATTGTTCTGATGGAAAATCTAAGAGCTATTCATGAGCCCTTCAATAAACAACGTAAGATTATCGGTTTCGATACTTTTTCTGGATACACGAACATGTCGCCACTAGACAAAAAAAGTGAAGTTTGGAAAGAAAATTCTTATGACACAAATGTAGATTACGTCAGTTATTTGAAAGAACTTGTTGGAGTGCACGAAGGCTGCAATATTTTAGGACATTTGAAGGGTAATCACGAACTCGTCGTCGGCGACGTCACTGAGACAGTTCCTCAATATTTTAAGGCTCACCCTGAAGCATTGATCGCCTTTGCATTTTTCGATATCGGAATTTATAAGCCAACAAAGGTTGCTCTTGAGTACGTTGTAAAAAACATGGTACCGGGTGGGATTATTTTAATGGACGAAATGACTTGGCCGGAAGCACCAGGTGAAGCTATTGCCTTCAAAGAAGTTTTCAAAGACATCAAATATAAAATCGAAAAATGTGTACACTATCCTTCAAAGTCAATTGTAACTATTTTATAGGAATCTTATGGCAAATGTTAATTTGAGTATCGCCGACTTCAAAAGTCAGATGGACCATAAAGGCTGGGTGATTTTTCATTCTCTTTTGCCCATGTCATTTGTTGAAAAAATGCGAACTGACCTGGATAACGCTTATAAAATCTGCCGAGCAATCCAAATAAAGAATAAAGTCGATAAAGATACTGAATTCACTTTGCACCATCTCATTGGGCAAGGTGACAGTTTTCTGGAGTTTATTGAATTGATCGAGCCTATAAATGAATATCTGGAAATTTATTTTCAGGGAAAATACATCCTTAACTCTTTGGGGGGTGCCATAAACACCGCTAAAAGCAGATCTTATGCTCACAGAGTTCACCGAGATATAAGAACATATTCAGGATCTTTACCAATGATGCTAAATACGCTTTTTATGTTAGATGACTTTACGCCCGACAACGGATCAACGTTTTTAATGTCAGGCTCACATAAGATTTCGGAAAAGCCTACTGATGAGGCCTTTGAGAGATCAAAAGAGCAAGCAGTTGCTCCGTCCGGCAGTTTACTTGTATTTAACTCAAACGTCTGGCATCGAGGCCACGATAATTTAACAGATTATTCAAGACGCTCGGTTACCCCAATGTTTTGTAAACCGTATCTCAAACAACAATACGACTACACTGACTTTCTAGGTACCGACAATGTTGTGCAAATGACGGAGTTTAAGAAGCAAGTGTTGGGTTATTATTCGAGAGTTCCGAAAAACTTAGACCAGTGGTATCAGCCGCCGCCTCATCGAATGTACAGATCAGATCAAGGTTAGAAAATGCGAAATTTAAATAACGAATACCAAGATTCAGATGACCGCAAATACGCTTATGACTTTGATTATAGATTAAGAGACTTCATTGTCCGTAGCCTGCAACCTTTCTTTATAAAGGGAAATGCCCTTGAGATGGGGTGCTTTGAGGGCGTATTCACAAAGACTCTGACAACTCATTTTGAAGATTTATCGGTTATCGAAGGGTCTTCAGAATTAATTGAAAAGGCAAAAGCCAACACGACTGGAAGTAACGTTAAATTTATATTGTCGATGTTCGAAAAAGCCGAAATAAAAGAAAAATTCGATAACATTTTTCTTATGCATACTTTAGAGCATCTCGAAAATCCAACCCTCGTATTGCAAAAAATAAGGTCGTGGCTCTCAGACAATGGCCGACTTTTTCTAGTTTGTCCGAATGCGAATGCAGCGTCGAGACAAATTGCTGTTAGAATGGGTCTTATCGAGTACAATTCGGCAGTGACTGAAGGCGAATTCAAACACGGGCACCGCAAAACGTACTCTTTGGATACTCTCGAGAACGAAGCACTCTTGGCGGGACTAAAAACCTATTCGAGAGGTGGTGTCTTTTTTAAACCGCTTGCAAATTTCCAGTTAGACAAAGCCTTAAGTGAAAAAGTTATCGACGAAAAATACCTTGAAGGATGTTACAGTCTTGGAATGCTTTATCCCGATCTTTGCGCAAGCATTTATACGATCTGCGGGAAATAGTTTTACTGAAATCGTTTCTGAACGTCTTTGATTTTCGGAATGTCTTCAGCGGCTAAAGCGCGGTCGACTACTCTTTTTTGAGAAAACGGGTAATTTCTGCTAATGAAAGTCAAATCTGAGGCATTTTCATATCTCATGCTATACGCCATTCGGAAAGCATCCGAATTTGAAGGCGTTTCACTTTTGTGAATAAGAAAAACTGAAAACACAAGAACGTCACCGGGGTCCATTTGTATTTTTATAAAATCGAGGTGTTTGTATACTTCGGCTGGGATTTCGTGAATGTTCTGAGTTTCGTTACTTTCGCAAAAACCCAACAAATGAGATTTAGGAATGATCTCAAGAGTGTACGAATTCGCTTTTACCGGAACAAGCGGCACCCACGTAGTTACCGTGTCGAGACCGCTTTGTAGGGCGGGCCAATCCTGATGGGCGCCAACACCGAAATAGCCATCCTGAATTCTAAGTTTTTCCGCCATAACGTGAAAAACCGGCTGGGTTTGAAAGACGGGCAGGGTAATACCGAGGGATTTGGTGAAATTTAATACATTTGGATTCATGAGGCCTTGAAAAATACTTATTGTTTTAGCGCATAACTTAAGGCTCGCGAGGTATTTGTTTAAGTCGGCGGAATGGAGTTTTCGCATGTCACTGAATATTGTTGAAGCATTTGTTTCTGATTCAACTTTTAGTCCCAAGGTTTGCAGTTGTTGTTTAATGATCGTATGGATATCGGAGTGAATCGTCTTTATTTCAGTTTCAGAGAGCGCCGATTTTAGAATTACGTAGCCGTTTTCTAGATAGAATTTTCTATTGTTCTCGGTCATTTTTCGCTCCAAAGTGGGGGGCCGGAAATGTTATCAATAAACCCCGCAAATTTTGCATCGCATCGCAGTATTTTGTATGCTATTCATGCTTTATTAGATACGTTGCTCAGTCGAGGGGTGTCAAAGATAATTTATGAAATCAAGAGTGATTCCAGTTAATAAAACATCTTTACCACCCATGCAAGAATACTTCTCAATGATTGAGTCTTGTTGGGAAAACTCCCATCTCACAAATAACGGCCCGCTCGTTCAAAAATTGGAAAGCGAGCTTTCAGATTATCTTGAAGCTAAGAATTTTTTGCTTACAAACAATGGCACGAGTGCTCTTCAACTTGCGATTCGCGCTCTAGGAATAACGAAAGAAATTATCACGACTCCCTTTAGTTATGTCGCCACGACCAGTTCTATTCTTTGGGAGCATTGTACGCCGGTATTTGTCGATATTTCTAAAGATGGCTACTGCATTGATGTTGATAAAATTGAAGAAAGTATAACCCCGCAGACCGAAGCGATTCTTGCGGTGCATGTCTATGGCAATCCGTGCGATGTAATGCGAATTCAAGCCATAGCTGACCAGTACAAGTTGAAAGTTATTTACGATGCCGCCCACGCTTTCGGCGTTAAAGTTAACGGCACACCAATAACGAATTACGGTGATATGTCGACATTGTCATTTCACGCGACCAAGCTGTTTCATACTGTTGAAGGCGGCGGAATTGTCACCGCCTTGGATGACATCGTTGAAAATTTGAAATTGTTGCGAGCATTTGGGCACAAACAAGATGATCATTTTATTTTGGGAATTAATGCCAAAATGAACGAGTTTCAGGCCGCTATGGGTTTGTGCAATGTTCCCCAGATAGAAGATGTACGTGAACGTCGAAAGCTGGTCAGTGATTACTATGATAGCGAGCTTACTACTTTTGAGCATGTTGAAACTCTCAATGTTGGCGCTGATGTTTATAGAAATTACGCTTACTATCCGATTGTACTCCAAAATGAACAGGTCTGCCTTAGGGTTCAATCCGAGTTAAAAGCGCAAGGCATAACCACCCGCCGTTATTTCTATCCGTCGCTGAATACCTTACCTTATGTCAAATATCGATCATGCCCCATCTCAGAGGACATTTGTTCGAGAGTACTATGTCTTCCACTGTATTCAGAATTAAGCCTGGACGACGCTGGCTATGTGATTGAAAAACTTAAAGCGAGCTTAAAAAGTCTATGAAAAAGAATGTTGTTATTTTCGGCACGAAAGACCTTGCGCAATTGGCTAAGTTTTATTTTGAGACTGATAGCGATCTTAATCCGGTATGCTTCACAGTCGACCGTCAATTTATGACCGAGGATACCTTTGAAGGATTGCCGGTAATTCCTTTTGATGAAGTTGAACTTAAATTTCCTCCCAAGGAAAATCTAATTTTCGTTCCGATGACTCAGTCGAAAATGGGATTCGCGCGAAAAGCCAAATATCTGGAAGCCAAAGCGAAAGGATATGAATTCGCCACCTATATATCTACCCATGCGACCTATTTCGGTACAAGTATCGGTGAGAACTGTTTTATTTTCGAAGACAATACAATTCAGCCTTTTACTAAAATTGGCAATAATGTCATTCTCTGGAGCGGAAACCACATTGGCCACCATTCAGTACTGATGGATCACGTTTTTCTCACGTCACATGTTGTTATATCCGGTCACTGTGTCATCGAGCCTCATTGTTTTTTCGGCGTGAACTCAACCGTTAGGGATTACACCGTGGTCAAAGAGGGAACATTGGTGGCGATGGGCGCAGTTATCAGCAAGGAAACTCAGCCCTACGGAGTTTACTTTGGGTCAAAGCAGATTTTAAAAGAAGGCGTCAATAGTACCGATTTGATGTAAAGGTTGGACATGCGACAAGTTATTCTTAAAATTGGCGTGCTGGTCTACAACCATGAACGATATATTGCTGAAACTCTGACAAGTTTGGTAAATCAGAAAACCCAGTTTTTGTATGAAATATATGTTTTCGAGGATTACTCAACGGATAAATCGAGAGAGATAGTTAAAAAATTCGCGGTAGACTATCCTGGAAAAATAAAACTCGTTTTGAATCCAAAAAATTTCGGCGACTACTGGAATTTGCGGGAAAATTTCAAAAACCTGGATTCAAAATATTTCGCACTTCTTGACGGTGATGATTGCTGGAAAAGCGAATTAAAAGTTGAGAAGATGATTTCTTTTTTGGAAGAAAACCCTAATTTTGTGGCGACGTCGCACAACGTGCAGCTCGAATTTGACGATGGTCGGGCATCAGTTTTACTTAATAAAGCTCCGTTTGATCGATCGGAACACACGATTTTTGATTTAATTTCGGGTTATTGTTACCATCATACTTCGGCTTTAATATACAGAAATGTTATAGATGGGCAGCTTCCAAACATTTATTTTCATCCTTACTCGGGAGACTGGTTTTTAAATATGATATTCGCGGAACATGGCCCCGTTAAATATTTTGATGATGTTTGGACGATCTATCGAATCCATCAGCACGGTATCTGGTCCAAGATGACAGAAGTTGAAAAAAATATGCGGAATATTGACGCAACTTTTCATTACAATCAGTTATTTAATTATAAATATGATCGCGAGTTTAGTCGCATGGGGTATGAAATTCAAAGACTGCTCCCGACATTGGAAAATAATTTATCTGGTTGGTTAAGATGGCTGAAGTACAAAATACTTTTGTACTCGCTGGATACCCCCGAAAACAAATTGGGCAATTTTCGTCTTTTATTAAGACCTGTTGTTCAATGGTTATGCTCTAATGTAAAAGTGAAACCACGACCATGAGTAAATTGGCTGTAGCTGTGATGCAGCCATATTTTTTTCCTTACATTGGGTACTTTCAATTGATTAATTCAGTTGATTTGTTTGTTTCTTTCGATGATGTTAACTTCATAAAAAAAGGTTGGATTCATAGAAACAGGATATTACTTAACGGAGTAGATCATCAAATTTCTTTGCCGATTCAGAAAATGAGTCAGAATAAAAAAATAAACGAGAGTTTTATTTTTGAAGCCAAAAAAGAGAAGAAAGCCTTAGTTAATCTGATCATTGACGCCTATAAAAAGAAAGCCCCTTACTTCGACGAAAATTTTGAAGTTATCAGAGACTTGATTCTTTCTGACGAAGAAAATATAGCCATTTACAACACTTCAAACTTAAAAAATCTTTCCAGGTATTTAGGAATTGCGACAAAATTTGTATATTCTTCGGAAGTTGCTCAAGATGTGGCGCTCACTGGTCAAGACAAAATTATTAACCTAGTGAAGCATTTTAAAGGCGACACTTACGTGAATGCGAGTGGCGGAAAAGACTTATACGATAAGGGAATGTTCTCGGCGGCAAATATTGATCTTAGGTTTGTTCCCTCACGTCCGCTCTGCTATTCCCAAGGTGCGTCTGAATTTGTTTCGAATCTTTCGGTTATTGACGTCTTAATGTACGCGGGCAAAGCAAAGTTAATTGAGGTATTGAAAGTTGAACCGGAAAGAGCTTAATCAGTGTTTAAAATCCCTAGAGGGCGCGAAGCCAGTGAGGAAATTATTTGCGTAACTGAGATAACAATGCTTAATATCATCGATATGGGGTCTACAGAATGTCTCGATTGACCGTCGTTGTACCGGTCTACAATAATGAAAAGACCTTAGTCGAACTAAGTGAGCGCGTATTTTCGCACATCGATGGAGTATTTCCGCAAATCGAAATCGAAATTTTATTTGTAAATGACGGTTCAACCGATGGGTCTTGGCAGGAGTTGGTTAAGATCAACCAGCGCTTTGGCCCGAAAATTAAACTAGTCAATCTGGTCCGAAACTTTGGGCAATTAGGTGCCTTGCACGCGGGCTTTCAGTTCGCGACCGGTGACGTTGTCATCTGCATTTCTGCCGACTTGCAGGACCCAATTGAGTTAATGGCTGAAATGTTACAGAAGTGGCAACAAGGCAACGACCTCGTCATGGCATACAGACAGAAACGAAAAGATGGAGTCTTGACTGCATTTTTTTCAAAATTCGCTTATTCCGTAGCAAGGGTGACTTACCCTGAGCTGCCAGTCGGTGGATTTGACTACTGGTTGATGAGTCAGAGAATTTGTCAGTTAATGACTACGTTCAAAGGTCGGCATAATTTTATTCAAGGTTATTTACTCGCGATTGCGCATCAGAAAGCGTTTATTCCCTACACTCGAATTCAGCGGAAGTTCGGGAAATCAGGTTATAATTTCAGCAAGAAATTTAAGATTGTGATCGATTTTCTTGTCGATACTTCCTATTTGCCGATTCGGTTTATGTCAATAGTGGGAGCCTTGCTGGCTGGGGCTGGGATGGTTTACTCCGTTATGATTACTTACGCGTGGCTTAACAATCAAACGCCATTCGCTGGTTGGGCACCACTCATGATCATGTTGATGGTGATAGGCGGGATGATATTGCTCATGTTAGGGGTTATAGGAGAATATATTTGGCGCATCTACGACAATTCAAAAGATTTTCCTCATTTTTTGGTTCAAGAAGTAGTTGGCGTTTCTTCCGCTGATACTCGAAACTCGCAGAACAGACGTTGAGTTTTTTTTTAATCTGAAATATTTGTTTTGCCACCTGAATGTAAGTGCCTGAATTTAACTCAATACTCGAGTTTATTGAAGATAAAAAGCGTGAACATCCTCAGATGTAAACATAAGCCTGCCCTCTCCGGAAATAAGCTCTTTACATCATATTTTTAATTCGTTAATGGATGGGTAGCGTGACGGAAATCATTCAATCATTTTCAAATATTAGAAAAATTGGGGCTGGGGCCGATTTGCGGCCGCCGCGAGACGTAATCACCATTTTGGGGGACTCATGGCTGGGTCGGATTTATAGGAATCACTTAAAGAAGTATGTGTACGTGCGTCGCATTGTGCTTTGGAGCTGGCGCAATGGATACCCTCTTTATGCGAGTCACTTGGCGCCGCTCTTTTTGAATCGAAAGGCGTTGGTTTGGCGAAAAGTTATTAAGTTGAAGGATTTCGCGAAAAGAAAGACCGTTTTGACTTACAACCTTGTGGATGCCGCCACTATTGAATTGCAGTCGCCAAAAGTATTTCCCGCAAGCGACGAAAGCTTACTGCTTTCTCCAAACGAGCGATTCGTCTTTCCTGAAATTTCGGTTGTGGTCATTAAAAATGCGGTGACCTACGGAGGCACTAACTTGATTTTGGCGGGTGGTGAAGTCATTTGCCATGATTTGTATGATTTTAGCCGAGATTACACCAGCGAAGAACTTCACGGTCGTACTCTAATTGACCCAAAGTCCAACCGGATCCGATGGCTTTTGCATGATAACACTCCGGAAGTTGTCCCAGTTGCCGCCACCTTTGTTGACTCTTGCGCCGCCAATTACGCTCATTGGATGACGGAAGTGTTATCACGTATAGTTTTATTTTGCGAAGACGTTCGATTTAAAAGGGTGCCCATCATAGTGAATGACGGACTTCACAGAAACATTATGGAGTCACTTTTACTTGTAGCGGGATCAGATCGTGAAATTATAACGCTTCCAATCGGCAGAGCGATAGCTGTCGGTGAACTTTATTTTACATCGGCGGCGGGCTATGTTCCTTTTGAGAGGAGAGTGAATAAACTATCTGGACATTCTCAAGGAATTTTCAGCCCACGCGCTTTAGAAAAGCTCCGTACCCAGTTAACTCAATCGTTACCAGTTGAGGACGGGACAGTAACTCCGGAAAAAATATTTCTTCGACGTAATTCAAACGTAAGGAAGCTTGCGGGCGTGGACGAGCTTGAAAAATTGTTGAATTCTTTAGGCTACGTGATTGTTGAACCGGAGAAACTGACCTTCTCGCAACAAGTGAAGTTGTTTCATAACGCCAAGGCTATTGTTTCGCCAACTGGAGCAGGCCTTGTCTCGGCTATTTTCTGTAAGCCAGGTGCTCAAGTGGCGGTTTTAATGAGTAAGCATAAGGATATGATATATCGATATTGGAGCAATATGCTAAGCCCGTTGGGGATTAGCGTGGGGTACGCGCTGGGCGAGATCATTGAAAAAGATGATCTTGGAATTCATGGCGATTTTAAGGTTGAGACACAGAGTATTGTGGATTTGCTGGAAAGCTTGGGAAAAAAATGACATTAATTCATCCATCTTCTTTTGTTTCATCAGATGCGAAACTTGGCGACGACCTGGAGATTGGCCCTTTTACTATTATTCATGCGAATGTAATTATCGGTAATAGGGTTAAAATCGGTTCGCATTGCGAACTGGGAATAGCGACCCAACTCGGCGATGGCACTCCATTAATAATAGGCGACGATTCACTTGTTCGCTCCCATTCGGTTTTTTATGAATCCTCTTCATTTGGCGCTGGGTTAACAACCGGGCATCATGTGACCGTGCGAGAAAAAACCAGAGCCGGACTTGGCTTTCAAATTGGCACGTTAAGTGAGATTCAAGGTGATTGTACTGTTGGCGATTATGTTCGCTTCCAGTCTAATGTTTTTGTCGGCAAAAAAACCAAAATTGGAAATTTTGTTTGGGTTTTACCGTACGTTGTACTTACAAATGATCCGACTCCTCCTAGCAATACACTTATCGGATGTACGATCGAAGACTATGCTACCATTTCGGCTGCATCGGTCGTGTTGTCCGGAGTAAAAGTAGGCCATCATTCTCTCGTCGCGGCGCAAGCATGTGTCACAAAGCATGTGCCTCCGCACATGGTAGTAGCGGGTGTGCCTGCGAGATTGGTTGGAGAAACCCAGGCAATTAAACTACGTGATGGCTCTAATATGCCGGCATACCCATGGACAAATCACTTCACTCGTGGATACCCAGCCTCCATTACCGCCGCTTGGGAAAAAAAATCTGGAGCTAAAAATGAGTAATAAATTGAAAGCTATCTTCGAGAACAAGTATTTTCGCGGTTGGGTATCATACTTCGTAGTACTTGTGACCTTACCGATAGTTGCAAACCTCTACGGCATCGAACGTTGGACGCAAACCTTAGTTGAAGCTGCGAGTAGTTCTGGGTATGGAGACCCAACCTATTTTGCGGCGGCAGCTATAGATATTAGCAAGTATGGTTGGATTACTGAAAACACTCGGTGGGTCATTAATTTATGGCCACCTGGGTTTGTGTTTTTTGAAGGAGCTTTACTTAGGATTTTTGGAATTGATTCCGCAATGCCATTAGTGCTCTTAGCATGCAGTGCAGGACTCTTTTCGACAGTTTTAATGGAAATGTGCCGACTTTTCAAGAGTGCAACTGATCGCTGGGCATGGCTTACGCCACTTGTTCTCTTTTCATTTCCAGCAGCGCAAATTTTTCTATTGAGTGTTACGGGACTGGTGTTTGGTGAATGGTTGGCCATAGGTTGTTTCTTTGGCGGCGTATTATTTGTACTGCGTAAATCTGTCAAAGGCCTGATTATGGCGGGTTTTCTTTTCGCAATTTCAGCATACGCCAGATCACAATATGAGTTTTTTCTTGATGCGATGCTCGCTGTTTCTGTTGGCTTTTTGGTATTATCCATCTTATTAAAGAAACCAAGAAATTCGTCACTTTGGAATTCTTCAAAATATCTAGTTTGCTCCTTAATAGCCGCGCAAATTTTTATGTCTCCGTGGAGAGCGTACCATTGGATTTATGGTCAAGACGCGAGATGGGTATATTCAAGCAATGACTTGTTCGCAGTAAGTCTTACTTCAGATGAAAATTTGCTTGCGGCTAGTCAGGGCTGGTTAATAAGAGGCGGAGCTAACATCGCTTGCCACATTTCGCCCGAGGATTGCGGGAAAAAGGATGGCGCCACGTATAAGCGAATATTTCTAAACAATGCTTATGCCTGGGTAAGTGGAAAAGCGGCGCTGTTACCAGAGTACTGGTTTTCGTCAGAGAGAGCGCTCGGGAGTCCATTACCAAATAATGTTACAGAAGGGATTTTCAATTCACTGCTGCTTTTTTGTTTGATAGCCTCTTGCCTTCTGCATTGGCTGATTAGAAAAAGCGATTTAGCTCCAATTTGGATTGGTATATCGTTAAGTTTGGCGATGGCCCATGTGGTGATAGTAGTCTTTGCCACGTTAGAGGTGCGATACCTTTATTTTATTAAAATCTATGGCGTTTTTTCGTTTCTATTATTGGCAGTCGAATTGATGAAACAGGTAAAAACTGAAAAGATTAGTTCGAAATAAAAATTGAATATTGAATGGATCGAATGGAAAAAGGCATTTTGAATATTTTGAGTCACTCTATTTCAGACCGAAAGACAATCTCCCGATACCTTCTCGGTTGGGGGTTCTATTTTTTCATATTACTTTCCATAGCATATTTGTTTGGCGGTTCTCCCCTCGAAAGTTGGACAAAAAATTTAGTTGATGCTGCAAATGTCACAGGATATGGCGACCCAAACTCGTTCGCTTCCGCTGCAATGGATGTTAGCCAACATGGTTGGGTTACCCAGAATACCCGGTATGTTTTTAATCTCTGGCCACCCGGTTTTGTAATCTTAGAGGCAATGCTGCTAAAAGTTTTTGGAAGCGCCGCCGCTATGCCATTGCTACTTTTGTTTTGCAGTGCCGCTCTTTTTTCGGCGCTAATGATGGAAATGCAACGATTTTTGAAAAGTAGGGTTGGTTTTTGGTCGTGGATATTTCCTATTTTAATCTTTACGTTCTCGACCGCTCGTGTTTTTATTTTGAGCATCACAGGGTTGCTGTTTGGTGAATGGCTGGCTATTGGTTGTTTTTTCTGCGCCATATTGGTGCTGACGCGATTATCAGTAAGAGCGATAATTTTTTCTGGGTTTTTGTTCGCTGCTTCAGCGTACGCCAGATCTCAATTTGAATTTTTTCTTGGCGCAATGTTAGTTGTGGCTGCCGGGGCTATGGCGACGGATCATTTTTTTAAAAAATTTAATCTCACTTCATTTTTTAAGCTTTCAAAATATTTGGTACTTTCATTGATAGTCGCACAAATTTTTATGGCACCTTGGAGGCTTTTACATATTCGACATGGGGCCGACGGAAGATGGGTATATGCCAGTGACTACTTGGTGTCAACGAGCCTCAAAACCGACGAGGCCCTGTTAGCAGGTGGTGCTGGATGGATGGTTGATGGTGGGGTAAATGTTGCTTGTCATATAGCACCCGAACATTGCGGCAAGGATGATGCTGGGATTTATAAGCGAATTTTTATTGAAAACCCACTTTTGTGGGTAGGCGCCAAAGTGCGATTATTACCAAAATATTGGTTTTCCACCGATGGATATTTGACGGGGCCCACTGTCGATACTTTTTGGGGTGGTGTATTTAACGGTCTCTTTCTTTTGCTTCTTGTTGGTTCAATTTGTTTGCATTGGGTTGTTAGAAAAGGTGAGTTGGTACCGCTTCTATTGAGTGTGACTGCGGGTTTACTGATGGCACATTCTGTAATAATCACATTTTCTCATTTAGAGGTAAGATATTTCTATTTCTTAAAACTGTATGGAGTATTTTCATTTATTCTATTGGCGGCTGAATGGGTGAAACTAAATTTTCGGAAGCCATCCAATCTGAAAACCGAGAATTTTTAATGAGTAAGTATTTTTTGGGATGGACCTTATACTTTGTATCATTATTTTGCATTGGATTCTTTTTAGAAAATATTCCCTTGGATGTTTGGAAGCTGAGTCTGCTTGAAGCAGCAAAATTCACAGGCTATGGCGACCCAAATTCGTTTGCGGCAGCAGCTACTGATATCAGCATTTACGGCTGGGTGACTGAGAAGACCCACGCTTTCATGAACCTTTGGCCCCCGGGTTACATGATTTTTGAAGGAGTATTATTAAAAATATTCGGGAGTACCGCTCCAATGGGCTTAATTTTATTAGCTTCTAGCAGCGCACTGTTCTCAACAGTGATGATGGAAATCCGGCGAATAATGAGTCTGAAATTTGGCAACTTTTCGTGGTTTCTGCCATTTTTCATTTTTGTATTTCCAACGTCGCGATTTTTCTTACTTAATATTTACGGACTGCTTTTCGGCGAGTGGCTGGCGGTAGGCTGTTTTTTCGCTGCAATTCTACTATTGTTGAGAAGAACTACTAGGGCGATATTACTTGCGGGCTGTTTGTTTGCGGCAGCTGCTTATACAAGATCGCAATATGAGTTTTTTCTAAGTGTGATTCTCGGAATATTGATTGGCGTAAAATTAGTAACCTATTTTTTAAAGAACTATAGACACCAGCTGAAATTCCTGACGTCGGATTACTTGCTGAAGGCAATGGTCGTAGCTCAAATCCTGATGGCTCCGTGGCGGCTTTTTCATTTTTCTCATAACGGAGACTTCAAGTGGGTTTACACGTTTGATTCAATCGTTGCGATAAGCCTAAAGACCGATGAAATGCTAAACGCCGAAGGCCTGAACTGGATGTTACAAGGTGGAGTAAATGTTCCGTGCCACTTGGCGCCTCAGCATTGTGGAATTCATAATCCAGAGATTTACTGGCAGATATTTAAGAATAATCCTGTAAAATGGATTTCGATGAAATTGGAGCTGCTGCCGAGGTACTGGTTTACCGCAAGTAATTCAGTTGCCAGCCCGGCCGCGGCAACTTATTCAAGTAATGGTTTCAGTTTGATAATGCTCTCTTGCTTGTTAGCAACATTTTATTTTTTGTGGCGGGCAAGAAATCGCGAAGAATTCTCGGTCTGGTTTATGGTAACTAGCGGATTGATAATAGCCCATTTCGGTATAGTGGCATTTTCGCATTTAGAAGTGCGATATCTGTACTTTATAAAAATTTATGGAATCTTTGCGTTCATGATGTTGTTATTTGATTTATCGGTCAAAAAAGACCAAATCTAGAACAGGCCTGAATAATAGTTTGCACCATCTGTTGAATTTCCATCAAAAAGTACGCCGGCATCATTAAATACGATGCACCTGTTGCAAAACTGCCTAACGGCATCAGGGCTGTGGGTTACGAGAATTATCGTTTTACCCTGTTTTGATAGCTGATCTATTTTTGCAAAGCACTTAACCTGAAAACCGGCATCACCAACGGCTAAAATTTCGTCAAAGAGTAGTATGTCGGCTTCTATATGTGCGGCAATTGAAAACGCGAGCCTGACCAACATGCCGCTTGAATAATTTTTTACGGGCCGATGAATATGTTCTTCGAGTTCTGAAAATTCAATGATGGTCTGAATTTTCGATTCAATTTCAGGCTTAGTGAAACCCAGAATAGATGCATTTAGAAAGATATTCTCATAACCGGATAAGTCGGCAGCAAAACCGGCACCTAGTTCCAACAGTGGCACAACTTTTCCGTTTATGACAAAGCTGCCGCTGTTCGGTTTATAAATTTTGCTAAGAATTTTTAAAAAGGTGCTTTTTCCGACACCGTTTCTTCCCATGATCCCGACAAATTCACCTTTTTTAATTGTGAATGACAAGTTATTCAGGACGGTTTTTTTCACCATTTGAGGTTTTTTAAAACTGAAGGTAATAAGTTTTACCAGCATGGCCTTAATTGATGAAGTTCTGTTTTCAGAATAGTTGAAAGTTTTTGAAACATTTGAAACGACAATAGCATCACTCATAGGCTTTCAACCAATTCATACTCATTCTTTTTCAGAATTAACATACTTAATATCAGGAAAAAGAGAGTCCAGGCCGTGTTGGCGATATAGTAATTCAAACTTACAAATTTGGGTTCCAAAATAGATTCGTGAAGCGAAATGAAAAGTGTGCCTATAGGGTTGCAGTAAAAAAGAGAAAAATATTCTGCCGGAATCATCTCTTTGGAATAGATAATCGGCGTTAGGTAAAACCAGAATTGCAGCACGATGCTAACCAGAAATTTCATGTCTCTGAAATAGACGTACAAGATACTGATGATGATACTGATTGAGTTAGCCAAAAGGAATAGCAGAAAAATAAAGTAGAAATATTGAAGCATGTAAAAGCTGAGACTAACGTTGCCAATTAAAATAATGACCAACAGTACCGGCAAGCTGAACAGCAGATTTAAAAAATTAGTGTAAGATTCAGACAACACGAGGCTTTGCGGTGGTAGCGGCACTTTATTTAACAGGCTTACATTGCCAACGAGGCTTTCGAGTCCGGACGCAAGCGCCTGGCTGAAAAACGTCCATGGTATAAGCCCCGACATAATGAAAATCAGATAGTGTTCGATCGTAACCTTAAGGACAAACTTGAAAATAAAGTAGTACACAACGGAAGTAAATGCAGGGATAAGAACAGTCCAAAACATTCCGGCATAAGATCCGCGATAACGAACCTTTAAATTCTTGAGAATCAAATTGTAAACTAAATACAAATTGTTTAAGCAAAAATAGTTTTGCAGTATTGTTAGCATCACCTGTTTTTATATTGGCTAGAATAGTATGACAAGCACTCCGTACTTTATTGATGTGTGCGTACAATTCAAGCACCGCAAAAGTGTTATGTGTATATTTTTCATCGGGCTCATATTATAACGATGATATGAAGGTACTTATTTTCGGTGAAAATGGACAGTTAGCGAGGCATTTCACTCAACAGTTTGTTGGGGTGGACGTTTCGCAATTTGGACGGGAAAAGGTCGATTTTTTAAACCCGTCAACCGTTGAAGATACAATCCGAAATTTAAAACCCACTCATATCATCAACACGGCTGCTTATACGGCCGTGGATAAGGCTGAATCCGATCGAAAAACCGCGTTGCAGGTTAATGGGGAAATATTAAAGGTCATCGGTGCTGAGGCAAAGAGATGCGATGCCAAGGTAGTTCATTTTTCAACGGACTACGTCTTCAACGGCGAAAAAGCTTCTAAATACACCGAGGAAGATTCAACGGACCCTGTAAATTACTACGGTTATACAAAGCTTGTAGGTGAAAAAAACCTACTCAGTTCGGAATGTAAGTGTCTGATATTCCGCATTAGCTGGATTTACAGCGAATACGGGAAAAACTTCCTAAAGGCGATCGTGAATCTGGCTGAGACCAAAGAAGAAATGAGTGTCGTAAACGATCAGTTTGGTGCTCCAACCAGTGCGTTTGATATCGCATCGGCTGTTGCTAAAATCACACAAAGTCCGGCTTTTGATAATAAAACTGGAGTATTTCATTTAGTAGCTGAGGGAAGAACCTCTTGGTTCAATTATGCTGAGAAAATAGTCGAAATGGCCAAGAGTCACCCAGATAAGTTTAGAATTGTTAACAAGCATATCAATCCTATTACTTCGAACGAATTTGTTACAGCAGCCAAGCGGCCCCTTAACTCGACTTTAAACACCGAAAAATTCAAAAACACCTTCGGATTCGCCCTCCCAAACTGGGAAAAAAGCCTTTTGGAAGTGTTTAAAACTCTTTGACTTTGCCCCCTCTATATTTTCATATAAGCCCATGATTTTTGTAACTGGTGGCGCTGGATTTATCGGCGCAAATTTTATTCATAAATGGTTGAGCGAAAGCTCAGAACCTGCCGTAAATATTGATAAATTAACCTACGCCGGAAACCTCGCAAGTCTTGCAAAAATCAGTACGAACAAAAATTACAGTTTTTATCAATATGACATCGGCGATGCGGCTAAGATCGGTCAGTTGCTTGAAAAATATAGACCAAGAGCGATACTAAATTTTGCGGCCGAAAGCCACGTTGATCGGTCGATCCATGGCCCAAGCGATTTTATCCAGACCAATATCGTCGGCACTTTCAATTTGTTAGAGTGCGCAAAGAAATACTGGCTAGACCTGAGTGCCGCTGAAAAACAAAATTTCCGTTTTCTGCATGTTTCAACAGATGAAGTGTACGGCAGCTTAGAGGCCGATGCGCCTGCGTTTACAGAAGCGCATGCTTACGCGCCGAACAGCCCTTACTCGGCTTCAAAGGCATCCAGTGATCATTTAGTGCGGGCTTATTACCATACTTACGGATTTCCGGTGTTAACGACCAATTGTTCGAACAACTACGGACCGTTGCAGTTTCCGGAAAAATTAATTCCTTTAGTAATTCAAAATGCGCTAACTGGTAAATCACTTCCGATTTATGGCGACGGCAGTAACATCCGCGATTGGCTTTATGTAACCGATCATTGCGAAGCGGTTATGAACGTGCTTGAAAATGGAAAGCTCGGCGAAACCTACAATGTGGGTGGCTGGAACGAAAAGAAAAACATCGATGTGGTTGATACGATCTGTAAGACGCTTGATCAATTGCGCCCGAGAAAAGACGGCTTAAGTTACCTCACGCAAAAGACATTTGTAAAAGACCGTCCTGGCCACGATAAGCGTTATGCAATTGATGCGACGAAGATTCAAAAGGAGCTCGGTTGGGTGCCTAAAGAAACTTTCGAAACCGGCATCAGTAAAACAATTGGCTGGTATTTAGATAATACCAGTTGGACTGAAAATGTAGTTAGCGGAGATTATAAAAACTGGATAAATAAAAACTATAAGGATACACCGCTATGAAGGGCATTATTCTTGCGGGAGGGTCGGGCACCCGGCTTTACCCGGCGACGATTTCAATCAGTAAGCAATTGCTTCCGATTTACGATAAGCCAATGATTTACTATCCGCTTTCAACTTTAATGCTGGCGGGGATCAAAGACATTTTGATTATTTCTACTCCGCAGGATACGCCGCGCTTTGAGCAGCTGTTAGGTGATGGCAAGCAGTGGGGGCTTAAAATTTCTTACGCTGTTCAGGCTTCGCCCGATGGTTTAGCGCAGGCTTTTCTGATCGGTGAGAAATTTATTAATGGTGAAAAGTGCGCCTTGGTTCTTGGCGATAATATCTTTTACGGACGCGGATTCAGTAAACTTCTGCAGGATGCTGCTCAGTCAGCAACAGGCGCAACGGTTTTTGCTTATAAGGTGTTAGATCCTGAACGTTATGGAGTAATTGAAATTGACCAACACTCTAATGCGGTTTCAATCGAAGAAAAACCTTTAAAGCCTAAATCAAATTTAGCAGTTACCGGACTTTATTTTTACGACGAGCATGTGGTTGATTACGCGAAATCAATTAAGCCATCTGCCAGAGGCGAACTTGAAATTACCGATCTTAACCGCATTTATCTGCAGAAAAATAAATTGTCAGTAGCAACGCTTGGCCGTGGGTTTGCGTGGCTGGATACCGGGACGCACGAGAGCCTGCTTGATGCCAGTTTGTTTATTCAGACGATTGAACGTCGGCAAGGAATGAAAATTGCCGTGCCGGAAGAGATTGCTTATCGAATGGGTTATATTAATAACAAGCAACTTGAAATCCTCGCTGAAGTTTTAAATAAGAACAGTTACGGGCAGTACCTGTATCATGTAGCAAAAGAAATTATTTAATGAAGCTTGAAAAGACTTCGTTAAAGGATTGTTTTGTTTTAGAGCCGGTGATCCACCCCGATACCCGAGGTTCTTTCTATGAAAGTTACAATCAGAGAAAATTCAACGAATTGACCCTTACGAATTTCAATTTCGTTCAGGACAACGTAACCAGTTCAAAGAAAAATGTTTTGAGGGGCCTGCATTATCAAAAGAACCATCCTCAGGCAAAACTTGTGAGTGTCATTGTCGGAGAAATTTTTGACGTGGCAGTGGACTTGCGAAAGTCATCTGAGACCTTTGGCAAATGGTTTGGCACGAAGCTTTCTGCGGAAAACAGAAAACAGATCTGGGTGCCGAAAGGGTTTGCGCACGGGTTTTTGGCGGTTTCGGATGTGGCCTTGGTGCAGTATAAGACCACTGACTTTTACCATCCTGAAGATGAAAAATCGATTTTGTGGAACGATCCCGATCTGAAAATCAATTGGCCTGTTCAAGGTGAGTTGATTTTGTCTGAAAAAGACAGAGCGGCAGCCGTGTTTAAGAATTCCGAGTATTTTGAGTGATTAAGGAAGCAAAATGAGTTCAGAACTTTTACAAATTATTGATTTGCCGAAAATTTCCGATCATCGGGGAAGTCTTACGTTTATTGAAGGTAGTAATCATATTCCTTTTAACATTAAGCGGGTTTATTATCTTTACGGTGTGCCTTCAGGCGAGCTAAGAGGTGGCCATGCTCATTTCAAACTGCAGCAGGCGGTTATCGCCATTTCAGGAAGTTTTGAATTTATCTTAGAAAATGCCAAAGGCCAAAAAGAGCGCGTTTCATTAGATTCGCCGAACAAGGCTTTAATGATTTCGAATATGACTTGGCGGGAAATGGCGAATTTCAGCGCCGGAGCCGTGTGTTTAGTTTTAGCATCTGAATTTTATGATGAGCGTGACTACATCCGAAGCTATGAGGATTTTAAAACGCAGGCAGCATTATTAAAAGGAAATAATTAATTATGAAAGTACCATTTCTTTCATTACTCGACAGCTATAAAGAATTGAAGCCGGAGTTCGATGCGGCCTATTTCAGAGTTATGGAAAGTGGCCATTACATTTTAGGATCCGAAGTAGAAAAATTCGAAACCGAATTTGCAAGCTTCTGTGGTGTAAAAAAGTGTCTTGGAGTTTCGAACGGACTTGATGCCTTGGTTCTTATTCTAAAAACACTCGGAATTAAGGCGGGCGATGAAGTTATTGTGCCGTCGAACACGTTTATCGCCACTTGGCTTGCGGTAAGTCAGCTCGGAGCAAGGCCGGTATCAGTGGCCCCGAATCCGGAAACTTATAATATCGACCCATTGAAAATCAAAGCGGCGATCACTTCAAAGACCAAAGCCCTTATGCCAGTGCATCTTTACGGTAATCCGTGTGCAATGGATGAAATTTCTGCGATTGCGAAAGAGCACGGATTGTTTGTGATCGAGGATGCCGCTCAGGCTCAAGGCGCAACTTATAAAGACCGAAAATGCGGAAGTTTAGGGACTGCCGCGGGATTCAGTTTTTATCCAGGAAAGAATCTGGGTGCGTTCGGAGATGCCGGTGCAGTAACCACAGACGACCCTGAAATTTATGAACAGATCAAGGCCTTAAGAAATTACGGGTCGGAGAAAAAATATTACCACAGCTTAAAAGGCTACAATTACCGGCTTGACGAGTTGCAGGCCGCATTCCTTCGGGTAAGACTTGCTAAATTGAACGAATGGAATCTTCGACGTAAAATGATTGCAAATTATTATCTTGAAACTCTTGCGGGAAGTCCGCTGAAATTACCGGTTGTTTCCGATGGTATTAATAGTTCGTGGCATTTATTTGTAGTGGAAGTTGAAAACCGAGAAGCCTTTCAGAAGCATCTTGAAAGCAAAGGTATCACAACGTTGATTCATTATCCGCTGCCGCCGGCCGGCCAAAAAGCCTATGCTGACAATTCTTTTCTGGAATCTGAAAAATACGATGCTACAAAATTGCTGTCGTTACCGATTGGCCCGCATTTGACGATGGAGCAGGCAGCCTATGTTGCAGATGAAATTAGAAAGTTTTTCTAATTTCAATGGAATCTAAAGTCTCTTTTTTAATTCCGAGTTTTAACCACGAAAAATATATTTACGAAACACTGAATAGTATCAGAGATGATCTTTACCCGAATAAAGAAATTATTCTGATCGACGACGGATCAAAAGACTCGACGGTCGAAGTTGTGAAGAAATGGATGGATGATAATCCGACTTCAGATCTGCAACTGCTTGAGCAGGAAAACAAGGGTGTTGTTTTTACGCTGAACCGCCTGGTAAGCCTATCAACCGGAAAATATATCAGAATTTTTTCAAGCGACGATCTCAATATCGCTGATTCAACTTTGGAAATGGTGAAACTGTTAAATGATAGTCCAGGCTTTGAGGCTGTCTTTGCGGATGCCGTCGTTATCGATGAACAGGGTAAAAAGTTAGCAGGCAGCGCTATTCAATTTCAGAAAAAAAACCGGGATTTGTACCTTCAGGACTTGGGCCGTGCCTTAATCAGAGAGTGGGGCGTGTCAGGGCCCTGTATTCTGTATTCCAGACAGTCTTACTTTGAGGTATTAGGTGGGTATCCAGAAGATTTAAAAATCGAGGACTGGTACTCGTATTTGAAATACTACTCTAAGGGAAAGCTGAAGTTCTTGGATGGTGCGGTTTGCTATTACCGGGTTCATACCGAAAACACTTCAAGAACGACCAAGCGGGACCTCCGAATTGCGAACCAGATGAGCCACAAAGCAACACTAGTGAAGGTGCAGGAATTCTTTTCGGGTGTTGAAAAATTACTTTTATTTTCTGAAGAATTTCTGGTTTCGTGTAAATTGTGCTTTTTACGGGGCCAATTCATTCGCGCCGGGGCGTATTTCCTCACGCATCTTTTGTTTGAGGCCGGTATAAGTATTCGTTATTACATATTAAAATGAAAAATATGTAAGCCGCAGATTTATTGAGTCTGGCAAACAGCCATCGGTCCATTTACATTGCTTTGTTTAGCGATTGCAGTTAAAGTTGCCGCTAATTTGCTCTTGTTTAGAGGTTGTTAAATAATATGAATAATGGAAAAACAATTCTAATCTCAGGCTCAACTGGCTTCTTAGGACGACAGATAATTAAATCGTTTAAATTAAAAGATTTGGATTTTGTTACTGTCGGGCGAAGCAAGAGTTGTGACATCAGGTGTGACTTAATCGAGGAAGTACCGGTAATCGGAAAGCCATTTGATACTGTGATTCATTGTGCCGGTCTTGCGCACTATTACCCAAAATCAGCTGAAGACGAAAAACGCTTTTACGAAGGTCATGTCGTGGTGGCGCAAAATCTTATCAATGCTTTGCAGGGCCGCGAAGTTAAAAAAATGGTTTTTATCAGTTCGGTAGCGGTTTATGGCTGCGATTACGGTGCCTCTATCAACGAAGAGCTTATACCGATTCCAAACACGATTTACGGACGAAACAAACTCGAAGCCGAAAAGATTATCCTGGATTGGGGTCTTAAGAACGGCGTAGACGTTTACATCTTCAGACTTCCACTGGTTGTTGGCGACCGGGCACCCGGAAACTTAGGCAAGCTGGTTGAAGCGATCATGAAGAAATATTATTTCTTCGTAAAAGACATCAATCCGAAAAAGAGTATGATTCTGGCTTCAGATCTGGCGGATTTCTTAACTGACGATAAGTTTTCGTCACCGGGAATTTATAATTTAACCGACGGTCATCATCCTTCTTTACGTGAAATTGAAACCTGCATAATTAAAAAATATAAGGTGGACTTCAGACCGATCGGACTACCTATATTTCTGATAAGAATCGTCGGTAAAATCGGTGATTATCTGCACTTTATGCCGGTGGATTCGAATCGCCTCAAAAAGCTGACGACAGATTTAACTTTCGATGATCAAAAAGCCCGTAAGAATTTAAACTGGAATCCGCAAAAAGTAACCGACGGCTGGCTGTCGACTTAAGCCGTTCGTTTTATCAGCCACTGTTTCAGCAATAAAAAAACAAATAATAACTGGTCGATTTTCTTTCTTCGAATATGTTTAACATTTTGAATAAGAAATACGGTGCTTTTAAAATCAGATTTCAAGAGTTCTAAAACCGGAGACGAGTTGTGCAAATTAAAAAGGGTTGCTGTTTGAAACACCTGATCGAAATACCAACCCGTTGTAATGAGCGAATAGCGCCTGAGATAAGAAGCAAAACCTGAATTTGCACCCATGATGTTCGTAGAGTGTTGGCGATAGTTCATGGTGGCTTGCGGAATTATGCTCCACTTAAAACCGTAAGTTCTCGCAAAGGCAAAAAGCAGCCAATCATGAAAACTGATTTTCACTAATGAATCGCTATGTTTTTCGAGAAAATCCCGGAATTTAAGAACCAGTTCTTTTTTAAGAAAAAACGTACAACCCGGGCCCGGTGATTCGAATAAGTGATTCCACAGCCCGATCGGCTGAGACTTTTTGATATACTGGGTTTTGTTTTCGTTCCAGTAAGCGATAATATCTGACGAGCAGGCATCAGCACCTTTATTGATTTCCTCAAGGCTGATTAACAATTTGTTATTGAACCAGATATCGTCTTGATCGCTTAACGCCACGTAATCAAACGGTGCGAAATCCACTTCTCTGATTAGTTTAAAAAAATTCCCACTCGCCGATTTATAGTTAGTTGTACGAGTTAAGATTTCTATTTTCGGATTATTTATAGAATTCAGGTATTCCCACGTGCCGTCTGTTGAAAAATCATCACTGATAAAAATGGTCACATCAAGATCGACTTGGCCGAGAATGCTGTTAATTTGCGCATCGATGAACTTAAGCCCATTGTAAGTTGCGAGAAGGATAGCAACTTTAGGATTAGAATTAATAGGCCACCTCATAAATCAAAAATAAAAGAACTTCTTGAAAATGTAAATTTTTTTGAAGTTTAATTACCGGTTCTCACTCGCATTTGACTACATGCGCTAGTGCTAAAACAGTTTTTAACTGATTTAGTATTAACAGTGCAAAAGATAACTATACAAGCTTCAAATATTCATCAAGGCGGCGGTGCTGTTCTTTTAGCAGATTTGCTCAATTCAGTTCATGGTGACGGCTTTGATGTAAAGCTTCTGGTCGATTCGCGTTACATGGGCATAATCAGTGATAAAATTGAAACCGTAAAAGTAAAGCCTTCGATTTTAAGCCGGCTGAGTGTTGAGTTCCAGTTACGGGCTGCCGCCAGCAAAAACGAAAATATGGTTTTTTTATTTTTCGGGAATTTGCCGCCGTTATTTAAATCGAATAAGCAGGCGCATCTGTTTTTTCAGAATCTGATTTTGCTTGAATCCTCGAACATGTTTCAGTTTAATTGGATCACAACATTGAAGCATTTTGTTGAAAAGCTGTGGCTAAAGATCGGCATCCAGAACATCCATACTGTTTACGTGCAGTCAGAAACTGCAAAAAGACTTTTTTTAAGAGAATTTCCGGCTTCGAACGTGAAGGTTTTCGGTTTTTCGGATTTGCCGAACGTAAGCTCAAGCCCTTCTCATCGACAGGGTTTTCTCTATGTGGCTTCAGCCAATCCGCATAAGAATCATTTAAAGTTGATCGAGGCGTGGATTTGTCTGTTTAAGGCCGGAGTTAAGGAACAGTTGATTTTAACGGCAGACGGTTTTTCAATGGAAGAAATTGCTGCATTAGCGAAGGCCCGGTCATTGGACGTAGAAATTGTAGTGAAGTCTGGCTTGCCGCGCGAAGAAGTCTTAGGTTTGTATCTGCAGGCAAAAGCCTTAATCTATCCCTCGTTTACAGAGTCTTTCGGGCTTCCGTTGTTGGAGGCGAAGCGCGCAGGCTTACCGATCATAGCTTCAGAACTGGATTATGTTAGAGACATGGTTGAGCCTGAACAGACTTTTGATCCGAATTCAGAATTATCAATTGCACGTGCTGTAATGAGATTTTTGAGGTTACAAGAGCCGGGGAAAACAATTGTCAAAACTGCGGATTCGTTCGTAACCGAAATCCTCTCAACTTAACATCTTCTCAAGACCCGCAGACGTCGTATACGGCGGCTTCCAATTGAGTTGATTCTTGGTCTTCCCGATATCAACCTGCAAATTCGAAAACAGCCGTCTTGAAAATTCACCTTTGCCGATAACTTTAAAACCAAGATTCATAACCGTTACCGGAATCGGAATCAAAGTGGATTTTATTTTCAGAGAATGGGAAATAAGTTGAATCACTTCGGTTAACCCCAGATCTCCGTCGTCTGAAATAAGATAGATTTGCCCCGCAGCCTGTGGCGCCGTTGCACAACAAGAGATCAGATCGCAGACATTTTCTACCGAAACGAAGCTTCTTTTATTATGAACACTGCCAAATGGCAGCGGAATTTGTTTTTTGACCATATTGACCAGATTCTGAAAATTGGCTTTTACGCCTTTTCCATAAATCAAACAGGGTCGGATAATAACCACTTCAAAAACACCGCTCTCGTGCAATTTTAAGAGTTCGGTTTCGGCAAGTTGTTTTGAAAAGCCATAGGCGTCTGAAGGATTGGGTGCATCATCTGCCTTAAACGGTTCGTTAAGAGTGAATTCGCCGTTTACTTTAAGGCTGCTGATAAAGATAAAACGCTTAACTTTATTTGATTTAGCGGCAAGCGCCAGAGTTTTTGTTAACTCGACATTTTCTTTGATGTAGTTGGCAGCAAGCTCGGGGTTTGAAGACATCTCTTGGGTTTTTGCTGCGGTATGAACGACAACGTCGATATTCTGAAAAAGTGCGGGCCAATCGGTAAAGAGCGCTAAGTCTCCGGTTGCGATTTGATTCTTGCTAGGATTACCGCGAACGCTTGCAATGTAGTCGGTATTATTTGAGTCAAAGAACTGGCTCAAATGTTTTCCTAAAAAACCATTACCGCCGGTGATTAAGTACTTCATAGGCCAATCGTTACACTAAAAACATTGAATTGTTATTAAAAAAAGCTCAAATTATATTATGCGCATTTTAGTTGTGACCCAATATTTCTGGCCGGAATCATTTATCGTAAATGGCCTGGTAAGCGAACTTTGCAGACGTGGGCATAACGTTGAAGTCTTAACCGGTTTACCCAACTATCCAGCCGGCACCATCAGTGAAGGATATTCGCTGCTGAGTGGCCCTTGGGCGCAGGAATATAGTGGGGCAAGAATCGTTCGGGCCTTTTTGATTCCAAGAGGTAAAGGTTTTTTAAGGCTTGCGGTTAATTACATTTCGTTTGTGGTGGGGGCCTGTTTGAGGGCCTTGTTTATGCAAAAAAACTTTGATGTGATTTTTTGCTATGCGCCTTCACCGGTGACCGCTTGTTTACCTGCGGTTTTTTTAAGATGGCTGACGAAGAAGCCCTTGGTTTTCTGGGTGCAGGATTTGTGGCCGGAAAGTATCGCGGCAGTAGGAGCCGTAAAGTCAAAAACCGTAATTCAACTTGTAGGAAAACTCGTTAGGTTTATATACGTTCGTTGCGATCGGCTCTTGGTGCAATCCGAAGCTTTTAAAAGCAGCATTCTGAGCTGGGGCGGTACCGAAAGTAAAATCACTTTTGTTCCGAACTGGGCCGAGCCCTTTGAAAAAAGTGCTGCTGCGCCGGCTTGGGTACAGCAACTGCCTGCAGGTTTTAAAATCGGATTTGCGGGAAATATCGGTAAAGCCCAAGACATGCGAACCTTACTTATTGCGGCCGAAATGCTAAAAGACCACAAAGAAATAAAGTGGATCGTAGCCGGCGACGGAAGCGAAAGACTTTGGCTGGAGACTGAGATTAAAAATCGAGGTCTTACCGATTGTATTTTCACCGTCGGTAAAAAGCCTTACAGCGAGATGCTGCCGTTTTTTAATGCCTGTGATGCGTTGTATGTTTCGCTGACCGATGAGCCGATATTTAATTTGACGATTCCGGCCAAGGTGCAGGCCTACATGTCTGCAGAAAAAGTGATACTTGCAAGTATCACCGGCGAAGGGGCGCGGATTATTGAAGAGGCAGGCGCAGGATTGTGTGCACCAGCCGGTCAACCAGGAGTGCTGGCCGGTAAGGTTCTGAAACTCTTGAATCTGTCACCGGAAGAGCGTGAAGAAATGGGAAAGAACGGTTTAAAATATTTTGAGAGCAATTTTATGCGCGGCACGGTGGTTTCGAAAATTGAAACTCTGCTGAAATCTGCAGAACTGGGGCCGTCGTGAAAATTCTGATTTTCGGCGCGGGTGGTATGATCGGGCATAAAATGTTTCAGGTGCTGCGTGGCCGCGGCCATCAGGTTTTTGGTACCCTTTTCCGCAAGCCTTCTGAGTACGAAAAATTCAAATTATTTGATGTAACTGAAATTGTTGATCGAGTTGATGTCTCTGATTCTGAAAAAGTAATCGAGCTGCTGAATGAAGTAAAACCCGATATTGTGCTCAATTGCGTGGGTATTACGTTACGAAAACCCGAAATAAAAAATTTTGATTACGCTTGGAAAATCAATTCGGATTTCCCGCAAAGACTGAATGCGTGGGTTACAGCAAACAAAGCTTACCTCGTTCACTTCAGTACGGATTGCGTGTTTTCAGGAAAAGATGGACCGTACACAGAAGATAGCCCAAAATCCGCCACCGACACCTATGGAAAAACTAAAGCAGCAGGTGAAGTGACCGGGCCTTATGCTTTAACTTTACGCGGCAGCATGATCGGGCGCGAGCTTTTCGGCAAAACGGAATTGCTTGAGTGGGCGCTATCAATGAAAAACGGCCAAGTGAAGGGTTTTTCAAAGGCCGTTTACTCGGGTGTTACGACAAATGCTATGGCCAAGCTGGTGCATCAACTGCTGATGCTGCCCAATAAACTGACAGGTATTTATCAGGTCAGCTCGAAGCCAATTTCTAAACTGGAATTACTAAAGCTCATCAACCAGGCGTATCAACTGAATCTGGATATTGTTGAGGATGAAACATTCGCAACCTCGAAAGTTTTAAGCTCTGAAAAATTGCGCAAAGCCATCGGGTTTAATTGCCCCGAATGGCCTAAAATGGTAGATGAAATGGTTAAGGATTTTTTTAAGTATAACGTATAGATAATATCAAGCTAGCAAAGTAGGCATAATGTATTTTCAAAATAAAACAATACTGGTTACAGGCGGCACCGGATCAATGGGTAAGACTTTTGTTAAAAGAGTTTTAAGCGGTGAACTTGGCGTACCTAAAAAAATTATTGTGATGTCTCGCGATGAAGGTAAACAACATGATATGCGGGTTTCCTACCTACACAGTAAAAATGCCACCGACGAAGTGATGTACCGCAATTTTTTAAATACGCTTGAATTCCGCATCGGCGATGTACGTAATTATGCGGATGTGTGCTCGGCCGTACGCGACGCCGACATTGTCGTAAACGCGGCAGCACTTAAACAGGTGCCTTCGTGTGAATACTTCCCGCATCAGGCGGTTCTGACGAATTGCATAGGTGCGGCGAACATTGTTCAGGCCATTCAGGAACACGGTTATAAAGTGGATACCGTCATTGGCATCAGTACTGATAAAGCGTGCAAGCCCGTTAATACCATGGGTATGACCAAAGCCATTCAAGAGCGCATTTTTATTTCAGGAAATGTTTTGAACCCTAAGACCAGATTTTTATGTGTTCGTTATGGTAATGTGCTGGCTTCACGGGGCTCGGTTATTCCGTTGTTTCATGAACAGATCCGCAACGGCGGGCCGGTGACAATTACGGATGCGCGGATGACCCGTTTTCTGTTGTCGTTGAATCAGGCCGTTGATACGGTTTTTGCAGCCCTACAAACCGGTAAAGCCGGCGAGATCTATATTCCACGCGCACCTTCAAGTCATATGACAGACGTTGCAAAAGCTTTAATCGGCGACCGCAAAATCGAAATTAAAAATACCGGAATCCGCCCAGGGGAAAAGTTATACGAAATCATGGTTTCGGATGAAGAGGCGCCTTACGTTGTGGCCCGTGGTGATTACTACGTGATTCAGAGTATGCTACCTGAACTTTCGCAGAATCTTGAAGCGAAAAAGGTGGCTTTAACTAAAGAGTATTCCTCGGATGATCAGGTGTTGGATTATGCGGGTACGCTTGAACTTTTGAAGAAAAATAATTTGCTGGATGTTAATATTGATCTGTCTAAATCAGAAGGCGAACTTTTAAGATAGGCAAAGATAGGATTAAGTTATGAAAGTTATGACAATTGTCGGAACCCGTCCTGAAATTATT
Source organism: Bdellovibrio sp. (assembly GCA_031428535.1). Lineage (GTDB taxonomy): Bacteria > Bdellovibrionota > Bdellovibrionia > Bdellovibrionales > Bdellovibrionaceae > Pseudobdellovibrio. Next base: position 9,330 of record JANPPN010000093.1, on the reverse strand, counting down.
AAATTAAGTCGTGTAATGGCAGCTCTTGATAAGCTTACCGAGCATGTTTTAGTACATACCGGCCAGAACTACGATTACGAACTGAATGAAGTATTTTTTAAAGACCTCGAAATCAGAAAGCCGGATTTTTATCTGGAGTCAGCCGGCGAAAGCGCAATTGAAACAATTGCCAATGTTTTAGTTAAGGCCGATCGGCTGTTTGCTGAACAGAAGCCCGATGCCGTTTTACTTTATGGCGACACGAACTCGTGCCTCTCGGTGATTGCGGCCAAAAAACGCCGCATACCCATTTTTCATATGGAAGCCGGTAACCGGTGTTTTGACCAACGCGTGCCTGAAGAATTAAACCGCAAAATCGTCGATCACTTAAGCGACATCAACATGCCACTGACGGAACACGCCCGCCGCTACCTGATTGCCGAAGGTATTCCGGCTGAAAAAGTAATTAAGACAGGCTCTTGCATGAAAGAGGTTTTAAATTACTACTCCGAAAAAATCGCGCGCTCGAAAGTTCTTGAAGAATTGAAGTTAAAGAAAAATGGGTTTTTTATTGTTTCAGCCCATCGCGAGGAAAATGTTGATAGCGAGCAGAACTTCAATGATTTTTTAAACACGTTAAATAAGTTGGCCGAGAAATTCAAGTTCCGGATTTTGGTATCGACTCATCCGCGTACGCGTAAGAAACTTGAAGAGCTTGCAAAGAAAGATTTTAATCCGCTAATTGAGTTTTTGAAACCTTTCGGGTTCAGTGATTTTATTCAGCTTCAGAAAAATGCTTATTGTGTAATTTCAGACAGCGGTACAATTACCGAAGAAGGTTCGCTGCTGGGTGTGCCGGCTGTTATGATCAGGCAGGCGCACGAGCGGCCTGAGGGCATGGATCAGGGTATTTTGATTATGTCGGGGCTTGCAGCTGCAGACGTGATTAAATCAGTCGAAGTGGTTACAAGTATGAAAAAGCCCGAACTTGTTCATGATTTTGATACCGACAATGTATCTGAAAAAGTTGTTAAAATTATTTTAAGTTATGTGAACTACATCAACCGTACGGTGTGGTCGAAGCACTCATGATGAAACGGGCTTTTGATATTGTTGTATCAACCATTCTGCTTTTTATACTGATTGTGCCGCTGGCGGCTATTGCGTTGCTTGTAAAGCTGACATCACCCGGGCCTGCCATTCATTGGTCGCGTCGGGTGGGGTTGAAGAACGATCTGTTTTTGATGCCGAAGTTCCGCAGTATGTTTGTTGAGGCTCCACAGATAGCGACGCATTTAATTAACATGCCTGAAAATTTTATTACGCCGGTTGGCCGCGTGTTGCGAAAAACCAGCTTGGATGAGCTGCCGCAGCTTTTTTCGGTTTTACGCGGCGACATGAGCCTTGTAGGGCCAAGGCCTGCGCTTTTTAATCAGGATGATCTGGTTGCACTGCGAACGAAGTACGGAATTGAAAAACTTAGGCCCGGTGTAACCGGCTGGGCGCAGGTCAATGGTCGAGATGAGTTACCAATCGCTGAAAAAGTCGGTTATGACCGCGAATACCTTGAAAAGGGTGACTTGTTGCTGGATTTCAAAATTTTGCTGCTGACGGTGTTCAGAGTCTTGCAATCTAAAGGTGTTAAACATTGAGGACTAACTATGCTGGCAAAACTTAAGAAAATTAATATTCGGCATTTATTCACGGACTTACTTTTAAGTGCGATTACTTTTTATATAGCTTTGTTTCTGCGGGTAAATCCAGAAGATGCCAAACAGTACCTGCCGGATATGCTGAATATTCTGCCGGTGGTAATTGTGGCGCGCGGTTTGTTTTTTGCGTATTTTGAAACCTACAATATTATCTGGCGCTATGTAAGTGCCGTTGACGCCTTTAAACTGGGTAAAGCTATTGCCGGTTCTTCGGTGGTTATTATCTGTTTGACGTATTTATTTCAGTTAGGCGTTGTGCCGCGCTCGATATTTTTTATTGATGCGTTTTTGCTTTTAAGTGTTCTGACCGGCATGCGGTTATCTAAGCGGCTGCTGCACGAACATAAGAATAGCCAGATTTTAAGTAAATTCGGCGAAAAAACTTTGATTTACGGGGCAGGGGCCTCGGGGCAAGGCGTGCTAAAGCGGCTAATTGCAGATAAAAATCTGAAACTTCACGTTGTAGGGTTTTTGGATGATAATCCGGCGAAAATCGGCAAGAGTATTTCGGGATATACGGTTTTTGGCGGGATGATTGCCATTAAAGCGTTGGTTACGGATCTTGAAGTTAAGCAGATTGTGGTTGGTTTTCCGAATCCGAATTCTGAATTTTTGCGACGGTTGTTGTCTGAATGTTCGCAGTTTAAGATAAAACCTCTGATTTTAATTGGTGATCTGGAATATAAATCTGAACTTCGTGAAATTGAACTTAAAGATTTGTTGATTCGCCCGCCACACGCGATTGACATCACCTCGACGCGCGAAATGATTAAAGGGCGCAGGGTTTTGGTAACAGGCGCCGGCGGTTCGATCGGTAGTGAAATTGTTCGTCAGGTTTTAAGTTTTGATCCGGCTAAACTGGTTATTTTGGATCATTCTGAATTTAATCTGTACACTATCGATCAGGAATTAAAGCTGTTTCCAAACTACGAAGAAAAGATTGTTCCGGCACTGGTCGATGTTTGCGATAAAAGCTGCTTGAGTGAAATTTTTGAGACTTATCGTCCGGAAATTGTCTTGCACGCGGCAGCTTACAAACATGTTCATTTGGTGGAGTCGAACCCCTATTCTTCTATTCTTAATAATATTCAGGGTACGCTTCAGCTCTTAAGCTTTTGTGAAAAATATAACGTGCAGAATTTTGTTTTGGTCTCAACTGATAAAGCCGTTAATCCTGCAGGCATAATGGGTGCAACAAAGCGAATCTGCGAAATGATGACGTCGATGTCGGCCAATCGTACCGGTAAAGGTTATTGTTCGGTGAGGTTCGGCAATGTACTTGGCAGCAGCGGAAGTTTGATTCCGATGCTGAAAAAGCAAATTGAAGCTGGCCAAGCCTTAACAATCACCCATAAAGACATCACCCGATATTTTATGCTGATTGATGAAGCGGTTTCGTTGGTACTGAAAGCGGCTTCGATTTCCAAACCCGGAGATATCAACGTTCTCAGAATGGGAGAGCCGGTCAAGATTATTGATATTGCCGAAAATCTTGTGAAGCTCATGGGCAGGTCGCTGAATGATGTTGAAATTAAATATACCGGACTTCGGCCTGGCGAAAAAATGTTTGAAGAGCTGTATATTTCCGGCAATGAATTGAATACCGAACATCCGGACATTTTGGTATTACCTAAAGGCGGCGCTTTGCCTAAGCAGTTTTCACCTGAAGAATTTGATAGCTGCATTAGTGATATAATTCGATTTGCCGGTGAGTCTGACCGAAAATCCATCGTTAAGCTGAGCTCATTGGTGGATTCTCAATACTTTACAAGCCTTCGCGTACTCAATGCCAAAACAAATGAATAATGTTTTTACCGGGCTTTTAACCTTTGCGGTGGTTGCGGCATTTACGTCGCAATCGCTGGTGGATCTGGCGGACGTACTTGTTGTTATCTCAGTTATTTATTTCAGTTTTAAAAATCATGAAGTTAAAAGTGTTTTGTATGGATTCAGGCCGAAAGTGCTTTGGCCGATCTGGTTGATTGTTGTTTTGGGTGGAATGCTTGTTAATTTGGGGCCTTTCAATCTTTACGCTTGGATTGATCTGACTGAATTCAAATGGGTCATTACTTTTCTGTGCTTTCTTTACATCGGAAAAAATATTGAGCAACCGCTTAAGGTGTTTAGAATTATTTCTATTGTGATATTGGTTATGAATTTTATTAGCCTTGGGCTTTATTTTTCCCGGCATGAAGTACGTGCCGGAGGAATTTTTGATGCCGCAATGGCCTTCTCGCATAATATAGCCCCTATTTTGTGCCTGTCCGCGGTTTTTGTTTTTGTTGACTGGTTAAATTTTAGCAGAAATTCAAGAATTCTCTACTCCGCACTTTTTATTACTTCCGGGATTTTAACGGCTCTTACGCTTACAAGAGGCGTTTGGATCGGATCTGTACTTGCGGTTGGTGTTGCTTTATTTGCGTGGAATTACCGTAAGGCAATTTACATTTCACTGGTGCTCGGCGCGATTTGTGCGGCTGTGGTTTTTTCAAACCAAAGTATTCAAAACAGGGTTTTTTCAAAAACCAATTCAGAATTGACCAGTAACAACGAACGGCTTTCTTTGTGGAAGGCTAATTGGCGAATTGTACAGGATTACCCGCTTTTAGGAGTGGGGTTTGGCCAGAATAAAAATCATTTAAGAAAGTATTACGATGAGCTGGGGTTTGCTGTGGACGTGCCGATTTCGCATGCCCATAATCAGTACCTGCAGTTCTGGGCCGGCACCGGTACTCTTGGGCTTTTGTGTTACCTCGCATTCTTATTTTTTATTTTTAAAGCTATTTGGAAGGGATACAGAAATGCGCCAGGCGAATACAAGGGCCTGATGCTTGGGTTGTTTTCGGCAGTGCTCTGTTTTATTATTGGCGCGCTAACCGAAGCGAACTTCAACATTTCGAAAAATCGGTTTTTGTTCTTGTTGCTAGCTGGAGTTGCCATTGGATTCTCGGAAAGAATGTCGGCAAAAAGCGGCGGGCCTGTTAAATGAAAACCATCCTCGTAACCGGCGGGGCCGGATTCATTGGTTCGCACACGGTTAATCAATTGCTGAATTCAGGATTGAACCCTGTCGTTGTGGATAATCTTTCGCATGGCTTTAGGGATTCATTTCCGGAATCTGTGCCGTTTTATCAGGTTGATGTCCGCGACAGAATCGACCTTAGCAGTATTTTTCTGAAACATAATATTTCTGCGGTTATTCATTTGGCAGGGCTTACAGTTGTGGAAGAATCCTTTGAAAAACCCGCTGAATATCTGGATCAGAATGTGAACGGCACGAAAGTTATTTTAGAACTTTGCAGAGAGTTCAATGTTAAATATTTTATATTTTCCTCGTCTTCGACTATTTACGGCGATGCCAATGAAAATCAAAAGCTCACTGAGAAACATAATATTTCTGCACTGAGCCCTTACGGAAATTCAAAAATTCAGTGCGAGCAGGCGATTGAAAAAGCGGCCGGCGAATGCAGCCTGAATTACCTGATTTTACGTTACTTTAACGTGGCCGGTGCAAGCCTTGATTTAACCAACGGGCCGCGCGGCAAAGGCTCTGGAAGGGCAGTTTTTAATGCCACGAAATCGGCCGTAAACGGCGAGGCCTTCAGGATTTTTGGCAATGATTATCCCACGGCCGACGGCACCTGCGTGCGCGATTACATTCACGTTGAAGATATTGCTGATATTCATGTGCTGGGTTTGAAGTTTCTGCAGGCGAGTGGCGCGTCGAAAATTCTGAATTGTGGTTACGGTGAAGGATATTCTGTTCTGCAGATCGTAGAAAGTTTTAAGCAGAAAAATCTGGTTGATTTTAAGGTGGAATGGGCAATGAGGCGCCGAGGCGACCCCGCAAGCCTAGTTGGCGACAACAGCGAGCTGGTCAGGGCACTTAACTGGAAATCGCGCTTTACCGACCCTTTGGCGGCCATCTGTCAAACAGCGTATCAGTGGGAAAAGAAGCAAAGCGAACGAGCACTTTAGTTGAAGTTCAGGCTATCCGGTACAAACACCGGAACCGATTCCTGTAGGGACGAAGAACCTTTTACCGCAGTTGGTGCAAATTAGAGTAACCTTTTAGGAAACCGACGGCGGTAATTCTCAATTTATTTAGACACATTTCTCTTTAAAATTAAATCTTCAATGTTTTTTTCATGCGCATCAAAACGTAATTCTAGGCGATCTTGCCGTTCATATAATGCAGAATAGCCATCGAGCACAAACTTATTTCTGGAATTTTGTTCTTCCATAAGAATTGTCATTCGATGTATTTCAGACAAGACAAGTTCAATTTTGGAATCAACCTGATTAATTTTTGATTCAACTAGGCTGATCTTGGATTCAACCTGATTGAACTTTGAATCAAGCCTTTTTTCTAAAGAATTTATTTCTGACTTTATTTGTTTGCGAAGGGTCGTCAGCATTAACTGAGTTGCCGGTAAATCACTTGTTTTTAAAACGGGTACTTTTGACGGAGTTTTAGTTTTTTTTGATTTTTTAAAAATCGCTTTTTTCTGAACCACAGCTACTCCGAGTGTAATCAAAGGTTTATAGTTAATACCGAGAAACATGTCAAATGGTCAATATTTAGACTCCAAAGCCTACCGAGAAGGCGTAATGATTTTAGCTATTTGGCGCGCTGTCCGTGGTATTATATTATGTAAGAAGTGCAAAAGGCCGGCGGTAAACCGGAAAATTGGGTACTGTTTCAGATCGACGCTTGCAATACCTGAAATTGATTATTCAGTATTTCAAGAAAATTTTGCGAAGCCTTTGATTTGCTTCTATTTTTTTCATAAATTCTTTTTAAAATATTTCCTGCATCTTTTTTTGGAAACTTTGTATTGTTAGAGTCTTTCATTTTTTCTTCTTGCCATTTATCAGATAAATTGACGGTGTTTTTGGTAAATGGTGATGTAAATATAACATGAACCATTAGAAACACGAATTTGAATCTGTATTTGCGAAACATAATGTTTCTGCCTTTTCACGAGGAACTGTAACTTATAATCCGAGCTTTTCATCCCGATGTTTGACGTCGGGACGATGTGCCAACGGCAAACTTCGGGGTGAAGTGTCGAATCAAGATATAATGGACAAAATAGCGGTATCATTTTTTATATTTGTCAGAGCACTAGTAAATAAATCCGGATACAAATCCGTGTTTCGAATGCTGCTTTGTGCCAACAGCCAACATCGGGAATAAAAGGTCGGGGATTACTGAATCTGTTTTTTTAACTCATCAGGCGAAATACAATGCTTACAGTTGGGAGTTCAAAACGAAAGAAGCGCGCTTACCGGAATAGATTTTCCGGAGGGCGGTAGTCCCAAGATTCTGTGAGCCGTTTACTATTTTCACAGGTTTTCATCGTCGGTTTCCGAGCTGCTTCGTGCCTATTTGTAAATTTTTTGCACAGTTACCTTAGGTTAATGTGACAAAAGTCACCTGTGATATTAGTCAGAAGTGTCCAATCCCACATAGTTTTCCGCCAATTGCGAATGTTTCAATGAAAACGAACTTTATCTTGCGAAAGTTCTAAAAAAATAGTAAAATAACACGTATATGCGTATCTATAGAGAATTATTGGATAAAGTAAAAAAACAATTCGATGAAAGCAAGCCAGTTGGTTTGATTTTGTCAGGCATTGTAGGTTGCGGAAAAACAACTCTGGTTGAGATGTTATTTTCGGAATTACAGAAAAGCTACGAGCTTTTTATTTATTCAGGAGACGACGTTAGGTTTCGCCATGCTGTTGCTGAAGATACAAAGTATATTTTAAACGATGTTAAATCTAAAACCAAAAAAAAGGCTTTGGTTTTTGTAGACGAAATTCAAAAATCAGAGGAAGCATTTGATGCCATTAAGGTCGCATTTGACAGTGGTTTAATTTCGTTTATTGTGTCTGGATCAAACCCGGCCTATTTAAATACGATTGCAAAAAGACGTCTTCAAAGGCGCGCTGATTTAAACTTAGTTCTTCCGATATCTCTTCGTGAACTGAGCATTGATAAAGGTTTTGTAGGTAAAGATGTTCATTTTGAAAATATTTTGTGGAAAACAGACAACATTGATTCGCTGCAATTGCCAAAGTGTGAAATTCCACCTGATTTTTATAATACGATACAAGAATATTTTATCTACGGTGGCCTGCCCTTAGTTCTGACCTCTGAGGGGCAAGAAAGAAAACTAAGAGAAATTAAACTGACAGTCGAAAGAGGCTTCGATTTGATGTCTAAAGATAACAACTCAATTGCCGAAACTATCCGAATTGAATTGGCAGATTTGCATTCGCAAGAATTTGCCTATAAAAATATTCTCAATAAAACCAGATTGCGTCGGCGTGATACCATTAATGTGGTGATTGATGAACTTATTAACCACGGATATTTATATAAGAAAAGTCCGATTTTATTTTATGCGGGCAAGTCCTCATATTTATCAACTTTTTCTTATACAGACCCCGGAATTGTTTCGTATCTAACTGGCGACTATTCAGTTACAGGGGAAAAGCTCGGCTTTCGTGTCGAGGGGTATATTCATGCAAGGTTAAGTTATATAATTTATAATTCAGTATTTAAATCACAGCTTTACTATTATAAGCCTCACGCTTTGGATTCAAATAAAAATATTCGATATCAACCCGGTGAGATTGATTTTATATTTTCTTTTAACAAAAAAATAATACCAATCGAAGTTAAGGCAACTTTGCAGCGACAAAAAATTAACACAACCTTGCTGTTGGAAGTTATAGATCAAAAAAAATCACCCTTTGGCATTATTTTATATGGTGGTGAGCCCTATATCGATTATGCTTTAAAAATATTATACTGGCCTTATTGGCTTGTATGAGGATATTGTTTGCATGGGTTTGCCAGCTTTTCGGGGGAGATAATTCATCAAGAATTGCGCTTTAAATTAAATCGTCAAAGTTTTCAAAGAATATTTGCTGGAGTCCTTTCGCCTTTTTACAACAAATGTGCCAGCTACCTGGAACGTTTGCCAAGTTGCTTCCTCACTTTAACTATTTTATGTAATTTTTTTTTATTTAGTGTTGATCTAACATTTTTCTTCTTTTTTAGAACCGATTTGACGGCGCTAAACTGTTGAGATGTGTAGGGTAATTTTATATTTAAATCGATGCACGTAAGTTCTTTTAAGCCCGCGTCCCAAATAATAGTAATATTCCGATTAGACTTTGGGTTTTTACCTAGCCTATTGATGTCTAGAACTGCATAGCTATCTCTTTTATTTGGATCTCTGCATGATGGATAACAAATTACTGTATAGCTTGGATTGGAATTAACAAAATTATGAGACTCTGAGTAATTGAATGGGTCCATAATGAGAGCAACTTTGGGAAGGTTATGGATTTTAACCTCGGTGTTATTGTTAAGCTCAACACTAAAACTTGTTCTGGCACACGTGTCGCCTGCAACTAAATGAAATCTCTCTTTCACATAGTGATACGCAAACTCATAAAATGCTGTCTTTTCTTCAACAGAATGTCGAATTTCCGCCATAGTGTACCAGTGAATTTCCACCATTGTGTACCACCTAATTTCCTTGATAGTGTACCAGGCGATTTCCATCGTGTTGTGCCACGTCAAAGTTAGAATCAGAGCAGTTTAATCGCCAACCCGCCGG
>JANPPN010000092.1:0-21419 GCA_031428535.1 Bdellovibrio sp. | reverse complement strand
CGAAATTGTGGCGTATAGCGATCTTAAAGAAAATGAAAAACATTTTATTAAGGATTTTTTCAATCTGAATATATTCCCGATCCTCACGCCGCTTTAGGTTGACCCCGGTCATCCATTTCCGTTTATTTCAAATCTTTCTTCGTCGCTGGGGGTTTCTTTACTTAACCCGAACAATGACGACGAAAAACTTTTTGCACGTGTAAAAATTCCCAGAGTTATTAATCAATGGATTTTTGTCAGCGGCACAAAAAAAGTAGTTCATCTGGTTGATGTGATCCGCGCCAATCTAACCGATCTTTTTCCATCGATGAAAGTTGTGGGCAGCATTCTTTTCCGTGTTTCCCGCAACGCAGATTCCGATCGTGAGGAAGAAGACGTTGAGGATTTGCTGGCGATGATCGAGGAAGAGCTGCGTCAGCGGCGGTTTGCTGAAATCGTCAGAGTTGAAATCGGCCATTGTTCTGATCCGTGGCTGAAAGACTTTTTGATGAGCGAGCTTGAGTTGAAAGAAGATGATGTTTTTCTGATGCCGCAGGAATTTGACCTGACCGACTTCACACTTCTTGCGCAATCAATGACGTGGGACCAGCATAAATATTCGAATTGGTCTCCGGTGGTGCCGGCCCAACTCAGCGATTCTACGCTTACAATTTTCGAAGCAATAAGACGCAATGACATTTTGTTGCACCATCCGTTCGATAGTTTTTCTTCGAGCGTTGAACGGCTGATCCGCGACGCTTCAACCGATCCGGATGTGCTGGCAATTAAAATGACTCTTTACAGGACGGGCGACAACAGTCCGTTTATCAAAGCTCTGATCGAAGCCGCAGAACTCGGTAAGCAAGTTGTTTGTTTGATCGAATTGAAAGCGAGATTCGACGAAGAACGCAACATCTACTGGGCGCAGGAACTTGAAAATGCCGGCGTTCATGTCGTGTATGGGGTGGTCGGTTTAAAAACCCATGCCAAAACCTCGTTGATCGTAAGAAAAGAAGCCGATCGTGTAAGATGTTACGCCCATATCGGTACCGGAAATTACAATTCGGCAACTTCAAGATTTTATACCGATCTCGGTCTTTTGACCTGCGACGAGAGAATCACAGGCGAACTTGTAGAGTTTTTCAATTATCTGACCGGAAAATCCTTAAAACAGGATTACAAACATCTGGTGCTGGCTCCGGTTAATATGTTCAACAAATTCAAAGAGCTGGTGCAGCGGGAAAGCGCCCATGCTAAAGCGGGGCAGCCCGCGCAGATTATCGCCAAGTTTAACAACATGGAGGAAAATGATCTTTCTTTGGCGCTCTACGAGGCCAGTCAGAATAAAGTTCCGATCCAGCTGATTGTCAGAGGTTTTTGTTGTCTTAAGCCTCACATAAAGGGAGTGAGTGAATCGATAAATGTGCAGTCGACACTGGGCCGTTTTTTAGAACATTCAAGAGTGTTTTATTTCAGGAACGGGAAAGAAAACCCGCTCGATGGCGATTTTTTTATCGGCTCGGCAGACTGGATGTATCGTAATCTTCATGCTCGGGTCGAGGCGATGTGTCCGATTTATGATAAACTTGCCAAAGAAAGACTCTGGGGAATTCTTCAGCTCTACTGGAATGACACCAAACAAACCTGGATCATGAAAGCCGATGGTTCTTATGAAAAGAAAAAAACCGCGACCGAAAACCCTTCAGGGGGCGTTCAGAACGAATTAATGAAACTGGCGATCATGCAGTTGCACGTAACTGAAGATGACTTACTCAAAGAAGAGAAAGAATAGCGCCTTCTTTCAGACCAGTGCCGGGAATTTTCAGTTTACTGATTTTATATTTTTTCATCAATGAAAGCGTCAGAAACATCGCGGGTTCAATGACGTCTACGCGATCCGCTTTTAGTTTAAATCTTGCCGCTCGTGCAGCAACCGGCGTATTAGTGAATATTTGGTAAATCTTCTCGAGTTCAGCCATGGTAATTAAGGTGTTGGGGCCCTTTTTAAGTGCCACCAGCTTGAGTTTTCCAAGCGCGTCCAGATTTCCGCCGGTGCCGATTGCAATTTCAAACCGGCCTTTGGGCATCAATTTTTCACTTTCTGCGAGCTTTTCGATTAATATTTTCTTTGGTTCTTTAGCCTGAACCTTTGATTCCGTGATGGTTCTGACCATGCCCCACTTGAAACTCTTTGAATAATAGATTTTGTTTTTTTGTAGATGGGTCAGTTCGACGCTTCCACCGCCGATATCAATCAAAAGACAATGCCGGTCGTCCAGGCCAATCGATTTTTGTACGGCCCTGCGGATAAGTTCGGCCTCTTTTCGTCCTGAAATCACTTTGATTTTAATGCGGGAAAATTTATAAATAGCTGTTAAAATAAGCTTTCGGTTTTTGGCATCCCGGAAAGCGCTGGTAGCAAAGGCCAGGCTGCGATCGACTTTGAATTTCCGGTTGAGTCTGGCCATTCTTTTAAACGCCAGAATCAGTCTTTTCTGAGTGTTAACGTGGATAAGACCGTCGTCAAAAACATCCGTACCCAGCCGAATCATTTCACGGTGCTTTTTCAGAACTTTCCAGGCGCCATCCGGCCGAATTTCCACAATGAGCTGCCTGATGGCATTGGAACCGATATCGATCGAAGATAATCTCATTTTCTTAGATTTGCGTTGAATGCAGACAAGGGTCAAGAAAGAAGCTATGTTAGCTTATTATTCAGGACTAAAATTAAAAAATAAAGGATAAGCTTCATGGAAAGAATTATCGATTCACAGCTGGAAGATCTGAAAAAACTGATGTTGGAAATGGGGGGGTTTGTTGAAAAAGCCCTTACGTTCACAACAACCGGCTTACTAAAAAAAGATTTAAGTTTGCTGAAAGAAGTTCATCGCACTGAACAGTTGATCAACGAGCTGCAGATCAAAATTGATAATGCCTGCCTGCAGGTGCTGGCCAAACAGGGCCCGGTTGCCAAAGATCTGCGTTTGATTTTGGCCATCATCAAAATCAATACGGATCTTGAACGAATGGGCGATCAATGTGTCAATATAGCGCATATCGGGCGAGAACTTGTTGAACGCGGAACGTCGCGCCCCGTGCCGGATCTCGAGCTGATGGCCGCAAGTGCCGCTAAGATGGTAAAGGCCGCGCTGGATTCTTTCGTCAAGATGGACATCGAAGCGGCCAAACAGGTGCTGGGTATGGATGATCAGGTTGATAAGCTCCGGAATAAAATTTATCAGGAATCAACTCAAGCGATGAAAAAAGATATCCTTAATCTGCAGGATTATCTGGATTACATTTTGATTGCACGAAATCTTGAGCGACTCGGTGATCACTCTACCAATATTGCTGAAGATGTGATTTTTGCATTTTCCGGAAAAGATGTCAGACATGGATCAAGCGATAACTGAGTTCATAAAAAATAAAGCGGCGCTGGTGATTGAAGATGAACCGGCAATTGCACAATTGCTAAAGATTCATTTATCGCAAATGGGTTTTGCTGTTGAGGTCTGTCAAGATGCGGAGTCGGCTTTGGCCCGGATGCAGCAGCAGCGCTTCGTACTCTGCCTGCTCGACTGGATGCTGCCGGGCCTGCAAGGCGTGGAATTCCTGCGCCGGATCAGACCGCAGTACCCTGATCTGAAAATAATGATGGTTACAGCTAAAGCGGATCCCGAATCGATAGTTGAAGGACTTGATTCAGGGGCGGACGACTACCTGCCTAAGCCGTTTGATGCGAAAGTTCTGGTGGCGCGGGTTCGGCAAATGCTGCGCCGTCTTCAGTTCGAACAGCAACTTCAACAGTCACATCAGGCAAAGGAAACCCAAGATAAAGTTTCTTTTGATCAACTGACAATTCATTTCAGTCAGCATACTGTACAATACAAGAATAATGATATTCATCTGACTTTTTCGGAATTCAAATTACTTGAAGCTCTTTTTAAGGCGCAAGGTCAGGTTTTAACCCGCGACAAACTAATTGATTCCATTCAGGGCGACGATGTTTCGGTAACCGAACGAACAATCGATACCCACATATTTGCACTTCGGAAAAAAATCGGGGCCTGGTCAAAGCATATCGAAACCGTGCGCGGTGTCGGGTACCGCATCTTAATCGCGGTTGCGGATTCCTCAGAAGAGGTCTTGTGATCCAGACAGTTCTTTGGATTCTCGCCGTCCTGTTGATCAGCATCGTTGCGTACCTTTTGAGTTACGTCAGATTCCGCCGCATGATCGCCCTTCAGACAAAACAGATGATTGCGCTGATGAAAGCCGAAGATATCGATAATCTGCAAATCGGGAATATTTTTTCGCAGGTTGACGAAGATTTTTCGGATCTCGAGCGCGCAGCGCTTTCGCTTCGCAAAAAATATCTGCGATTACGTCGACAGTCGCAGGAAGAACGCAAAGGTTACGAAACCGTTTTTTCGGGCCTGAAAGAAGGCATCGTTACAGTTGATCACAATCTGCGGATCATTTCATTTAATCCGGCATTTATGCATTTTTTCAATTGGGCGCCGCTTAAAGAACAGCCCAACTACTTTCTGCAGGATGTGATTCGCGATCCGCAGATAATTTCCACTTTCAAAAACACTTTTGAGAATTCTGAAATTCACAAAAACGAAGTTGACCGGTTTCAGCTGTTTGTAACACCGCTGCCTTCGAGAATTGAAAATGAAAAATGGTGTCTCGGCGTTTTTTATGATCTTTCGGAACTGCGGAAAACCGAAAAAATAAGAATTGATTTTGTGGCCAATGCCTCGCATGAAATGCGCACCCCGGTTACAGTGATAAAAGGTTACGCCGAGTTATTAAAACAGAATCTTGAAGCCGCCCATTCAGAGAGTGAGCTCGAATTACTGGCGCCCATCCTCCAGAGTGCCGATCAACTTTCGGATCTTATGGATGAATTGTTGAATCTATCGAAAGTCGAAGTTGGCAGCTCGCTTGTTAAAACTGAAGTCTCCACCACCGAGATCACCGATGAAGTGATGAACGAAGTTGAAAACATACTCAAGCTCAATAATAAGAAAATTGAAATTAACAACTCTGCGCCGATAGTTTTCGGCAGTTCTGTAGCGATTAAGCAGGTTTTGCGGAATCTCCTCATCAACGCAATAAAATATTCCGGCAACTCCGATGAAATTACGATTAACTGGGCACAAGGCGCGGGTTTTGTAAATTTAAAGGTCAAAGACAATGGACCGGGAATTTCAATCGAGCACCAAGACCGGATTTTTGAAAGATTTTATCGACTCGATAAAGGCCGCAACCGCGATCAGGGTGGATTTGGGCTTGGGCTTGCGCTAGTTAAGCATCACATGTTAAATCACGGTGGAAGTGTAAAGTTAATTTCTGAACCTAATAACGGAAGTGAGTTCATTTGTGAGTTCCCAGGCAAATAATCAGGAAAGTAACAAGCTGTTCGAAGCTTTTTTTTTAAAGCACTATCAAGGACGCTGGAAAGCTCTTCGCCAGAATTTATTAATACCTGAACGACAGGTATTACGAGTAAATCTTTTCAGTAATGAAGTTGTGACCTCAGGCCTTACGCCTTGTGAATTTCTGAATGACTGCTTCTGGAAACCTGAAGGCTTCAGTCTTCAGAAAAATTCAGCGGGACTGTACAACTATTACGTGATGGATCCGGCAAGCGTCATCGTGGCGCTGGCCTTAGAAGCCAAGCCCGATGAACATATTCTCGATATGTGCGCAGCTCCCGGTGGAAAATCGCTTATTCTGGCCGAAAACATGCGTTCGGGTAATTTAATTTCGAACGAAATTTCCGAATCGCGGCGCGAGCGTCTGCTCAGGGTTTTCCATGAGTATATTCCCAAAGACCAACGAATGTTCATCAATGTAAAGGGCCTTGATGCCAATCTTTATGGCCTGAGGATGCCCGACACTTTTGATCGCGTGCTTGCCGATGTGCCCTGTTCCGGCGAGCGGCACTTGTTTGAAAATCAAAAGGAATTTTCTTTATGGACCGAGAAACGCACTAAGAATCTTGCGATCAGGCAATATTCGCTGTTGTCGGCGGCGTGGCTCGCTGTAAAACCGGGTGGGCGCATTGTGTACTCGACTTGTTCGATTTCTCCCGAAGAAAACGATGCCGTCTTAACCAAGCTTGTTAAAAAACGAAAGCCGAAAATTCTGCGGCCCACGTGGTTAAGCGAACTCGACTTCGTGGAAGAGACAGAACACGGTTACCGTATTCTGCCAGACGTTTGTGGGTTTGGTCCGATGTATTTTTCGGTGATTGAAAAAATTTAATCCGTATCGAATCGAGAAAAACTCGATCACTCGCGCCAAAAGAATCAGCGGTTAGGGTTAAGTGTAAACGTTCGGTTACGTACTTTCGATATCCGCTATGCGGAAAGTGATTTTCTCTTTTGATATTTAGAGGCACCGCCCCCTTGAGCTGATTCTTGCAAGATTTCTGGTGCATGAAACAGCTTCACCTCATTCCCAAATTTAATGTCCGTAAAGAACACGGCGGTACGCTTTCTCTTGGTAAAAGACGAAAAAAAAGACCACTCTCTTTGAAAAAGCCCCTTCATCTGGTTCTCAGATCTGATTTTGCTTTTGGCTCTAGATCCCTGCTGAGGCACCGCCCCTTAATTGAAAAAGTCCTCGCTAAAGCTAAAAAGCGGTTTGCAATAAGAATTTATGAAATGGCTATTGTATCTAATCATATTCATATCATGATTAAGGGCCACACCCGGCAGGATTTACAGAACTTTTTCAGAGTTGTGGCCGGACATATTGCTCAGGAACTGCTGCGCCAATTTCC
Organism: Bdellovibrio sp.; assembly: GCA_031428535.1. GTDB lineage: Bacteria > Bdellovibrionota > Bdellovibrionia > Bdellovibrionales > Bdellovibrionaceae > Pseudobdellovibrio. The sequence continues at coordinate 14,644 of JANPPN010000092.1, read as the reverse complement.
TGTTTTACCGAGTGAAACGGCACAACGGGGCGGTGCCTCAAAAACCAGGGAAAAAGAAAATAGATTCTGGCAAACCAGAATCTATTCCCGGATTGTGAGCTGGGGTAGAGAGTATTCAAATGTGAAAGAATACGTAATTCAGAATGCACTCGAGGCTTTGGGTCTTATTCCGTATAAAACCCGCGCCAAGCGAAGTCTTGGCGAGTCGTCTGTATGCCGGGCTAAGCTATGCGTTTTTTAAGCTGGCTTGTGCGAAAAGCCTGCAGATTGAAGTGGCCGTAGGTTTTAACCCGGAAAACTTCCGTTACTTGGTGTTCAACTTCCGACATGACGTCGGCGCCGAACCCGGCCGGTGAGTATCCCTTGGCGCTTTCAATTTCGGTTATGCAAATTCCACAAACCCGCTCGATAAACTCGGCATTGGTTTCGTGTAAATAGATTTGCGAAAGTAACTCTTCTTCAACGATGTCTGCTATCCATGATTTCATATCGATTTATTCGGATAAATAAAGTAAGATCTAAACTGTGAAAACGCCTAGTTTTTTAGAACTTCAGTCTTTAGTCGAGTATCTTTCCGAGGAATTGGAAGGTTCGCAGTTACAGGAAGTGCAATCCACGGAAGAGGGCATTGTTCTGGCCTTCTATCGCTTTGATAAAAATCCACGAATGAGCTATCTGGTGTTCGATCTTGATCGTACGTTTCCGTTTGTGGGATTTTTCTTCGAAAACCCGTGGGCAAAACAGAAGAAGACCAAACCGGTGGCTTTATTTCTGAATGCCCATGCCCGGAATCTACATTTTAACTCGATCGAAGTGTCCGAAGACCTTGGTCGGGTCATTTTGCTGAAGCTGGGCGAAGACTGCCGTATTGAATCGCGCCTTATTCCGAAGCAGGCTAATTTTATTGTTCAACAAGGAAAAAAATCTATTTCGTGGTATCCGGTGCTTCCACTCGCGCAAAATGATCTGCGCTTTACCCGTAGCAATGACGAAGAGGAAATAAGATCTATCGCCTTTATGATGGAACAGTGGCGGAGGCGCCGCGGGACCCGCGCAGAATCGTTGAGTTCCTCGGTATTAAGTCCGTTTGATAAGTGGAAAAAAAACAAAGCGAAAGATCTCGAAAAAAAAACCAAAGCCTTATCGGCCGTTGAAAAGCAGATCAACCAGTTCAAAACCGAGGAGTGGTCGCAGGTCGGCGAATACCTGAAAACCCAAGGCCTGAAAAATCTGCCTCCCGAATGGTCGGTCTATTTTGATTTTAAAAAGTCGGTATCCTGGAATATGCAGAAATGCTTTGAAAAGGCCAAATCCGCAAAAGTGAAAATTAAGGGCGCTGAAGCCAGACTGTTGATTATCAAACAGGAAATCGATGCTCTTTCCGACCTCTCTGAAAAAAAATTCGAACAGTTTCTGAATCTTCAGCATGCAAAAAAAGCAGGTAATACGCCTGTACGGAAAGTCGAAGGCCGCCTTCGTAAAATGCAGTTGGAAGAATCGGGGCTGGTGGCTTATATGGGAAAATCCGCGGGCGACAACATGGATTTACTGCGCCGCTCGAAGCCGCATGATCTCTGGTTGCATCTGAAGGATTATCCCAGCGCGCACGCGATCATTCATAAACAAAAAGATCAGAAAATTGCCGACAGCGATATCATCAAAATTGCCGGTTGGCTGATAAAAGAAGGGCTTTCCGAGAAAAAAACCCAGCTCGGCGGCAAATTTTCGGTGGTCATGGTAGAGTGCCGTCATGTTAAGCCGCTCAAGGGCGACAAGCTAGGGCGCGTCACCTATCACAACGCTCGTGAAATGTTGATTGCCGTCTGATTTTTAAATAGAATTAACTATCAAATTTACTCGTCGGGAACAATGGAGTGTTTTTTATGATCGAAGTCAGCCATTTATCGAAATCCTATGGAGAGCGAGTTGCAATTTCCGACTTGAATTTTACAATCGAAAAGGGCGAAGTTGTCGGATTTCTCGGGCCGAACGGCGCCGGTAAATCGACAACCATGAAAATCATTACAGGTTTTATGGCGGCAACATCTGGAAATGCCAGAGTCTGCGGTTTTGACGTTTTTGAAAATCCGATTGAAGTAAAAAAACGCATCGGCTATCTGCCGGAAGTCCCCCCTTTGTATACCGACATGCTTGTTGAAGAGTATCTCCGATACGTTGCGGCTCTAAAGCAGGTGCCGGCTGAAAAAATAAATTCTTTTGTCGGAAAGGCGCTTGAAAAAACCCAGTTGACGGCGGTGAAGGGGCGTTTGATTCAGAATCTTTCAAAAGGCTTCAAGCAAAGAGTAGGGATTGCCCAGGCGCTGGTGTCAGAGCCCGAAGTGCTGATTCTCGATGAGCCGACAGTTGGCCTTGATCCCAAACAGGTTTCTGAAATTCGGGATTTAATCAAAGAGCTTCAGGGTGAACATACGATCATCCTTTCAACGCACATTCTTCCTGAAGTGCAGGCCACATGTAACAAGGTTATTATTATTCACGAAGGGCGCATTGTGGCCCAGAAAACAATCGAACAGATCGAAAAAATGAATCACGGCTACATTATGTTGACCATAAAAACTCGAACGGCCGGGCTTTTAGAAGACCGCCTTACGGGTATTGCCGGGGTTAAAGAAGTAGAAATGGTATCGGGCCAGCATTTTCGACTGAAGCTTGATGAGCAGGAAGATATTATTGAAAAAATTGCAAGTGAAGTGATCCGTTCCGGTGCGGGGCTGCTCGAGCTGTCTCCGACTCGGGCCAACCTCGAGGATATCTTCCTTAAACTGACCTATGGACAGAGCCGCAAGGCAGAGGCCTAAAATGAATGCTACACTGATCATTTTCAAAAAAGAATTTGCCGGTTTTTTTAAAAGCCCGTTATTTTATTTTCTATCGTTTATGATGACAATCCTGCTGAGTGTACTGTTTTCTATTTCACTCGATAAATTCTCTCAGACGTCTTCAAACGCGATGTTACAGTTCGGCATGCAGCCGCAGGTGCTCAATATTCATTATTCGGTTTTTTTACCTCATCTTTCAATTATCAATCTGATTTTTATTTTTCTGATTCCGGCGCTGACGATGAAGCTTATCTCAGAAGAAAAGAAAGTCAGAACTTTCGATCTGCTTTTAACTTCTCCAGTTAGTTCGGCTTCGATAGTGCTCGGCAAGTATTTTGCGGCGCTCGTTACGATTTTTGGTTTAATTGTGGTTTCATTTATTTACCCGGTTGTAGCGCGGCGAGTTTTTGAATTTTCCTGGGCGCCGACACTTGTAGCGGCTTCCGGAATTTTTCTGGTAGCTGCAGTCTATACAGCAATGAATCTTTTTGCTTCAAGTCTTACTGAAAATGGACTTATCGCTTTCGTCCTCTCAATCATATTTAATCTTTCGATCTGGTTTGTTGGCTCGTTGAACGAATCTTTCGACTCGCCGATGCTGAAGGGTTTTTTAGAGCACATATCTCTGAATAATCACTTAGCCGCCATGATTGAAGGTACTATCCGAACCAATGGTCTGGTCTTTTTCTTAAGCCTGATTTTTCTGTTTTGTTTTTTGACCGAACGGGTGATTGAATCATCCAGATGGAGAGCCTGATGAGTCCAAAAGGAAAACTGCTCTTATTGGTTTCAGTAGCCAGTGTTTTGTCACTGATGGGTCTGTTTTTCGCGATCCGCGTGTGGATGCCGTTTATGTGGTTTATTGTTTTTCCGGCAGTTGCGGGTTTACTGGGCTGGCTGGTATTTGACCGTGCTCTGATTATTGGGTTTGTCGGAATGAAGGCCACGAAACACGGCTTAAATATGGGTGTATTGATTGCTATTACACTTGTGTTACTGGCCGCGCTGAATTTTTTCAGTGCCCGCCATCATACGGCGTTTGATTTTTCGAATAGTCAACTCAACACTGTTTCCGAGCAGTCAAAGCGTTTACTTGCGTCACTTGATGAAGATTTGAATGTAAAGTTTTTTTATAAGACCGGCGCCGATCGGGCCGAGGAAAACAAAAAGATTTTTCGTGAACTGGTCAAGCACTATCAGGACGCCAGCAGTAGAATTGCGTTAGAGATAATTGAGATCAATGAAAACCCCAAACTCGCAGAGGAATTCGGTGCGAATAGAGGCACAGGCGAAGCTTTCATTCAATACAAAGGCAACAAGAACCGCATCGAAAGCTACACCGAACAAGACTTTACAAACGCCATTATCAAGCTGACCCGAAAGGAAAAAAAGCAGATTTACTTCCTGCAGGGCCATAATGAGCGGAGTATTGATGATGAAAAAAGTGAAATCAGTCTTTTCGGCTTCAGACAGATGCTTGAGAAAAATTCATTTGAAGTTAAGAAGCTCACTTTAAGTACCGGACTGACTGTGCCGCCCGATGCTCACGTGCTGATTATCGCGGGGCCAACCCAGCAGTTTCAGGCCGCAGAGCTTAAGGCCCTCGAGAACTTCCTCGAAGCCGGCGGCAATCTGCTCTTGCTTCTCGACGAACGTGAAACGCTGGGGCTGTCAGAGCTGTTGAAAAAATTCGGCCTCGAATATGAAAATCATTTTGTTTACAGTGTTCTGAGTACTGCGGTTGGTAAGGTTGTAAATCCACAGGCCGCAACGATTGCCGAAGACTATTCACCGTCGAACGAAATTACAAAAGTTTTTACCTCTAACCAGATGACGGTATTCCGTAACCCGCATTCATTAAAAATTGCCGATAAGCCCGAAAAAATAAATCTCGAATTCATTGTTAAAACCCCGAAGTCGTCAGTGGCTTTAGACAAGATTGACAGCAAAGATTATACCGGCGATCCCCGATCATTTAATTTCGCCGCGATGGTCAAAGGCAATCTGAATTCCTCAGTCAAGGAGTTTACCGCTGTTGTTTATTCAGACGCAGACTTTGCAAGCAATATTCTGTTGGGTCAGAATCTCAACCGGGATCTGGCGTTGAACACGGTTTCGTCACTGGCCAAAGAAACCGATTTGATTTCGATCTCGCCGAGAGAACCGCTGGCTACTAAGATGCTGGTGTCGGCGCCCGAGTTCGGACAATTTTTTAAGTTTACGGTGGTCGGGCTGTTTTTTCCGCTACCATTTGTTTTTATGATATTAAGCCTGGTACTATGGCATAAACGGAGACACGCTTAATGAAGTCTAACAAAACCCTAATGTTTGCCATTGTTACAACATTTGTCATTGTCGGCATCTATATTTTTGATTACCGAGCCGGACAGAATAAAGAAAAACTCGAGCAGGCTTTCATTCTTGACGACGATGCAGCACAGATTAATTTCGTTCAGATTAAGAAAGCAGACCTGAAAATTTCCCTCCAGAAAAGTCCTACGGGCTGGGCGTTATTTGAACCTATCCAGGATTCCGGCAACGATGTTAATGTTGAACAGTTTCTTGAAAGTCTATCTAAAGCGCGACAGATATCAGTGGTGAAAGATTCAGTTCAGCCGCTCACAGACACCGACCTGAAGCCGTTCGGGCTGGATCAGCCGGCTGCGGTTTTTAACTTTAAAACCAATCTGGGTAAGTCGAAAGTTATTACGGTTGGAAACCTGAAAAATTTTGAAGGCAACAGTTACATCAGAATCAATTCCGATAACCGGGTGCTGCTTGCCGAACCCATCTGGTATATTCAGGCGCAAAACACGCTGATCCATTATCGTGAAGTTAAACTTTACCGCAGTAACTTGGCCAATGTTATAAAAATACGGGTTCGATCGTTGCGGGATGATTTTGAACTTTCGCTTACCGGAGGCAAGTGGTACGAATCTAAGAAAAACTACGGCCTTGATCAGAATAAAGTGCGCGAACTTCTGAAAAAAATTTCGAGCTCAGATATTGTGGAGTACGTCTTTGAAGGCGAGCCTTCAACCGCGCTTGTTAAAGAAAAGGGTCTCGACAAAAATGCCGTTACGCTTGATCTTGCTACGGACGACTCGACTTGGTCGGTAACGTTTAACCTTAGCCAGTCGGAGAAAGCACTTTACGCGCTTACTGAGCGCCCCACGTTTGTTGTGAAGGTTGATCCGGTAGCCTGGGAAGCTTTCGGCAATCTGGCGCTTGATCAGTTGCGGGACCGTGCCTCGGTGTTGACATTCAAACCTGAAGACGTGCAGAAGATTTATTTGAAACAGAATAATGCTGAGTTAAATCTGGTCACGACCGAATTGAATGCCGAGCAAATCAAAAGAACTATCGGTAAAGTTCATGATCTTCAGATATCCGAATTTATTGACAGTCCGGCTGAACGGGAAAAATTTGAAGGCCGTAACATGTTGATTCTGAAAACCGCCAAAGAAAAGCTGGTACTGCAATTAAACTGGGGGCCGGTATTTAAGATAACCAAAGCCGGGCACGAAACAGAATATTACTACGCCCGCACACATTTGTCGGATTCGATATTTGCGCTCGAAAAAAGTCTGATAGATTCACTGGAGTTCGATAAGATCACTACCGCCCAATTGCTACCTGAAAAAGCCCCGCAAATCGAAGCAAAAGAAAAATCGGGAGAAAAAGTTGAACGCTGAAGCTATCTCAACCTACACGACTAAATCGCCTACACGGGTTGATCTTGCGGGAGGCACGCTAGATATGTGGCCGCTGTTTAACTTCGTCGGGGGCGCAACGACGATAAATCTTGCAATTGATATCTGGACAACTGCTGAAATCAAAACCCGGCACGACCGCCGAATTCTGATTCGCTCTGCCGATCTCAACAAAGAATGGCAGTTTGAAAACATCTCGGAATTTTTCCTTTCTAAAGACAAATCTCTGGATTTTTACAAAATCATTTTTGTGCAATTCAAAATGGCGCTGGAAAACCTGAACTATGGCTTTGAAATGATGACAGTATCGCAAAGCCCGATCGGTGGCGGTCTTGGCGGCAGCAGTAGTCTGACGATTTCAATTCTGAAATCTCTGCATCAACTGCTTAGAGTACCTTTGCCGTTGACGCATGATCTTGTTCATTTGGCCCATAATCTTGAATCTGAAATGCTCAGAACGCCGACCGGCACTCAGGATTACTATCCGGCAGTAACCGGGGGCTTAAGTTTTATCGATTACCATACGCAAAATATCGTTCAGACAGTCAGTGCCATTGAAGACACACCGTTTACCGACCATTTTCTTTTAGTTTACACCGGACGTTCGCACAAAAGCGGACTTAATAATTTTGAAGTTCTTAAATCTGCAGTAGCAGGCGACGAGAAGGTCCTGAATGCGCTGAATGAAATTAAAAAAACCGCGGATGATCTAAAGGATATAATCCGTGCTAAAAACTGGTCGGCCATTCCGGCGCTATTTCGCCGCGAATTCGCTGCACGCGTTCAACTGACGCCGGCATTTACCAGTCCAGAAATCGAAAAGTTAGCTGAGATTTGCTTAGCAGCAGGAGCCTTGGCTGTTAAAATATGTGGAGCGGGCGGTGGTGGCTGTGTTTTGGTATGGGTTCCGCCCTCGCACCGAGAAAGGGTCGTGTCGGCATGTCAAAGCGAAAAATTTCAGTGCCTGAACGCAAAGCCGGTAAGTCCGCTTTAGCCGACACCAACGCTAAAGAAGAAATTCTTCGTTTCATCGGAATATCGCTGGCAGGTGGTAAATCAGATAAGGCCTGCGTAGCGGTTCTTGAATATTATCCTGAAAATAATAAAATTTTTCTTTCGCGACTGTTTGAAAAAATAAAATCTGATGAAAAAATTTCGGGAGATCTCAAAATCCATGAACTGATCGAACAAAACCTGGCCACCACTAAATATGTTGCGTTTGATACGCCGTGGAGTCTTCCGAATTGTATTACGTGTGTAAAGAAATGTCCCGGTTACGAAAGTTGCCATGAGCCGCACATCGAGTGGATGTGGCGTCATCAGGATGACAAACTGAAAAAGAAACGGCCGAAAAAACTATTTACGCCTTATACCCAAAGATGTATCGAGATGCATTTTCAGACGGAACTGGAAGAAGCCTTCAATCTGCATCATGCGCTGGGTGCTAATTCTGCACCGCTGTTGGCACGGGCCGCTTTCATTCAGAAACGGCTTTCAGCCGATTGTATTGAAGTTTATCCGAAACTGACCCTCTGGCGGCTTGGAAAAATCCTTAATGTTAAAACCTCGCATCTTCGCGATCATCGCGCCGCTTTCGGTGGCGATGAAGCCCGCGCGCAGTTTCTGAAAAATCTGAATGAAAACAATATTGCTTTTATTTATCATCAGGATATGAAACAAATGGTCGATAACAATCACGCTTTCGAGGCATTCTTGTGCGGATTTACGGCCTTTCTTAAATTTCTCAATCTGACAGAAAAAAGACCGAAAGGTTTCCCCGCCAACGAAAATTGGATTGAATTTCCGTTAAAAGATTTAAAAATAAAGGATCTGACATAATATGGCACACTGGAAGCAACGTTCAACGACCAATCTTGACGTCGTCTATTTTGACTATCAGACTAAAGCGCAACTTGATAGCTCAGAGGAAATCTATATCTGGGATCTGGATAAGACGTATCTCGACACTTCGATTGATTCATTCAGTGGTCTGATGCATACAATTTTTGAAAAAGCGTTTACAAAAAAAAATGTGCCCGGCACGCCAGACATTATCCGTAGTCTGGCCCGTTATCGAAAAAAACATTTTGATGAAAAAGATTTCTTACTTTTCTTCGTTTCGGCTTCACCACCGCAGATGGAAACTAAGGTTTATGAAAAATTCGTGCTCGATGAAATTCAACCGATCGGCATGTTTTACAAAGATAACCTAAAAAATCTCTCCCCTAAAAAGCTGCTTTTTCTTAAAAAACAGATCGGTTACAAGGTGCAGTCGCTGTTGCAGCTACGGACACGGCTTTCTAAAAATGCCCACATGATCTGTTTTGGCGATGACTCTGAATCAGATGCAACTATCTATAATTTGTTTTCGGATATCTGCGCCCGTCGCCAAACCGAGTCGCAATTGACGCTTTTACTTGAAGATCTCGGTGTTAACTATGCCCAGATCGACGAAATTCTGCGGCTGCAAAGTATTATTCCCATTCAGGATCCGGTTGAAAAGATTTATATCAATCTGGCCACCGATACCGACCCTGAATATTATCTGAAATATGGCCGGCGCACATTGCCAACATACAATTCATTTCAGGTGGCGCTCGATCTGGTACAGGATCAGCGGCTATCACTTGAAGAGCTCGGCTTTATTGTTGACGGTCTGATCGAAAAATACAAATTCACCTCCGACCAATTGGTTTCTTCGTTTGAAGAACTCATTCGGCGCCGGGTGCTGGGCCTTTCAAGTTATGAAATGATAAAAAACTATTTTATCGAAAAAAAAATAATTTCGCAAATGTGGATGCCCAAAATCGAACCGCTAAAAGAGAAAAAAACCGACAACGGCCACGTCTACGAACTCGACGGAATTTTTGAAGAATGGATTCCACGTCAAATCGATTATCTGAACGATTACCGGTAGTTAAAAACTTGCGCCTCTAGCAGCTTTTTCTATAAATGAATTTTGTCTTTCGTTACTGACTTCTGAATTGCTACGCAATTCAGAAGTACCATCCTAAAAATAGAACGACTTTGAAAGAAATTTCGGTTCGTCTGAAGGATTTGTGGGTTAAAGCTTAAAAAATAAAATTTTTGAAAGAATTTGGATATTTCCTGAAGTCGAGCCCTCTGCAAGATGGAAAGTTATAGCTTACCATCTTGCAGAGGGTAAAAAAGCCTTTGGGTCTGCCGGCCACGTTGGTAGAGAGAAAGGCCATATCATGGACGGATACGCCATCACGGTGGCTATTACTTTAAGCAGCAGAAATCCTAAAACCGAGCATTGTTAATTTCTTTTGAGGATGGAGTACGAAAGTCTATTTTGGAAATTACTCAGAACTCAGCATTCACTCAAACTTCAGCGGAAAAACAGTTGCGATCGGGCTGCCGCTGAACGCTCTGAAATGCGTGCGCGCCACTACTTCTGCTAAACACGAAATGAAACTTCCATCCTGAATATCCGACTTTGAAATTTCAACTTTTGATGTGTTGCCCATTTTTTCAATCGTAAAAGAGATCAAGACTTGTCCTGAAGCCAGCGGGTTTTTCTGAATCAACTGGCCGAAACATTTAAAAAAATCATTTTTTTTGGCGTTAAGTATAGTTTCGATTTCCTGCTGTGTGATCTGCTCTTTATTCTGGGTTAGAGGAAGCGGCTCTTGCAGCCGCGAGGCATTTTTTTTATCAATCAAGGCGTAATCAACGGCAGTATAAATCTGACCTTCTTTGCGAATCCAGAACGAAGGGGCCTTACCGAATTTTTCAACGAAGATTTCACCTGACCTGATCACGACCAAAGGCGTGCCATTTTCGAGCCGATCTACGAGGACTTCTGACTTTTCAGTAATCCGGAATTGTCCGCCATTAAAAAATTCGACGAGCGATTCTGAGGCCGCATCGGTCCGCAGCAGATCTCGGCTATCGAGTGTGTAATTGAGGTCCGCTTCTTCAGCTAACGACATCACATTATTCTGAATTTTAGTCGAACCGGTTTTCTCGATTATGACCGCTAACTTTTTTTTTGAATTTCCGAGTTGAACCTTGTTCTGAGGAGCAAATACCGAAAAAAATATGAGTGCAATTCCAACGGCAATAAGACCTGGAACAAGCCAGTTATTTTTTATCATTCGGTGCAGGTGTTGGTGCAGTTGCCGACGCAGCCGGAGCCGTTTCAGTTACAGCTGGAGAAGTTGCCGCTGGAGTAGCAGCTGCTGCCGGAAGAATCGAGTCGACAACGGATTTTTCAGATCGGGCCGACATAATCGAAAGGCCGATACAGGTTGCAGCAAATAAAAGAGCCATGCCCTTTGTTGTCGTTTGAGCCAACGAGGTTGCTCCACCGGCACCAAGCACAGAACTTGATGATGCCTGAGAGGTAAATACGCCGCCGCCCTTAGAATCCTGAATTAAAACAAGTGCAACCAGTCCTAAACAAGCGATAATGTGAATGACAGCTAAAAATGTGATCATGAAAAGCACTCCTGGATATAATTTAGGTTTGCAAAAAACCTAAATTATATCCGCCACGTTCTCTCGTCTAGTCTTTATAATAAAAGTAGGAACTTGACGCATTGTTTAATGATGACAAAATCAACCCGCTACGAGATAGGTATGAGCTATGTTTTTTCTAGCTTTCGAAGGCCTTGATGGCTCTGGTAAGTCTTCACTGATGACCCAGTTGCAAAACCATCTGAATGCGAACAATATAAAGTTTATCAAGACCCGCGAACCCGGGGGTACTCAACTTGGCGACCAGTTAAGAGCGCTTATTTTAAGTAAAACCGGCGAAACTCCGACTCCGCGAACCGAACTGCTTCTCTATGAGGCCAGCCGGTCACAACACGTTGATCTTGTCATTAAGCCTGCAATCGAAAAAAAACTCTGGGTTTTATGCGACCGATTTACGGCAAGTTCAATTGCCTTTCAGGCCGGAGGGCGGCAGATTTCAGAAGACCAAGTGGAATGGCTGAATGATTTCGCCACGGCTCAGTTGCAACCTGATCTGAACATTTTGCTGGATCTGTCCGTTGAAGAATCGCAAAAACGGCGCCAGAAACGCGTGCTGGATGCCGGTGAAGCCGAAGACCGCATGGAGTCTGAAGCAGAAGTATTTCATCGTCGTGTTCGAACCGGATTTTTGCGCCAGGCCGAGAAAAATCCGCAAAAGTGGCTGGTCCTAGACGCCGCCCAGACGCAGGAACATCTTTTCAAAATTCTACTCAGCGAACTTCGAGGCCGAAAATGGCTCGTCTAGCCGCTTCGATTGTTGGTCATCAGGTGCAGGTTGCAAAACTGTTTCATTTAAAAGAAACGGGCCGCTGGCCGCATGCGATCATGTTTGTTGGCCCGTCAGGAATCGGCAAAAAAAAATTAGCACTGGCGTTTACTCAGGCGCTGGTCTGTGAAGTTTCACCGCAGGGGTGCGGACTTTGTGCGCCCTGTATTCGCATCGAAAAAATGCAGTCTGAAAGTCTGCTCATATTAGAGCCCGATACTGAAATGGCAAAACCGATTATCAAAGTTGATAAAGTCCGCGATTTACTGCAGTCGCTTTCGCTTGCGGGAATCGGTTCCGCACGGGTGGTTATTATCGATCAGGCCCAGACTCTGAATGAACAAGCTTCGAATGCTTTGCTGAAAACTCTCGAAGAACCCACCGAAAATATTTATTTTATTCTGATTGCAAATGACGACAGACAATTTTTGCCGACGATCAGGTCGCGCACACAGGTTATGCGATTTTCGGCATTGAGCTATGATGAAATCAAAACCGTTAAGCCGGGTCTGCCGGATTGGGTTTACCGCAGCTCGCGCGGGCAGGTTGATCGCCTTGAGTTGCTTTCAACAAAAGAGGGCACGTTAAAGCGCGAAGAAGCCCTGGTATTTTTTGAACAGTTTTGTCTGGACGGCGGTTTTTTGACCGATAAAACCTGGAAGGATTCCGTTAAAGACCGGGCCTGGGCCGTATTCTGCGTGAATTGCTGGCTGCAAATGGCCCGTGATGGGGTTGTACTTAAAACCCAGGCGCAGAAATTTATTTTGAATTCGGACCAGAGCGAAAGACTCAAACAACTTTATTCGCTGTCTTTGAATAAACTTTTGTGGCTTTGCCAAAGGCTGATCCGGGCCGAAAAAGAAATCAACTCGTATGCGGACGCCGTCTTGGTGTTTGAAGATTTATGGATACAATATGCAAGAGTGGATTGACGTTCATTGCCATCTTGACCGCCTTGAGGGCGGCTCGGAATTTGCGTTGCAGTTGGCGCTTGATGCCGGCGTTAAACGTCTGATTACCATCGGTACGGAGCCTGCCGATCTTCCAACAGTCATCGGTTTGGCCGAAAAATACGCGCCTCATGTTTTCTGCACTATTGGCGTTCACCCGCACGACGGTGTGAAGTACAATTCAGAGGTGGGTGATTTTTTACGAAAAAATGCCGGCCACCCCCGCGTTGTTGCCATCGGCGAGATCGGCCTTGATTACCATTATAATCAGTCACCAAAGGCCGAACAGATTTTTGCGTTTCGTGAGCAGTTGCAGATTGCCGCGGATTGCGGCTTGCCGGTTGAAATTCATACCCGCGATGCCGAAGAAGACACTCTTCAGATTCTTTCCGAATTCAAAAACCGTGTTAAAGGGATTATCCACTGTTTTACCGGCACCGGGCATCTTGCCGAACAGGCGCTTAATCTTGGATTTGATATTTCGATTTCAGGCGTTGTGACTTTTAAAAATGCAGAAGATATCCGAGCTACCCTAAGGGACATTGTTCCGCTTGATCGTCTTCATGTTGAAACAGATGCTCCGTTTCTGGCACCGGTGCCTATGCGAGGAAGACCGAATACTTCGGCTTATGTTGTGCATACCGCACAAGTGGTAGCTGATCTGAAAAAAGTAAGCTTGCAAACATTGTGTGAACAAACTAATAAAAATGCAGAAAAATTATTTTTTAAATTACTTCATAAATCAGAGGAGAAATAAATGGCTAAAGTAAAAGTCGGTATTAACGGTTTCGGTCGAATCGGTCGTATTTTTTTTCGCGAAGGCTTTGAAAAACTCGATATCGTCGGCATCAATTCGCTTGATAACGTTGAAGGTCTTGCCCACATGCTCAAATACGATTCAACACACGGAATATTTAAAGCCGAAGTCACGCATGATGAAAAACACCTGATCGTTAACGGTAAAAAAATTCCGTTCTCGCAAACTAAAGATCCCGCGCAGATTCCCTGGAAAGACTGGGGCGCTGAAATCGTCATGGAATGCACCGGTGCCTTAAAAGGTAAAGAGGCCTTTCAGAAGCACATTGCGGCCGGAGCTAAAAAAGTTTTGGTATCTGCGCCCGCAGATGGCGTAGATCTGACAGTTGTATACGGAATCAATCACAAACAATATAATCCCGAGCAGCACACTTTTATTTCAAATGCATCATGCACCACCAATTGTCTGGCGCCATTAGCCAAAGTGCTTAGCGATTCTTTCGGAATCGAAAGCGGCACGATGATGACAATTCACTCTTACACAAACGATCAACGCATACTCGATGCATTACACACCGATATGCGACGGGCACGCAGTGCTGCGGTTTCAATGATTCCAACCACGACCGGTGCCGCAAAAGCTGTGGGCCTGGTTTTGCCGGAACTCAAAGGTAAAATCGATGGTCTTTCGGTTCGCGTACCTACTCCAAATGTAAGTCTTGTGGATTTTACATTTCTTTCTAAAAAACAGACCACACCTCAGGAAGTGAACGATGCCCTGCGGGCGGCAGCTCAGGGCCCGCTTAAAAACGTGTTGGCAGTTGAAGAAAATGAACTTGTCAGCGTTGATTTCAACGGAAATCCGAGTTCATCAACAGTTGATGCGAAAACGACAATGGTTGTAAACGGCAATATGGTAAAAGTTCTTTCTTGGTATGATAATGAATCCGGCTTTTCTAACCGCATGGTTGATATGGCTCTCTACATGGCTGCAAAGTAGCTGCTTAACCCAAAGGAATACCTAATGTCACAAGGTCTAAAAGGAATTAAAACTGTTCGGGATTTAGAACTAACCGGTAAAACCGACTTTTAAAGATTAGATAAGAATGTTCCGCT
>JANPPN010000091.1:0-4048 GCA_031428535.1 Bdellovibrio sp. | reverse complement strand
ATCTATTTTTTTAGTTCTGATAGTCTTGTGTTGTTCCTGCGGCGTAAGGAGCGTTCCACTCATTTCGTCATCGGTAAGGAAAACTTCCGAAACTTTTTTATCTTTAAGTAACTGTCTGAATTCGGTGTAGGAAACCGGTTTTGACTGTGTATTCGCCGACCACATGTCCCGCAGCGTCCAGACAACCAGAAATCCGAACAGAATGTACCATAAATTGACATTGGAGGGCTTCTTAACTTCTTCCATAGTATTCAGAGTGAACAAGCAAGACGAAGGCCAGCAGCGCCGCAAGGTACCTGAATTGTACGGGGCAATCCTAACGGATAATCTCCATTTTCACAGCCTGAAAAACGAACCGGTTTTTTTATGACGGAACACAAACCTTTGGCGCCAAACTGTCTCAGATTGAAATAAAAAATGCTGTCTATAATTAGCACACTTGTAGACGAAAGCATCTCATTTAAACTATTCGAAAATAATTCAATTAGATACGTTCGCTTTAAAAATGAATTTGAGCGGTTAGGTCAAAATATTCGAAATTCTAAATCAATCTGAGGCGATTCGTCTTTGGACTTTAAATTGCTCTTAATAAATACATGGGGATCTATTCTAATTTAAAAAAAATTCTGCTATTGTGCGCTGGCTCCGTTTTTATAAGTGCCTGCGGCGCCATTAATGTTAAACTCGTACCTGCTCCGGTGATGGAGTTCAGCTCGCTCTCAACTTTTTGCACTCTCCCACCAAATGAATTCGGCCGCTTCACCAAGGTGTTGTTCGTCGTTGACCAATCCGGTTCAAATGCAGCCGGACCTACTACTGATCCCACTAAAACCCGCCGTCGGGATGCTATGACAAATTTCTATAATAAGCATTCGGCCAATCAATTCATTCAGTGGGGGTTAATCAGTTTTCAGGCCGAAGTGGCAACCCAATTCATTAACAATCCGGCATTTCAACCGGCAGCGAATTTTCCCGGCGGGCTGGCACAATTCGAGGCCCGCGTCGATCAGGGCGTTACTCCTTATAAAGCCGCAATATTCGAAATTACAAAAGCCGTAACTGATGACCTCCTACTTGCCGACATCAATGCTGAAGCCAACTATGAAATTATTTTCTTATCCGATGGTGTACCATCTGACTACGGTACCCCGATTATCGACAACGACATTTTTACCGACATCACCCGTCTGATTAAGTTAGCCGAAGGCCGCATTCATTTTTCGACTGTTTATTACAATATTTCCGGTGCCGCCGATCCAGCCGCTTCGAACCGCCTAAATGAAATGGCCAATGTCGGACTTGGAAAGTTTCTCGACGCCTCTAACGGTGAAAACATAAACATCGATGAACTAATTGTTGGCGGTGTCAGTACCACGCCCTATCAGATCAAAGATCTTTTCGTCTACAACCTGAGCTCCGCGGTTTGCGACAGTGGCCAGGTGGGCGCAGATAGTGATGCCGATGGTTTGTGTGACACTGATGAAGATGCCTACAATATTAAGTACAAAACCGAAATCAACAGCCGCCCGGCTTATGCCGGCAAACTCTTCAGCAAAAGCAACCGAAACAGTTTCGGCAAAATGTATTCTGATCTTTTCATCCTAAAGAATATACAGGGAGACTTGCTGCCGACGTGCAGCGCAACTGAGGCCGAACTGGATCCCGACCACGACCTCCTGAATAACTGCGAAGAAATGTTCCTCGTAAACCGCAATCCGCAAGGGCCAACCCAGAGCTGGACAACCGAAATGCTCGCAACTTCGAAACACACTTCAAAGACCAACTTCGATTCTGATGGCGATGGTTTGATAGACAGTCTTGAATTCTTTTTCTTCCGTGAAGCGGCGGCGACTATGGACTATAACAGCGTACTGAAGAAATTATTCGGAACCAGTTATTATGATCTGTTCAAGAACCATCTCAGTAAAGTTTCGCCAGGCAGTTCTTCAGCTTACAATATCGACGTGAAGCAAGTTAGCCGAAACGATGCCGGCCAGAATTGTTATACCTTTTCACAGGAAAACCTGCCGGTGTACTCGGTAGCCCCCGCTGTGTTTTCTCAGACCGGAAATCTTGATCTTGTTCATGGTGCCGATGAAAACATAGTTATGGTTTATTACATAATGACTCCCGAAAACGACCCTGAAGGAAAAGGCGTCATGCGCTATTCGTATCAAAAAATTAAAAAAGATAAAACAGCAAAGCAGATCGACCTTTCAACGGACAGATTCGATTATGTTTTTGCCAAATAAAAAAATGGAATTCAGGGACCAGCAAACCTGAAAACAGAATTTTCAGCCGTTTCACGCCTATTTGTCCCGATGTTTTTCATTTCCATCCATCTTGCTCCGACTATGCATCTTAACCATCATGCGGCAGTCCTCAACACCCATCATCTCGTCTTTGCATTCGCCCATCGGTTTTCCGGAACGTAAGCAACCCGCTAACTTTTCGTGCCGCGCGGCCATCGTCTCGCGTTCTTCGGCTGTCATTTCTTTTGCGAAGTATGCTTTGTCGCGCTTCTTGTCGTTGCCCTGCGCCGAAAACGAGATCGCGGTTATCATTAATAGAATTGTTAAGCTCAAATTTTTCATATTTTCTCCTTTTTTATGTGTTAAATTAAAAATGCGGCTGAATTTTGAGTTCGTTTTTTACCTTATTCACTCCCAGTGCTGACCACGCTGCAGCTTCCGCATTAGACCTTTCGGCCCAGCTACTCACGCTGCCGGTTAGCCGCACTTCGCTTTCTGCTGCAACAACTTTTATATTGTTGATATCCTCGTGCGCAGTTCTAAGAATAGCTTTTTCGATCCGCTCTTTGACGTCCTTAATATCAATTGAAGGTTTCAACGAGATATTATTCAGCACACCCTTTACTCCGCTCAGATAGCGAACTGCGCTTTCGACAGCCTTGCGCTGGTAATCCCACTCAACAACTCCTGACAAAGTAATCCAACCTTCATTCACAATGACTTTGATGTCCTGATGGGGCACCCACACGTGCCATTCCAGTGCATTAAGGGCCGACTTCGCTATATCCTGGTCGTCGCGCTTAAATGAACCGGAAATTTTTACTTTTATATCATCGACCACTGCCGTAACCCCTGAAACGCGACGTGCGGCTTCCTGTGCGGCAAGTTTTTCAGCATAGTTCGGCACATAACCACTAATTGTTACAACATTGTCTAGCACGCTAACCCCGATTTCGGCATCGTCGATGCGAGGGTCCCATTTCAACTCTTCGTAAACATCTTTTTGAATCTGTGAATTCGTTTTCATAATCTCGACCTCATTTCTTATTTGCAGCATAACATGTGCCCGAAATTCAATGCGGCTTAGGACTCGCCGACCCTGTAATCTGAATAACAGTAAGTTGAGCAGAAAAATCCCGTACGAATTTTTGGACATCATCCCAGTTGGTGTATTCAAAGTCGTGGGACATGTCAGTTTCGCCTCCCGCTTTTTTTGAAATCCTGCGCATCACGCGGCGAACCAGCCAGTTGTATTTTGTATAAAGCAATGACCCGGCAAAAATAGTCCAGAGTTGTGGATACCAGTTCGTGCGGAAAAACAGGTCTTTAACTAATTTAATCTCTTCCTGTTTTACAGCTTGGTCCTGCTGCAAAATTCCAAGACAAGTCGAAAAAAAGGCCGAAGGTTTTTTTGTCAATTGCAGCGAATTCTTTTTGATCCATTTTGAAAGGGGCCGTTGATAGCCGCCGGAAATCACCGACCCTCCGATAACGATCGCATCATAGGTATCTGGGGTTACCCAGGACGGTATCGTTTCGCTATCGTAGACTTCAGTCGTGTGTTTCAGCCTCTGTAGCTCGTTCGAAATAAAATCTGATATTTTAGCGGTTTGGCCGTAAGTTGTTCCGTAGACAATAAGTACTTTTGACATAGCAACCTCGTCCGCATTGAAAACCTGCAAGCCACTCGCCAATGCTGCAATCTAGTGCGTGACAAGCATCGGCGTCTTTATTTTCCGCAAAAGATCAGCGGTTTCACTTTTTGAAAATAGTTTTTGCGGATTGTGGTGAGTCAT
>JANPPN010000090.1:0-2165 GCA_031428535.1 Bdellovibrio sp. | reverse complement strand
GGCGCAATGGATTTAGTTGCCGGCGCCAAGAATGTGATTGTAGCCATGCAACACACCGACAAAGAAGGTAATTCAAAACTGAAATCAAAGTGCACGCTGCCGCTAACCGGCGTAAAATGTATTAAAAAAATCGTGACGGATTTCGGCGTGATCGAAGTAACACCAAAAGGTTTTCTGCTGACAGAGTATGCGCCGGACATGACACCTGAAAGCGTGAAGGCCGCAACTGAAGGCCGAATGGAAATCCACCCCGAATGTAAAAAAATGCAGTTCTGAAACCTATTGGAAATAAAGTATTCCCCTCCGTTCAGCTGTTTAAGAAGTGTTTTTGAAGTTTCTTTCTATCGCAAGACTTCGTTGCGCTCGGTTTTTATACGGAATAAGTCCCAAAGCCTCCAATGCGTTCTGAACGACGTATTCTTTCACATTTGTATACTCTCTACCCCAGCTTACAATCCGGGAATAGATTCTAGTTTGCCAGAATCTATTTTCCTTTTCCCGGGTTTTTGAGGCACCGCCCCGTTTTATTCTTTCACTCGGTAATAAAGGAAATTGACGGAGCAGTTCCTGCGCAATATGTCCCGCCACGACTCTGAAAAAGTTCTGAAGATCCTGCCGGGAACAGCCTTTAACCATCATATGAATATGATTAGATACAATAGCCATTTCGTAGACTCTGATTGCAAATCGTTTTTTTGCTTTAGCGATGACTTTTTCAATTAAGGGGCGGTGCCTCAACAAAGATCTAGTCCCATAGGCAAAATCAGATCTGAGGACGAGATGAAGGGGGTTTTTCACAGAGAGTGGTCTTCGCTTTCGTCTTTTACCAAGAGAAAGAGTGCCGCCGTGTTCTTTGCGGACATTAAATTCGGGAATGAGATGAAGCTGTTTCATGCCTCAGCATGAGTGCAAGAATCAGCTCAAGGGGCGGTGCCTTTAAAAATCAAAAGAGGAAATCCCTGTCCGCATAACGGACCTCATAGTTATGCAGCCGAAGATGCCGAAAACTGGATTTCACTCTGGACACATGTCCGATCTGATTATTGCTGATAACGAATGATGGAATTCAATTATGCACTGAGCGGCTAGAGGCGCCAGGTGAAAGCCTGATCACGTCCCTACCGAAAAACTTTTTTGATCAGTCCCAGAAAAGACGAATTATCATTGATCGGATATTTTTTGTAGGCCTTATCGTAGTTCACGGCCTTAAGAAAATGTTCGTCGGATTCCTGAAAATTTTTCTGTGACGCCGCCAGCAGTGATTTAACGTAATAGTATTCTGCGGGGTCAATCTGATACATATCGATTTCGTTCAACTTTTTTGAAACGCCATCCAGATCGAGCAGATGTTTATTGTAAAAGGCGCCGATCAGTTTTACCCAGATACTGTAGAACTTAACTTTTTCATGACTGCTGCTGATCGACGAATATTTAATCATCACACCGAAGGCTTCAAAATATTTCTTATTCAACATCAGTACCTTGGCTTGGGCCAGATCTTTAACGAGTTTGACTTCATCGGTTATGAGCGTGGCCTGCATCATCTCGGCATAAACGCGGCTTTTCCGGATTATGATAAACCCGGCCAGCACCATATAATGAATAGTGCGGGCAAAGGTATCTTCGTTCATCTCGGCATTTTTGTAGGCTTCGCGATAATTCATTTTCTTTTCGATTGTCTGTTGCAGCGAATCCGAAAATTTCTTCAGTTCCGGAAACTCTTTCAGAATAACATAACCGTCGTTGTTGAGGTTAACCTGCAATAGATTCCGCGAGTAATACTCTGTATAGTTTCGCAGCCATTGGATATCGTAAACCTCAAAAAGCCATTTGTATAAAATTTCAAAAAAATTTGCGCTGCTGATAAGAACGGATTCATTGCTTTGCCCGTCGAAGGTAAAACTGATTCTCAGGTTTTTTTCATTGATATACTTGGTGAGCCGGTGTTTCGACTGCTTGAATAAAATATTTCTGAGCTGCATTTCGGTCACATGTTTATTGTTGATCAGGTAATCGCCGAGTCTTTCGCCTCCGCTGCGCGCGAAAATCTCGTCCATTTCGTACTTCGACATGATTTCGCTTTCGACGATAATCGCGCCTATGATGTTTTCCGGATCCGGATAATCTACTTTGACGATGTCACCGTAAATAAAGGCAATACTGCT
>JANPPN010000089.1:0-24904 GCA_031428535.1 Bdellovibrio sp. | reverse complement strand
ATTCACGGTTCGAAAGGCCTTTTTGTATTAATACGTCTCTGAGCATCCTTGCTCCTCCTGCTTAATTGTTTTTTGTTTAGCTTTTTAGTGTTCGCTTGAAACAGATCCAGACAATCCTTAGTCTTAATGTTTGCTTCAAGCAGAACAGCAACAACCTGTCTCTAAGTCTGACAACACTTTCGACAGAACGCAATACCTTTGACCTTATTTATTTTTAAAACTAGACCGAATTCTGTGCGTACAAAAAAGAATTCAAAGCAAACAGATTTGTTTTAACCTTTTTTTCAATTCTTTCGTCTAAGTATTTGCCGGCTTATCTGCGTATTTTTTCTTCAAATACTCGACTGCTTCGCCCTTGGTCGTGCAGGACTTTTTGAACTGGCCTATGCGCAGGAATTTCATTTCTTCTTTAATATACCTGTTAGGCATTAGATCCAGTACTTCTTTAGGGGTAATTAACGGCGTTGGATACAATTTGAGGAGATTTCCAACTTCTTTCCCCAGTTGCACCGAAAGCAGCCCCGAATCAATCAATACATCCATCAAGCGGGCGAACAGAGGGGATTTTTCTCTCTCATACGCCACTTCTTCCACGGTCATTTTATCCGATTCAGTCATCAAAAAGCGAATCATTTTATACTCGCCCAACTCCTGATTCGAAATTTTCAGCCGTTCCTTGAGAATATCCGACAGATCAACGTCAGGACTCAACAAATACAGAATTACAAAAAAATTTGAAACCGCATCCGGAACCTTTTTCAGTTTAGTTTCATCCGTTCCGAAAGTCTGCTGCAGGATAAGCCCGAACAAACTGCGTTCGATAATAAAATTCCACGCTAGCGGAGTGCTTATTTTTTTAAGTTCAGTCCAGATCCGCTCACCGCTGACATTATTAATTTCAACGCAATGTCTGATTGCTGCCGCATTTGTTGCCTCATCAATTTCAAAATTGAGTTGCGCAGCGAACCGAACTAGCCGGATGATGCGCAAAAAGTCCTCTGTAAAGCGCACTTCGGGATCGCCCACACAGATCAGTCTTTTCATTGAAAGATCCGCAAGCCCGCCCCGGTAATCAATAATGACATCGCGGACACTGTCCCAAAACAGTGAATTAATTGTAAAATCACGGCGTTCAGAATCTTTCACGGGCGTGGCCGCACTCACATGCGAAGGTCGCCTGCCGTCAAAATAATCAGACTCCTGACGAAAGGTCGTCAAATCAAAAAAATCTCCGCCAGCCAAGGGTATTTTAAGAACACCGAAGCTCTCGCCTACCAGTAAAGCCTCTGGAAAAAGAGTTTTCAGAGTTTCCGTGGTCGCATCGGTTACAAGATCAAACTCACTTACTTCTCTGTTCAGACAAAAATCCCGGACTGCACCGCCCGCAATCCAACAGACGAACTGATGGCGGGCCAAGCGATACCGAACCTCGGTAAAATCACTATAAAGACGATGCTTTTTTATGCTTGATGCAATATTATACACAAATCCAACTATGACTGATTTTAACAACGGCCTCAATCATTCTCTTAAAAATAAATTGAGTGGGCTTAAGAACAGTCAAATTCTCAATCAGGTCGAAATCGGTCCGATCAGAAAACCGCTCAGTATCGAATTTTATGAAAAATGGCTTGCGAGCAACTATCATGGCGACATGGCCTATTTGCAAACGCACCTGGCTTTTAAAAAAAACCCTTTGTTGCTCGACGCCAAATTGAAATCCGTCATTTCAATTGCGCAGGCCTACTACCCGGCGGTGCAAAAAACCGAAATAAAAATTCCGGCGCGAGTGGCCCTTTATGCCCACAACGAAGACTACCACCATTGGCTGAAGCAAAAACTGCTGACGGTCATCGATCAACTGCAAAAAGATTTTCCGGACGAAGTTTTTCTTCCTTACGTTGATTCGGGGCCGATTCTCGAGCGCGACATGGCTTATCAGAATGGCCTCGGTTGGTTCGGCAAAAACACCTGCCTGATTCACCCCGAACACGGGAGTCTTTTTTTTATTGCGGAGATTCTTACAACGTTGGAAACCGGAACTGCCGAAGTTATTGAACCTATTCCTGACTTCTGCGGCACCTGTCGCAAATGCATCGAGATCTGCCCCACCGAAGCGCTAATCGCACCTCGCACCCTGAAGGCCGACCACTGCATTTCTTATCTGACGATCGAAGCCAAGACCGCCCCCCCGATTGAACTCAGAAAAAAAATGGGCGACTGGTTCTTCGGCTGCGATCTTTGCCAGACTGTCTGCCCATGGAACGAAAAAGTTTTCCGGAAAAAACAGTTTCCGAAAACCCCCGAACTATCAACTGCACAGACGCTTCCCTTAGCGCCTGAATCCCGCAAAGAATTGGCCGAATATTTCCGGTTTTTACTGACAGCTTCGCATAAAAAGATTCAGAAGTTTCATTTGGGCTCGCCGCTTTCGCGCGCCGGCGCCAAGGGCCTCAAACGCAATGCCCTGATCGTTATTGCCAACAAGCAGCTGTCTGAACTGAAACCCGAAGTCAGCCTGCTTAAAACCACCGAGCTTCAGGAGCTTGCCGAGTGGACCTTGCAGGAACTTGGTTAGTTGCATTCTTTATATGTCAAAAATTTTGACATTATGTAGTTTCAGATTAATCAGGTAGAATCCCGTTAAATTAAAAACAGGAGCATTTATGAAACGAACACTTTTTATATCAATTTTACTTGCTGGTTTTGCATTGAACGCAAAAACAGCGCCTGGCTATGACAGCTTAAGAAAAATGGATTCCGCAATCGCAACTCTGGCAAAAGGCGGCGGTAAAACCGGATTGGCAACTAAGAAGCCGGGTGATGTTATGGTCGGAGGCGCGAATGCAACTCAGAATAAGACGACCGGTGCTGATATCATTTCGGTTGATATCGGTGGCCATATTTGTTCATTGAAAATTAATAAACACAACCCACCTCCGGGAATTTCGGGTGCGGCATCATTCAGCGCAGACGTAATCGCCTGCACTCGCTATATAAATGCAAGAGCGCCGGATCTTATGAAATATGAAGATGCACGCCCTGCACTTGCAGACGCTGCCGCAAAAGGGAAAAAGAATTTAAGCTTTAACGTTGTACCGACTCCACAAGGCAACAAAGTTCAACTTTTAAATTAATTGAAAATCACGCCGAGATTCAGAGCCGGATAGGTTTCTCGGCGATTCCACGTATCGAATGCGAAAATCATTGGATTAGACCTGTAGGTTGTTTGAGCGTGCGCCAGCGAAACTCCCAGAAAAAAGTTTGCAGTCATATTCTTCATATAACCGAGATCAATTTTGTAGCCATCGCCGTTTCCGTAATTTCCGAATGTTGAGTTAAACAAATAATACGCCCGAAAATGTAAACCTTTGTCTGAAAAGAATCCGACCCCAAGCCCAGTGGTCGCACCGGCAGTTGAATTCAAGCTGATCTGATTGTCTGACCTTGATGAAAACTCGGCGCCGAAATAAACGTGATTATCGGTTATGTAACCGGCTTTGAAATCGTAAACCAAAGTTGTGGTTTGCCACTGATTAAGTGGTGCCGGATTTGCTATTGCTTCGGTATCCAGACGATAGAGCCCGGTATCCAGAAACACGCCGGTTCGGCCATAAGAGCGGGAAAAGGTATTGACCGGTCTTCCGCTTAAATCTGTCTGGCCGTAAACGAAAGTCAGTGGGCTGAAAAATACCGTGCAAAAGAACAAAACCAGAAAAAATTTAAATCGCATAACTTATTTCATAGTATTTCCCTCAGGATTCATATACTTAACGCATAACGTTTGGTGTGCCTATAATTTGAGCGATTGTATTTTTTTCTTTTCTGCTCTCAGGGATCGGTTTTAAAATTGACCCCACTCCGAGATCGTGTTTTTTACACCACATATGAGATTTATTTTTTCCGTCATGGCAATTCTTTTAAGTTTGGAATCCTTGGCTTTAAGCTTTGAAGGAAATGTCAGTCGTGCAAAAACGCAACTGAAATTCAACGACCCGATTCAGCGAAAAACCTACGCGCTCAACGCCTCTACCGCTCTTATTTCAACTTATATCAACAAACTCAGTGATGGTGATTTCATATCGCTCGAAGGCTACCGCGACGAAAAGCAGACCATACTGACTGTCAGCTCCGTTAATTACATCGGTCTTAGCATGTTGCTCGGCACTTGGGTTGGCGATGACCTCTATTGTTATACTTTTGTAAGTTACACCGAATTCACTATTTCCTACCGCGGCATTGCGAAGAAATGTCCGGCAGCAACCGCCCCGATTTATACTTACTTCGTAAACCCGTCGACCACCACTTGGGTGATGCTACTTGCCGGAGATCGCGGCAGTTATGTAGGCGACCTCATTATCCACAGCTCAAAAGACATCGAAATCCAATTGTACGATTCTGAAACCGGCGATATTCTTAGAAAAATTCATCTAAGAAAGTAAAAGAGTGAGCCCGTACAAACCAACTTCCGAAAAATTATTTTTTTCAAAAAATGATCTCGACGACATCCGTCTTGGGAATCTCGTAAAAAGCGCGCTGGTTGAAGGGCTTTCGGCAACAGATAGCTTCTGTGTGCTCGGCTACCCAGACGATGAAGGCATCAAACTGAATAACGGCAGGCCGGGTGCCGCAGCAGGCCCTGCTGCCATCCGCCAGTCTTTATACAAGATGACGCCTGCAACGCCATCAGCACCTGAATTTTATGATGGCGGCGATCTGAATCCGTCGGAGGATCTGGCCACCCGTCATCAACAGGCTCAGACCGGTATTCACACTTTGCATAGCAAGAGAGTCCGCACACTTACACTGGGCGGCGGTCACGACTACGGCTACTCTGACGCAAGCGGGTTTCTGAAGGCGAATCTCAGCCAGAAGACCCGGCCTCTCGTCATTAACTTTGATGCTCACCTGGATGTCCGGCCCGACAATAACGGCTTCAACAGCGGTACGCCATTTTACCGGTTGCTTAATGAGTTCACAGACAAGTTTGATTTTGCCGAAGTCGGCATTCAGCCTCAGTGCAACTCACTGGTTCACCGCAAATGGGCGCAGAATAAAAAAGCTTCGATCTTCAGTCTGCGCGATCTACTTAAGAACGGCGGCCTCGATAGCCTCTTTCAAAAACCGCCATTTATTCAGCTGACAAAATCTACTCCGGTATTTATCAGTTTTGATATCGACTGCCTGACTTCAACTGAAGCACCGGGTTGCAGCCAATCCTGGGTTACCGGACTGAAAACCGAAGACGTTCTGCAATTTATGTCGAAACTCTTTACTGTTTCAGATGTTCGCGGGCTTGGTATTTATGAAGTTTCGCCGCCACTCGACTTTAATGATCAGACAGCAAAAACCGCAGCATTGATTGCCTATAACTTTCTATTTCAAGGTGTTTTATGAAGGGCTTCGGTAGCGATAATCATTCTGGCGTTCATCCCGAATTGATGAAAGCTCTGATAGAATACAATTCAGACCACGCACCCAGCTACGGTACAGACCTGCAAAGCGAAGCTGCAATTGCGGCGTTCAAAAAACAGTTCGGCAATCAGACCGAAGTTTTCTTTGTCTTTAACGGAACGGCGGCTAACGTTCTGGCCCTTCGATTTCTGACCGAACGCCATGAATCGATTTTCTGTTCGGACGTCAGTCATCTGCATGTTGATGAATGTGGCGCACCCGAATTTTTTGCGGGCAAGCTGATTACACTTCCGCAAACCGAAGGTAAAATTTCTCTCGACGTACTTAAAAGTTCCCTGATCAGAAAGGGCGATCAGCATTTTAGCCAGACCCGCGTTATCAGCCTGACTCAACCCACCGAAATGGGCACTTGCTATTCCCTGAATGAAATTCGCGAAATTGCTGATTGGGCGCACCAAAATCAAATGTATGTTCATCTCGATGGCGCTCGATTAACGAATGCCCTTATTCAACTGAAATGCACGTATAAAGAAATGACAACCGATCTCGGTGTTGATGCCGTGTCTTTCGGTGGCACCAAAAACGGATTTATGATGGGCGAAGCAATTCTGATTCTTAATCCTGAACTGGCAAAATCCGCAAAGCATAAACTGAAATACATCCGCAAACAGGCGGCGCAACTCCCGTCAAAAACCCGATTCATCGCAGCACAATTCAAGCGGTATTTTACAAATGATCTCTATCTGGAAATTGCTTCGCACTCATGTGATATGGCCGAGCGACTAAATGAAGGCCTTAGAAAAATCCCTGAAATTGAACTGACCGCAAAACGAGAAAGCAACGCCGTTTTTGCAAAAATCCCCAAAGAGTGGGTAAAACAAATAAGAGAAAAGTATTTTTTCTACGTCTGGGACGAAAAAACTTTTGAATGCCGGATCATGACCAGCTGGGACACCTCGCCTGCCGAAGTCGACGATTTTATACTTCAACTGCAGAATGTACGCCGTACCTAAACCCCCGGGGGTTTTAGGTACGGCGTACATTCTGTTTAGCTTAGCGCTTTTAAGTGATTCAGCATGGTTTCCGCATGACCTTCAGACTTTACTTTTCTGAACTCGGCGATCAGTTTTTGATTCTCATCCAGAATAAAAGTGCTGCGCTCAATGCCAAGCTTGATTTGGCCATACATATTTTTTTCTTTGATAACATCAAACAGCTTGCACATCACTTCATCAGGATCGCTCAATAATTCAAAATTAAAGCCGAATTTGCCGATGAATTTGCAATGGGACTCGACGGTATCTCTTGAAATTCCGTAAACGGCTGTATTCAACGAATTGAATTCGCCAAGTAAACGGTTAAATTCATTACCTTCGATTGTGCATCCCGGAGTGTCGTCTTTCGGATAGAAATACAGCACTACTTTTTTACCGCTCAGGCTCGAGAGTTTAAACTCCGTGCCTGTTGAACTTTTAACTTTGAAATCCGGTACGATGCTACCGACCTCGATTCCCGCGCGAATCTCCTTCAACGGGGGTTTGGGGAGTGGCTTCGGGGTTTTCCTGGCTACTGTCTTGGCTGGCTTCTTGGCTTTCTTTAGCGCCTTCTTGGCCACTTTCTTGACTGATGTCTTGGCTGCCTTCTTGCGGACTTTTTTTAGTGGCTTCCGCTGCGATGTGCTTTTTGTACTCTTCTTCTTTTTCACGCTGAACCCGACTTTCTTCATTTAATTTATTTGCAAACTCGTCGATCACCCGAAGCTCTTTTTCGATAATCCTAATTTTGCCTTCTAGTGGCACCATTATATCTATTTTTTTGTTTTCGACCAGTTCTTTGAAGAAGCCGCCGCGAATTACAAATTGCTTTTTAGCTTCGCGATTGAATACATATTCCCGCGCTTTAACCACCGTCGACGAAAACTGATCCGCCGAAGTCTGGTAAGACCAGTTGTCGCAATTCAACACCGATAACTTTTTTTCTTTCACCCGCAGCGAACAACGCAGATTATCTCCGGTTAAGGTTACGGCCAGTCCCACCACAGAAGCCCATTCTTTAATCAAAAATTCAACCTCGTACAGATTTTCATCTTCCACAGTGCGGATCGTAGCAATTTCAGAATAAGGCTTAACGCAAGCCTTAATAATCCGGAGATACTTACCTTCAGGCTTAACAAGAAACTGTCCACAATCAAGACCAAAAGGCGTTGTCTTTTTTGCGCCTGAATTCGTCTCAACCACATAGCTCAGAACCGAAAATAAGGTGTTTTTTTGAAAGGAATTGTCTTTGAGAATTAGCTTTAGTGCTTCTCGTTCAAGGCTGTTGGAAAAGTAAATCGATTCTCGCAGAGTTTTGCTGAAGATCGACTTTTTCAACTCCGGAAGCGGTTGTGTTATTTGATCGGTTTTTTCGACTTTTTGCTCGTCATTTTTTGGTAATCCAGTACCTTTGGGGGTGCATGAGAATGAAATAAAGCAAAAAAGTAACGGAAAAAGCCTTTTTGACACAAATAGTATTATGTTTTTCCTCTTTTCAATTAGCAAGTATTAGTTCAAAATAAATTCATGCAAAAAATATGGATGAAAAACTACCCGAAATCAGTGCCTCAATCAATAAACCTAAACGAGTATCAGAACATTCTCGAAGTTAGCGATGAAGCAATTCGAAAGTTTCGAAACAAAGTTTCCTTTACAAACTTTGATATCGATCTGACCTATCACGAGCTTGATGTATTGTCGGGCCAATTGGCTTCTTATTTTCAGAACACACTGGGCCTCAAAAAAGGCGATCGAATCGTCATCCAAATGCCAAACCTGCTGCAATACCCGATTGTGCTTTTTGGGGCGCTCAGAGCCGGTTTGATTATCGTAAATACCAATCCGCTTTATACAGCCCCTGAAATGCGCCACCAATTTAAAGACTCCGGCGCAAAAGCCATCGTCATTCTTGCGAATTACGCAAAATTACTTGAAGAAGTTATCCAGGACACCGATATCAAGCATGTTGTCGTTACCGAGGTTGGTGATCAACTGCCATTCCTTAAAAAACATCTGATTAATTTTGTACTTAAGAAGGTTAAGAAAATGGTTCCGGCCTACAGCCTTAAGCATCATTCGTGGTCAGAGGCACTTAATTTTGGCGCTGAAAAAACTTATGTTCAGCCCAAACTGACTCAGGATGATATCGCGTTTTTACAGTATACCGGTGGCACCACTGGCGTGTCAAAAGGCGCTGTATTGACTCACAAAAACATTATTGCGAACATTTTGCAGATCAGCGCGTGGATGAAACCCAAACTGGTTACCGGAGAAGAAATCGCGATTACGCCGCTTCCTATGTATCACATTTTTTCACTGACTGTTTGCAGTTTGGCACTGATGAGATACGGAACGCAGAACATTCTTATCACAAACCCACGCGACTTCCCCGCATTTATTAAAACAATGAAAAAATATAAATTCACCATTCTGACAGGTGTTAATACATTGTTCAACGCCCTGGCCAATCATCCGATGATCAAAGAGGTAGATTTCTCGCACACGAAAATCTGCGTGGCCGGCGCGATGGCGCTACAAAAAGCCGTCAAAGAAAATTGGTTTGCAGCCACAGGCACGAATGTGATCGAAGGCTACGGCCTGACTGAAACATCACCAGTTGCAACTTGCAACCCGATTGATGGAACAGATCGCGTCGGCACAATCGGCCTGCCGGTGCCTGACACAGACATCAAACTCGTTGATGATAACGACGTCGAAGTCACAAAGCCTGGTGAATCCGGCGAAATCTGTGTGAAGGGCCCGCAAGTGATGCAGGGTTATTACAATCGACCGGACGAAACAGCTAAAGTCCTCAAAGGCGGCTGGCTTCATACGGGCGATATCGGTACGGTTGACGAAGATGGCTTTTTCAAAATCGTCGATCGTAAAAAAGACATGATCCTCGTTTCCGGATTTAACGTGTACCCTAACGAGGTTGAAGATGCTCTTGCCAAGCATCCAAAAGTTCTTGAAGTAGCGGCTATCGGAGTTTCGGATACGCACTCAGGAGAAGTCGTAAAGGTTGTCATCGTTAAAAAGGATTCAAGCCTGACAGAAAAAGAAGTCATTGAATTCGCGAAATTATCACTAACAAACTATAAAGTTCCGAAGCATGTTGAATTCAGAACAGAGCTTCCGAAAACTAATGTCGGAAAAATACTAAGAAGAGCGCTTCGTGATGCTCCTCCAGTTGCAACTAAATAGAATTAATTTGAACGAAGTCGGGCGAAAGAAGTTTACTTCTTAGCCCAAGAAGAACACCAGCCTTCAGCTGCAACAACTTTGCCTGCGGCAAATGGCATCTGACAAGGAGCTGATTTTTTCCCAGAAGTCATACCCTCTTTATCTTTTTGATAAAAAGCACAGCTTTTACAATTTTGATCTTTAAATTTTACGCCGGCTCTTTCCGCCTGCAGCTTAACATCTTTGATGCTTTTGGCATCGTGAACATAATTTACGGCTTTTGCAGCTGAGTCGTTAGGATCGACCAACGGTGCCGCTGTCGCTGCAGCTCCGCCACCGCGTCTTCGTTCTTCTGAATTTGCTTGAAGCGAAAATAATGCTATTGCGCCGGACGCCGCGAAAGTTGATTGAAAAAACGAACGTCGATTCATGAAATTCTCCTTTAATTAATTCAAAAGAAATATTAAACCTTTTCATTACGTTTTCAATTAGATTTCAACTGGTAAAATTGTTGCGTTGTGCTAACCTATTCGAGTGTACACATGGGATAATAATAAATTACCGATCCTGCAATTAGGTGGCGACTTTTACGATGAAGTTGAAGCTGCAAAATTTCCTCAGGAAATATTGAGATATTGGAATTCGTCTCTGGAAATCAACTTCGAGAAATCCCACTTCGTTAAATTTACAGCTCTCAAGAACAATCTGACAAAACCCCTCGCACTTCGCTATCACGGCCATCAGTTCCAGCACTATAATCCTGAACTCGGCGACGGGCGTGGGTTTCTGTTTGCACAGCTGAAGATAAACAATCAATGGTATGATCTAGGAACGAAAGGCAGTGGCCAGACACCGTACTCGCGAAGTGGCGATGGCCGACTGACCCTCAAAGGGGCGATGCGAGAGGCCTTGGCAACCGAACTACTCGAGTCTCTCGGGGTCAATACTTCTAAAACTTTGTGCTTTTTTGAAACCGGAGAAAAGCTCTCGCGAAATGATGAACCCAGCCCCACCCGCTCTGCCGTGTTAACCCGATTCACCACCGGACATATCAGAATCGGAACTTTTCAGCGGCTCGCCTATCTTAAACAGACAGAGAACATTAAAAAATTAACTTCATACTGTCTGAATTTTTATTATCACGAAAAATCTAGCGGCCCACTTGACGTAACTTCTGCCGCAAAATTTTTACAATTGGTTGTTAACCGGAATGCCGCATTAGTGGCCCAAGTAATGATGGCCGGCTTTGTACACGGTGTGCTGAATACCGACAATATTAATATTGCAGGCGAATTATTTGATTATGGTCCTTACCGGTTTATCCCGGGGTATGATCCTGATTTTACCGCTGCCTATTTTGATCACCAGGGACTTTACAGTTTCGGGCGGCAGCCCGTCTCGTTTTTATGGGCTCTGCACCAACTGGCTGAAAGTTTGAAGCTTGCATTTCCTTCATTAATTATCGAACCGATACTCGAAACTTTTTCAGACACATTCAATTCCGCTGTTCATCGGCATTTTTTCAGGCGCCTGAACTTAAAAATCAAAACCGTTGAAAAAAATTCGGAACTGATTTCGGAATTTTTTGGATATATGGAAAGCCAAAAATTCGGCTTTGAAGAAATGTTTTTTGATTTTCATTCAAAAAGAGTACTCGAGCAGCCTGAACTGGCCTTAAAATATGCGGAGGCCGCAGGCCTCCTTCAAGAACTTGCTGAGTTTGAAATCGAAAACCCCGATTTGGAATTCCACGAGTATTTCATGCAGAAAAAGCCGACTACACTGCTGATTGACGAAATAGAAAGCATCTGGGCCTCGATTTCCGAAAATGATGACTGGGGGCCGTTTGCGGCAAAACTCCAGTCATTACGGCAGCTTCGGGGAATTTATTGATTCGCCAGATGTTTTTTCAATTCGGTGCCGCCGCCGATAAGTTTACCATCGACAAACACCATCGGAAAAGTAGGCCATCCACTCCACAGTTTTAAAGAAAGTCGCTGTTTCCATTTTGAAAAATAACTGCCGTACTCCATATATTTATAGGTTATGTTTTTCTCACTCAGTGCTTTTAAAGCCGATCGGACAACCGGATTCTGGCGCATACCCACTACGACGCAAGCGTTGGCGGCAACAGCTGCTTCGACTTCACCGACAATTGAATTATGGAATGACTCGATTGACTGCAAAGCCGGGCCCGCGATTTTTGTACTGTCCAAAACTTTTCTCATATTTGCTCCTTTGATTAATAAGCCTGTTTAATTTATTTGACCTTCAACTAATTTTCGGTACAAACCGTTTTGATTATTAAGTAAGTCGCGATGCTGGCCGCTTTCAACAATTTTTCCTTTTTCAAGAACGCAGATTAAATTTGAATTCTGCACTGTCGACAGCCGATGGGCGATGACGAGAGTTGTGCGGTCTTTCATCAATTTGTTCAGTGCGTCCTGCACAAGACTTTCACTTTCGGTATCGAGTGCGCTTGTGGCTTCATCAAGGATAAGAATTTTCGGATTTTTAAGAATAGCCCGTGCAATTGCAATCCGTTGCTTTTGCCCACCGGATAACTGAATTCCGCGTTCGCCTACCAATGTTCTGTACTGGTCGGTGAAACTCATAACAAAATCATGCGCATTTGCCTGCTTAGCTGCGCGAACCACATCTTCATGGCTGGCCGTGCTGTTTCCATATTTAATGTTTTCTTCAATTGTCGAAGAAATCAGAATTGGCTCCTGCGAAACCAAGCCGATCTGATTTCGCAACCAGTTCGGTTCGATGGTTCTTATCGAATGCTGATCAAGCTGGATGTCGCCGCTGTCGACATCATAAAGTCTGGTTAATAAGGCCGCTACCGTTGTTTTGCCGCTGCCTGAAGGCCCGACTAGGGCCACTACCTGATTCGGTTTAAGCTGCAGGTTGAAATTTTCCAGCACATGAAGTTCAGGCCTTGCTGGATAGGAGAAGTTAACATTCTTAAATTCAACCGCACCTGTCAGTGTTTCGGGCTTGATCCCGACCTGCAGGTCCATTGCCGTTTTGCGCTCCATGATTTCAAAAATTCGTTTGCCTGCCCCGACCGCAGACATAAAATCGCCCCAAAGGCCACCAAGCGAACCGACTGAAAATGCAACGATCATCAGGTAAATCAAAAATTGCGTCAGATCGCCAATCGATAATTCGGAACTGATCACCTGCCGTCCGCCGTACCAAATAACACCCGATATTGCAGCATACCCGATCAGTGAAGCGAGCATGATAAACAGACTGATCTGTTTTACTTTATCTTTTACTGAAAGCAGCGATACATTCAAACTGTGATTGTAGCGACCCTGTTCAAACTGTTCCTGCGCAAATGACCTGACCGTTCGGATTCCGCTGATGGTTTCTTCTGCCACAATCGAGGCCTCAGCCAAATTGTCCTGTGCCCGTCGCGAAAAAATCCGGATTTTTTTTCCGAAAACCGCGGCCCCCAGAATAACCGGTGGAATAACAATTAGCATCGATAATGCCAGCTTCGGAGACGTGTAAACCATAAGTACCAGTCCGCCGATTGCGGCTGCCAGATTTCTAAGACCCATCGATACATTCACACTTACAGCATTCTGTAAAATAGTGGTATCGCTCGAAATTCGGCTGATCAATTCACCGGTTTTATTAAAATCGAAGAAGGCAATTTCCTGACGCAAAATCGCCGAATACAGACTTCTTCTGAGCTGCTGAACAATTCTTTCACCGGCCATTGTAAACAGGTAATAACGAATTGTTGAAGCAATCGCCTGAACAATAAAAACAATTAAAATGAGAACTGAAATCTGATCAATTTTCGCAAGATCTTTTGCCTGCAGAGAGGCGTCGACCATATTACGGATCACCTGCGGAAAGGCCAGCTGACAGGCACTTGCAACAGCCAGAAAAAAACCCGCAATCAAGAGAGTCTTAAATTCCGGTTTTGCAAGTCTGAGAATTTTTCTGGCTAATCCCGCGTTAGATTCCATTAAACATGTGCTCCGCGCATTTTTTGCACTTTGGCTTTAGACCACACTCTGAAGTTTTCGATGTAGCCGTAGGCCGCAGGTACAACAATTAATGTCAAAAGTGTCGAGCTGGCAACACCGCCGATAATAGCCACACCCATCGACTGCCGTTGCGTACCGAGAGCTGTAACTCCGATTGCAATCGGCAAGGTGCCGGCAATCAACGCTAGAGAGGTCATCAATATCGGGCGCAATCGCGTGCGACCCGCCTTGATCAGCGCTTCGTTGATTGCCATTCCGCCTTCAACTAAATGGTTAGCGTAGTCGACTAACAAAATAGAGTTTTTGGCAACAACACCCATCAACAAGATCAGTCCGATGATTGAGAATATATCGATGGTTTTACCGAATACAAAAAGTGCAATGAAAGCACCCGAAATTGCCAGCGGTAAGGCCAGCAAAATTGTAAATGGTATTATGAAACTTTCGTAAAGCGATGAAAGCACCAGGTAAATCAATAATACACCCAGGCCAACCGCAATTAGCATGTTTGTCATCAAATCTTTAAAATCCTGTGCCTGACCTTCAAATTTATAGCTGATTCCTAATGGTGGCTTGAGGTCGTTATTAATAATTTTTTCAATCTGAACTGTGGCGTCACCGATGGAACCTTTAGGCCCGAGATTGGCTGTAATGGCAATAAAGCGGCCTTTATTCTGACGATTAATCTGAGAAAAACCGACTTTTTTCTGAGCCGTTGCTACACGAGAAAGCGGTACCATGTTCATATTCTGATTAGGCACGAAAGTGGTTGCAAAATTCTTCATCAGATCTTTATCTTTTTCAGCAAACATCACTCGAATATCATAATCGATTCCGTTTTTTCGGAACACCGCAGGTACTGCGCCCTCTGTTCGATTGCGGAGCTCTGCGCCGGCCGCGATTGTTGAAACACCCAAGGCTTCGGATCTATCCCGGTCAAACACGACATGAAATTCGGGGTTTCCCGCTCTGAAGTTGGTATCAACATCAATAAGGCCGGGAACAGTCGAAATTTTTTTCTGCAGTGCCAACGTGTATTTTGAAAGTTCATCGAGATCATCGCCAACGACATACAGGTTAAGCGGCTTTTGACCGCCTCCGCTGATATCAACGTCGGTTACGGCAATAATCGCATCTTTGGCACGTGCCGCAAATTTTTCCCGCAGCATTTCTTTTACATCCGCAGTTGATTTTCCTTTACGTTGTTTTTTCGGTAACAAGTGAACAAAGAAATCCGCTTTGTTCGATTCAAAAGTTGCAGAGCCAACCGTCATTGCAACAAGATCAACCTCGGCCTGACCTTTAATTATAATTTCAATCTCTTTCGCAAAATGATGTGTCGCCTCAAGCGAAGTGCCTACGGGTAATTCAACGGTTACTGAAAATTCTCCGAAGTCATTGGCGGGAACAAAGGTTTTTGAAATAAAAGCACTCAAAAACAACGAGGACACAAACAATGCAAGGGCCGCGCCCAATACCGTTTTTCTTTTTACCGTTGCCCAGCGGAGTATTCGTTCATAAGTATTTTCAAGACGGGTCTGGAAACGGTCAAAAGCCTGTAGCATTCTCGAAATGACGCCGGTACCTTTTTTATGCTCGTTACCAGTTGCAAGGTAAGCCGAAAGCATCGGCGCAACTGTAAATGCATCAAATAGTGAAATCAGCATCGTAAATACAACGGTCAAACCGAATTGTTTGAAAAATTGCCCTACAATTCCCGGTACAAATGCGATCGGTCCGAACACGGCAATAACAACGAGAGTTGTTGCAATGACCGCCATCGAAACTTCTTTTGTGCCCTCAAGTGCTGCATCAATCGGCTTTTTACCCATCTCGAGATGTCTGAAAATATTTTCCCGCACCACGATCGCATCATCGATCAGCAACCCAACCGCGAGTGATAACGCAATCAAGGTCATGATATTGATCGAAAAACCCATCGCGTACATAATAATAAATCCGCCGAGAAGTGAATTCGGAAGCGCAAGCCCTGTGATAAAAGTTGATCGCGCCGATCCGAGAAAGAAAAACACGACTAGTACACAGAGAATAATTCCGAGAAAAATACTTTCACGTACGTCTTGCACATTCAGCGCAACCGGCACAGAACCGTCACGTACCAAAATAGCCTTAGCATCGATTTTTTTCTCAGTTAGAAGTAAATTTACTTTATCAAGCTGCAACCGGATGCGTTCGGCAACCGCAACGGTATTGGCACCCGATTGCTTATAAACCTGAAGGAAAAGTGCATTTTCGCCATTTATAGAAGAAAAACGTTTAGGTTTTTCAAGACTTTCATTAATGGCCGCAATTTCCCCAAGCCTGACTGGTCGGTCAGAACCTAAGAAGTTAACCGCGACATCCCGAATCTGTTCGAGGTCGCTAAACTCCCCCACCGTGCGAAGCGTGGTTTCATTTGAGTTGCTTTCAAATTTTCCGATCGGAATATCTTTAGAGGTGTCCTGAATTTTCTGCGCTACCTGGTTCATCGAAAGCCGATGATCCTGCAATTTATTTTTATCGACGATTATCTGGATTTCTTTTTTCTGGCCGCCGACAATCCGTACAAGGCCCACGTCCTGTACGCGCTCAAGTATAGGTTTTACTTTTTCATTGGCGACATCGTAAAGATCATCCGCTTTTAACTTTGAATTAACGGCAATTGACATAATCGGTTGATCGGCCGGATCGAATCTTCTGACTACAGGCTCTTTGGCATCTTTAGGCAATTTGTTTCTGATATTGTTGATTCGGTTCCGTACTTGTTGTTCCGATTCTTTGATATCGGTGCCAAGCTTGAATTTCATTACCAAAATGGCAACAGAGTCATAATTATTAGAAGAAACGGTTTCAAGACCCGGCAGGCTTGAAACTTCGTCTTCGATAATTTTAGAAATCTGGCGCTCAACGTCTATCGGCGAAGCACCCGGAAATAACACTTCGGCAAATACAATTGGAAACGTCACATCCGGAAATTGATCGACCGGCATTTTCTTATAGGAAATCAATCCAAGTACGATCATCAAAAGCACCACACAGGTAATGAAGATCGGCCTTTTAATAGAGAGTTCTGCTAAATTCATTGTATTACTCCGCGATAACCATAAAGAGTTGTGAAGACGCTTCTAATTTGCGCAAACCCGATTTTGCAGACAAATAGTTAACTTCGGCCTGGGCCGCGTCGGTTTCAGCATTCACAACATTTGAAGTGATCGTTCTGCCCTTGGTAAATTTAGCCTGTTCTGCACGGGCGCGATCACGCTGCAGCTGTGCGATTTTTTCGAGTGTTAAAACGTTTCGTTTTGTTAAGTCGTACTGTCTCAAAAGATCGAGCCATGCATTTTCGCCAGTAATCCTTGCCTGATCGGCTTTCAGGCGCGAAGCCAGCGCTTCCTTTTTTGCTGCCGAAAACTGCGCCGACTTGGCATCCGAGCCGAACAACCAAGAAAGGCTTAAGCCCACGTAGGTTACCGGGCGAGCGGTGTTGGTTATATTGTTCTGCATGGTCGAATGATCGACATTGTAAGAGCTTGTATTGTATTTCCCGAGGAAAGTAAGATCAGGCCGTAAGCTATCTACTACTTCTTCAGAAACTTTTTGCTTTACGGCCGCTTCGACTGAGGTCAGATAAGTATCAATCTTGACGACATTTCTACTTTTTGAAAGGTTTGTAACGTAAGGTCTTGTCATGGCCATATCGGCCTTTACTTCAGGTAACTGTTCGTTGGGGGCAAAATCAATATTTTCTTTAAGTTTTGCCTCTCGGGTTTTTACAACCTGAGCGGACGTAACAAGTTCAAGCTCCCTGAGGTTTGCCAGTGCCCGAACCTGTAATAAATCGGTCTGGTCACTGATGCCGTTACTGACTCGGTTAGATGTCCATTGATCGAGTTTTTTTGCCCGGTCGAAATTAGCCTGCTTAAGTTTCAGATCTTCCAACGCAACCATGTAGTCCCAGAAATCGGTTTCGGCCTGAATCAATGCAACTCGCCGTTGCAGTTCGTAACCTAGCATTTCAAGTTGATTGGTCAGTGATTCGCGTTCGCGGCGCATTCTGGTCGCAACGCCGAAAAAATCTTTCCAAAGTGACTGCTGAAGCACCAAACCGAGCCCGCCGGTTGAATAGCCCGTATTTCCGGGTGTTACAGGCAGCTCATAATCCAGCTTCGTCGTCAGCGCGGTTAAGCTCAGTAATGTTCCGGTTGAAAATTTTTTGGAAACTCCGAAATTGGTTACAGTCGTATTTCGCTTATCTGCAACAGAACTTGGCTCAGATTTATCTGAAAGTACCGAATAGCCCACTGTCAGAGTTGGGGACAAAAGTAAATCTCCGGCAACTCTTTTTTCCTGCGAAGCCTCTGCAGACGTCTGATACGAATTAATCAGCCGATTTTTTTTCGACACAGTATCCATGTATTCTTCAAGTGTCATGGCAAAGGTGTTAGTTGAGCAAATGCTTAACAACAGTATCCACTTTTTCATTTTAGAACTCCTCTTAAATAAATATTTAATATTTGATTTTTCAACTCGACCGGATTAAGTGCCAGTTCTTTACAATCGTTACTCAGGTTAATCTGACACTCCACCATTTCATAGAAGCCCCAAACGGCCTCGGTTACCAGGATAAATAATAATGGCGGATAAACATCCTCTTTGACGAAACCCTTTTTCTGACCGGCTTCAACAAGCTTGAAAAAGTTCTTGATCAGCGGATAAAAAATTTCTTCGTAAACTTCGCGTGCGTAGGGTAAGCCGGTCAATTTTTCGCGCGCAAAAATTTTTGACATTTCGGAATTGTTGACTCGGGTGT
Organism: Bdellovibrio sp.; assembly: GCA_031428535.1. Lineage (GTDB taxonomy): Bacteria > Bdellovibrionota > Bdellovibrionia > Bdellovibrionales > Bdellovibrionaceae > Pseudobdellovibrio. The sequence continues at coordinate 6,449 of JANPPN010000089.1, read as the reverse complement.
TAATGACATTCTCAACGAACCTGCCCATGTATTCGTTGAACATTTCAATTGTCAGTTCAGCTTTTCCCATATCGTCAATAAGATGCTGGGCGTTTGATTTAACTTCCAAAGCGTAGGAGCGCATGACTTCTTTATAAAGCCCTTCTTTGCCACCGAAGTAATAAGAAATGAGTGAAATATTTGAGTCAGCCTGCTTGGCTATTTCGCGCGTACTGCATTTATCTAAGCCCAATTTGGCAAACAGGCTGGCTGCAGCCTTCAGAATACATAATTTTGAATCAGATTTTGAATCCGGCGGAATCGTCATGAAACTAAATTAGATTAAAGTTAAACGGGTGTCCATATTTTTTAATCAATCGTTTGATTTTTTAATAAGTATCTGAAAGTATTAAGTTTTTAGCGCATCAACTTGAAGCAGATCTAAATAATAAGTTATTTAACTTAACAAATTCAGATGAGCTTTGTGGCAAGTTTTTATCTTATCGCGGAATACTGCCACTCGTTTATCCTTGGTCGTGTATTTTCTTGCAAAAGCTTCTTGAATCCAATTAGTCTCAGTCGATAAGAATTTCTGGGGGGGCCAATGAAACTCTTTTTACGAATATTCGTATTCATTTTATGTATACATACTGCCCCGTCTTTCGCCGTTGAAATCACTCCCCCACCTGCAAACAGCGCTACTGAACCAGAAGAATTTGAAGTCCTTGAAAATGCATATACCCAAATCGAAATCCCAACTGCCGCCCCAACCCGATTTTCAATTCTCGACAGTATTCAAAAAGTGATGAATTCGGTTCAGGAAAAATACTATTCTCTGCTCAACTGGAATTCCTACTTGCGAACCCGCACCCTAAAAATTCCGAACTACAAACGGGAAGAGCAATTTGGGCGCTGGATAAACGATCCCGACGACGGCACTTGCTATAATACACGCGCCATTGTTCTTATTCGCGATTCGGATAAAGAAGTTACTTTCGCAGATAATAATAAATGCGGCGTCATGACAGGCTCTTGGCACGATGATTACACCGGAGAAACCTTTAAGAACCGCGAGGACATTCAGATAGATCACTTCGTGGCGCTGAAAAATGCTTATATTTCCGGTGCCTATCGCTGGAGCTTTAAGAACCGATGCCTTTACGCAAATTATCTTGGCAACAGTTTCCATCTTAAATCGGTAAATGCCTCGCAGAATATGCGTAAGGGAGACCGCTCTCCCGAGAAATACATGCCACCGAATGTTGATTACGCCTGTAGTTACCTCAAAAACTGGCTTAGTGTAAAATTCCTCTGGGGTATGCGCATGACAGCGGGTGAAGCCACGTTCATTTACGAGGCGTTACGCGAAAACGAATGTAATCTCGGAAATTTCAAAATCAGCGCAAAAGAAATTCTGCGCCAGAATGAGTTTGCCCGTAATAATTCTAAACTTTGCGAAGCCATCGATAATTAAATCACTATGACTGAAATCAAGCCCGAACAATCCGTAGAACTCCTGAAAGAACTGCATATCCTGACCCAAGACGGTAAAATGAATCAGGACAGCCGCCGAAAGCTGAAACAGGTTTATCATCTCTTTAATTTTATTGAGCCCCTGTTGACTGAACTGACGCAAGCACAGGGAAAAATAAATCTGGTTGATCACGGCGCCGGAAAATCCTATCTGGGATTTATTCTTTATGATCTTTATTTTAAAAAAACTGGCAACGAAGGCCACATTTTCGGCATTGAAACCCGTCCGGAACTTGTTGCAAAATCCATTGCGCTTCAAAAAAAGCTGAAATTTATTAATATGTCTTTTATCAATCAAAGTGTGAGTGATTCGAAAAATTCGGGCGAAATACCCGAAACAGTTGATATCGTAACGGCGTTGCATGCCTGCGATACTGCAACTGACGACACTATTCATTTTGCGCTTCAGAAAAAAGCAAAACACATCGTATTAATACCGTGTTGCCAGGCCGAAGTTGCCGGCTATCTTCGCCAGAACAAAAAATTCTCGCTTTCGAGCCCGCTGGTTGAATTGTACAGGCACGGGATTCATACGCGCGAATTCGGCAGCCACCTGACCAACGTACTACGCTGCCTGAAACTGCAAGCCCACGGCTATGAGGTTTCAGTTACAGAACTGGTGGGATTTGAACACTCGATGAAGAATGAACTCATTATTGCCACGTTTAATTCGAACCAGAACGCAAAAGCCGCCAATCAACGAATTGATTCATTATTGGCGGAGTTTAAAATTCAGGAACTTAAATCAAGATTTCTGACCGAAAATATTTAGTTCAGGTGCTTCTTAAAAAACTCAATTGTATTTCCGATTTCGAGAACCTGATTTTCTTTTTTTGCTGAACCATGGCCTTCATCGGCAAAAACAATCAATTCGCTCGGGATCTTCTTTTTAGTTAAAGTCTCGTGAATCTGCAATGCTTCGCCCACCGGAACGCGCGGATCATTCGCGCCCTGAATAATCATCAGCGGAGCTTTAACTTTATCAACATAAGTCACCGCAGATAGCTTCAAAAGAGAATCTTTATCTTTGACCGGATCGCCGTATTCAGAAATGCGCAGGATGCGCCTGTAAGGTGCTGTGTTATTCAGAAATGAAACGAGGTTACTCATTCCAACCAGCGAAACGCCGGCTTCATAGGCGCCGGCAAAGCGAGTCATCGCCATCAGTGTAGAATAACCGCCGTAGCTCCAGCCCATTACACCGATTTTCGGCGAAACTCCGTCTTTTTTCCAGTTCGTTTTAATCCAGTTAGAAGCGTCTTCGATATCTCCGATGACGTTTTCTCTGAGCGGGCCGTTATCCATATCGATCCAGCTTTTTCCATAGCCGTCGCTGCCGCGCACGTTGGGTTCAACAAAAATAAAGCCTTCGTCAACAAATGCCTGAGCCATCGTGCTGAATCCGGGCTGACTTTGCCCTTCGGGACCACCATGAAAATGGACAACCACCGGACAGTTTGCACGGTCTTTCAATGTCGGATTACACTTTTCAGGAAAGCGCACGAACATCGGAATTTTGGCTTTATCCCGCGTTTCATAAGTCATCAGTTCTGAAACCACGAATTTAGAAAGATCAACCTCTGGGGCTGAGGGCAATACCCACTGGGTAAGTTTTTTCAATTTCCAATCGTAAGAATATCCTAATCGCGGCGCCTTTGAAGTAACAACCCCGAACATTGTTGTTTGGCCATCGCGCGTGGTGATGCCATTAAAAAGGTGATCCACTCTTGCGCCTTTTACGACAGGCAATTTCGGAACGGCAATGGGCTTGAATGTTCTGGCATCGAGCACGCCAACTTCAGTGTAGCCTTCACGGTTTAAGCTGAAAATAATCCGGGTTTGTTTGTGATCTATTGTGAAGCTCGAAACCTCGTTTTTCATTTCTGGGGTCAGAGCTTTCATTTTAGAATCAGCTAAAAGATAAAGCCGTTTAAAATCCGTCGTTTTATTTGATAGAACGAGGTACTCGTTCGGCTTGAAAGAATATGTAACATCATATTCTTCTTTTTCATTCTGTCCGATGACGGGCTTCAGGGTCTTGGTTGCCGCATCAAAATCAAAGTACTCATTTTGTTTTGCGCCGCTGTATTTTACGAGCAGAATATTCCGGCCATTGTTTTTTTGATCGGCAACGTACCATGGGCCTTTGCCGTCATAAACCGTTTCGATCGACTTATCAGAAAGTTTCATTTTGTAAACTGAATACGAATCGGGGTTTTTGTCATTAGCCGTAAAGTAGATCGTTGATGAGTCATCCGTTATAAATGAAAAACCAGCCTGAACTTTCGGTTTTCTGAAAAGCTCCTCAATAAAACCGGTTGCCAGATCAAGTTTGAATAATCCTGGGTTTTCCTGCCCGTTCAGATCTTTTGAAATAATAAGAAATTTTCCGTTCGGCGCAACTTCACTGATCGTTACGGCGTCGTTACCGCTGGTGAGCTGAACAGGAAAGGCCTTCGGGCCATCAATTTTCCAAACCTGTGAAATTCCGGTCACTCGCCATGTGAAATAAAGAGTTTTTTTATCCGGAGCTAGAACTCCCATTCCGGGCGACGTAACGTCGAACATTTTTTTCAGTTTGTTGGCCATAATCGGGTTCAGTGCCGGTGGCGCGAATTTTTTTAAAGTTTCGGCTGAAACACTTTCAGTACCAAGACCTGAATAGTCCCCAAAAGCAAGGAGCGGACTGAGCGTAACTAAAAGTGTAAAAAGCGAAGTCGTTATTTTTTTCATTAATATCATCCTGGTTGGTTATTTTTTCTTGTTTAAAAGATCTGAAAGGCCGCTCAGGCTTGAATTTGTGAAGCCGGTTTTTGTAGTAACCGACTTCCAGGTCTCATCAATGATCTCGTTCGGAACTCCGAGCGAAATCTTTTTCTGATCAAGCAGAATTTCGTCGATCTGAACCTGAATAGTGTCGCCCTTTTTTCGGGTTTCATAAGTTTGATGATCGACAGAATCGCGCCATTTTGACTTTGGCAGCAAGCCGGTTACACCCGGTGCAATATTAACAAAAAGCCCGTAAGTTTCCTTTTTTTCAACCGTGCCCTTATGAACAGAGTTCACCGGAAAATTCTGCGGCACCATCATCCACGGGTCGCTTTCACCGCCACCCTGTTTTATCGAAAGGGAAATCTTAAGCCGTCCGTCAACCTCTTCAGAACGCAAAAGTTTAACACTTACGTTTTGTCCGACATGCAGCACCTCTGACGGGTCTGCAAGCCGAGACCAGCCGATTTCAGAAATATGCACCAGGCCTTCAACGCCGTTTTCAAGCATTACGAAAGCTCCGAACTTTTCGAGGCGGGTTACACGGCCGGTGAAGATGTCGCCGTTTTTAGCTTCATCGACAAAAAGGCCTTCATTTTCTGTTTTAAGCTGATCAAGAAGTTTACGTCTTGAAACGACGATATTGCGCGGTTCAAGTTTAGTAATAATAAAATCAAATTTTTTATCGATATAAGACTGTTGATCAACAACTTTCATGTCCATCTGGCTGACCGGGCAAAAGGCAACTTTATTGTTTATCGCAACCCGGAAGCCGCCGTTGCAGATTTCAGTTACGCGGCCTTCGACCGGCAGTTCCATGTCAAAAGCGTCTTCAAGAGAATCCATGTCGCTGCTGGATTTTTTAGAACCTTTTTTGGTTACGCGGATCTCGCCGCCTTTGGTTTTAATAACAACAACTTCGATGCTATCGCCAACTTTATATTTCAATTCTTTGTTTTCATCGAGCAGTTCAACCGTCAGAATCATCGCATCGTTCGGGGTTGCGGTTGCAATAAAGGACTCTTCTTTGCTGATTGAAAGAATTTCTCCGATAAAAGTATCGCCGGTGGATAACTTTTTACCCACTCCACCTAGTGAATTTTCAAAAAGGGATGCGAAATCGGTTGCGGCTTTAACATTTAACTCGTCACCAAACAAATCACGTTTAGACATATTTTACCTCTGATTTTGAAGAATAAGTTTAGCTGAAATGTTGGATAATTCAAGGCTGTATTATTGAATTTTAGACCTTCAATTGGCGGTTTTTAACGGATAAAGTCAGTTCAAAGGTGGCGATTTTTTCAGTTGCACTAACTGATGGCACTATAGCATAGGCGGTCATGGTGCGATTGATACGCTCAGGGGAGGTTTTAGCTTCATTAATCTGATCAACGACAATCTGGGCCTGCTCGCAGATGAAATGGACATCCCCTTCGGCTCGCTTCAGAAAATCCGCTTTATAATCCTTAAATAGAAAATCGATTTTGAGCCCGGATTCCTGAATTTTCTTTACGGCCAGCATGGCAATACAAAGCTCTGAACCGATCGCCAGCGCGCCAAAATACATCGCACCTAAATGATTTTTCGTTCTGAAGCCGAGTGGCACTGCTAAAACTGTTCGGGTATCACTGGCTTCGATGATGAGAGGTCCACAAAAACCGATAAGAGGAATTTTAGACCAGGCGTAGAGCGAAAGAAATAAATTATTTTTAAAATTTTGAAGTTTACTCATGCTTGCTTTAGAGCTTAAATGTTTTTAATGAAAATTGAAACCACTTTTACAAAAATGATGAATATTCAGTACCCGATTATCGGAGCGCCGATGTTTCTTGTGTCGAACACCGATATGGTGGTTGCGATCAGCGAAGCGGGTGGCCTCGGCACTTTTCCGTCGTTAAACTACCGGCCAGAAGCCAAATTTGCCGAAGCACTGAAAGAAATAAAAGAACGCACAAAAAAACCGATCGGCGTTAACATTATTGTTAACAAAAGTAACTCACGTGCACAGGCCGATATAAGAACCTCACTTGAGCACGGCGTGGAACTTTTCATAACTTCGCTTGGCTCGCCTAAAGACGTTATTCGCGAAGCCCATAAACAAGGGGCAAAAGTAATTTGCGATGTTATCAATCTCGAACACGCAAAAAAAGTTCAGGATCTGGGGGCAG
>JANPPN010000088.1:0-27431 GCA_031428535.1 Bdellovibrio sp. | reverse complement strand
ATCGTCGTGATGGCCAGAGCTTCATTCTGATGTCTGAGAAAATTTATGATGATTTTAGAAATGAAATTCAATCATTGCAAAGGAGACTTCTTGGGATGAGTGAAATCATTGATGGGAAAACAAAACCTTTTACCCGTGGTGCAGACCGAACGGCGCGTTTTAAAAAGTAAGCAATGGCCATTCATTTTAGTTTTACATCACCATTTGAAGAAAGCCGTTCTCGGATCGAGCAACATCTTTTTGATTCTGTTTTAGAAATTGAAAAGGATATCGACTCAGCCATTCGTTCGGTGGACCAGTTCGCAAAGGCCCTTGACCGCCTTACTGATACTCTTGAACAGATGTATCAGACCCCAAATCTTAAAGATGTCATCGGCGAGAAATCATTTCCTATTAGAGATGGACGCTACCGTGTTTTCTTTAAAATCACAACAATGGATAATAACGACTTTGATATCGCCATGCTCGATGTTGATGACAACAAGCAGTCGAATCTTGATCGGTTTCCCGCTCATGACATGATTTCATTTGATAGTGAAGATTGATCAAACGAACCAGAAATCTAAAAAGTGGTCAGCCAGTTTTTATATTGGATATAATGGAAATCTGATTCTTCAGAAACAATTTGCACTCGCGTTTTTTCTTTTTGATCTTCAACGAGACTGCACATCAGTTGATAGTTCGACTTAATCACCACCAGAAAATATCCGGCAATCCAAGGAGGAATCGAATCCTTGAAATGCAGTCCACCTTCAGACAGATCAACCGATTCGGTGTGAAACTGTTTATTATTGCTGCCGATCAGAACGCACGGAACGTTGATATCATGGCGCTCGTGCAAGCGCGGATGCTGAGTACGATTTGGTTTAATTTTAAAATAGCCGGTATCGGTTACCATTGTATTATCACTACCAGCCAGCATTTCAGGAAAGCCGGCGCCGTCGTGATGAATGCTGGTGGGTTTGCCCGGATAAAACGCGGCATGAATCGCCCGGTCTAGGGTTATCCAAAGGCTTTCATTCTTATTGCAGACTTTAGCAAGGCGCAACTCGGTATCTGACAGAGTTTTGAGCAGCAATATGAGGTCTTTTTCATTCAAATTATACAAGAACCAGCCCTTTAAAGGGTTATGCAATGCCCATATTAAACTCGGATCGGATGAATTCAAAGCAACCTCACACATCAAGCTACCGCCATGTAATGTCACTGTCAAAATTTTATACAGCTGAGCGGCGATATAGCCCTGTCTGGGTAGGTTTAAGTCTTGCTCTATAGTAAGGTACCCCCCCATGGCGGCTAGGATTCCCCCCCCCCCAACCTGGCCGTCTTTTTTTTTCTCTTTTCACCCAAATAAAGTTAATCTGAACTTCGATGAAATTGTTCTGTTATTTTCTTGTATCAATTCTGATTGGCAGTTCGGCATTTGCCGATTTCCATATTGTTCTCGATCCGGGTCACGGTGGCACCGATCTGGGCGCCACGCGCGATGCGTTTGTTGAGGCAAAAATTGTGTTACAAATTGCAACCCGCGTGAAACAACAATTAGATCTGCAGCCCGGTTTAAAAACAACGCTGACCCGCGCTGACGACTCGGGCCTTTCGCTGAAAAACCGCGTGGTCCTTGCCAACGATTTACACGCTGATCTTTTTGTAAGTCTGCATGCGAATACTTCGAATTCAGAATACGTTAACGGAATGGAGTTTTATTTTAACTCTCCGGCACCGGTCGCGGCAGCCGAAATTAAAACTGGTGAAAGCCCGCGGCCAATGTCGAATAACGAAGTGATTGAAAAAATAAAATCAGATTTTCGTTATTATGAAAAGACCGAAAAAAGTTTGATACTCAGCCGTTCCTTCCGGGAAAAATCCACGGAATCAGATCAGAAAAGCATCATCAGACGCGCCCCGTTTTATGTCATCGACCACACCACAATGCCTTCCATATTGATCGAACTGGGGTTTATCTCTAACCGGCGTGAAGCAAAGAAACTGACCTCGCAAAGTTATCAGGATGAAATGGCCCGTCTTCTGACTTCGGCCATTCTGAAATATAAAGAAAAGAGTGACAAATTGTCTGCGCTGTAAGAGATATAAGTCATGAAAAGATTTGATTCCCGCCCTACAAACCAGTTGCGAAATATTAAAATCACACCGCATGTTCTCGACTACGCCGAAGGTTCGGTTATGGTTGAGTTCGGAAAAACCCGCGTATTGTGTTCAGCCAGTTATGAATCAAAAGGCCCATCGTGGCTGCAGGGTTCAGGTGCTGGCTGGGTAACTGCTGAATATGGAATGTTACCGCGTTCAACTCACACCCGGATCAAACGCGAAAAATCGCAAACCGGCGGCCGTACGCAGGAAATTTCAAGATTGGTCGGCAGATCTTTACGTTCGTGTGTTGACTTAAAAGCGCTCGGCGAAAAGCAGATTACAATCGATTGCGATGTGATTAATGCTGACGGTGGCACCCGCACAGCCGCCGTAACCGGTGGTTTTGTGGCTTTAGCAATCGCACTTAAAAAACTGAAAGACCTTTCTGAAATTAAAAATTTTCCGTTGAAGCATTATGTTTCAGCAATCTCGGTCGGTCTGCATGAACAAAATAACCTAGTCACGCCGATTCTGGATTTAAATTATGAAGAAGATTCTGAAATCGGCACCGATATGAATTTTGTGATGACCGACAGGAATGACTTTATCGAAATTCAGGGCACGGCCGAAGAAGGTACTTTCACTAAACAACAATTGCTAGAAATGATGTCGCTTGCCGAAATCGGCTGTCAGAATTTATTCCTGGAACAAGAAAAAATTATCGGTACATTTTTTCCGTTGAAAAGATAACGATGGAATTGTGGATCGCGACCGGCAATAAAGGCAAGCTCGACGAATACCGGTTAACTCTGGCTAAAGTTCCCGAACTCAAAGTGTTTTCGCAGGCAGATCTGCCGCATTTTACGCCGCGGCCGGAAGACGGAAAAACTTTTCTCGACAATGCACGGATAAAGGCCAGATCTGTTAAAGCCCTGAAATCAGAGCACTTTGTTCTTGGTGAAGACGCCGGCCTTGAAGTCGAAGGCCTCAATAATCTTCCTGGAATTCATTCTGCACGCTATGCGGGGCCGCATGCCCGTGACTCTGAAAATGTTGCCAAGCTTCTGAAAATGGTTCAGATGCGTACGAGTCAAAACCGTAAGGCCTGCTTTAAATGTGTCAGTGTTGTACTTACTCCGGAAAACGAAGAGTGGGTTTTTGAGGGTGTACTTAACGGGCAGATCAGTTCCAAACCCATTGGCGCACTCGGTTTCGGCTATGATCCGGTTTTTATCCCTGAAGGCGAAACAAAAACTCTGGCGGAACTCGGCCCCGGTTACAAAATCCAGAAGTCCCACCGTGCCGTGGCACTGGCGCAATTTTTGGCAAAACTCAAAGTTGCAGCGGTGATTTCGTAAATCTTCATAGTGACACCCTCTCGGGTTGCTGGTAATTTTCTAAACAACTTATCAGCCCATACTTAAAGAGGTTTTATGTCGTCGCTCTCGAACTTAAAAATCTTTGCCGGAAACTCCACAAAACATTTAGCAACTGAAGTTTCGCGTTTAATGGGAGTCCCCCTCGGACAGAGCCAGGTCAATTCTTTTGCCGATGGCGAAACCCAGGTTGAAATAAAAGAAAGTGTACGCGGAAAACACGTTTTCATCATTCACAGTACCTGTTCACCGGTGAATCAAAACTACATTGAACTTTTTATTATGCTCGATGCTCTGAAAAGAGCGTCATCAGCTTCCGTTACGGCACTCATCCCTTATTACGGCTATGCCCGCCAAGATCGTAAAGTAGCGCCTCGCGCCCCGATCTCAGCCAAATGCATGGCTGATCTACTGACCACAGCGGGTGCCAACCGAGTGGTTTCGGTAGATCTGCATGCTGCTCAGATTCAGGGCTTTTTTAACTGCCCATTTGATCACTTATTTGCAACCCCGACTTTAGCTCGTGCCTTCAAGGAACAGATCGGCGTAGGCGATGATATTGTCACAGTGAGTCCAGACGCCGGTGGCGTTGAACGGGCCCGTGCTTTTGCCAAGAGAATTGATTCAAGTCTTGCGATTATCGACAAACGGAGATCCGGCCCGAACGAAGCTCAGGCTATGCACCTGATCGGGGATGTTGCCGGCAAAACGGCGGTAATTGTTGATGATATGATCGATACGGCCGGCACCTTAACACAAGCTGTTGACACCCTACTTAAAAATGGGGCAAAACGAGTGTTCGCCATTGCTACACACCCCGTACTTTCCGGACCTGCCATCAGCAGAATTCATGAAAGCCGGATTGAAAAGGTTTTTGTTACCGACACAATTCCTTTAAGTGAAGCCGCGATTGCCAGCGGTAAGATCAAGGTCATTTCAGTGGCCCCGGTTCTGGCCGAAGCAATAAAACGAATTCACGACCATGATTCCGTGAGTTCATTATTTGATTAGTTTTAGATATTAGTTTGCGTACGTTAAACAAAAGACAATGGCCTCAGACCGGAACATGGTGTTCGGGTTTGGAGGAAGTAGTCAGGAGAAAAAATGAAACAAAGAATTGAATTGGCCGTTGAAGCAAGAATTACCGGACGCGCAGAGTCCCGCGAACTACGAGTTAACAAAATGGTTCCCGGAGTGATCTACGGCGCTATCGAAAACGCGCACATTTCCCTGCATGTAAATGACATTCTTAAATACAACTCTCGTGCTTACGAAAATGCTCTCTTAAATATTAAAAGTACCGATTCAAAGTTAAACGGCAAAGTGGCGCTGATCAAATCGGTTTACGTTCACCCGTTAACCCGCAGACCTGAACACGTTGATTTATTCGCACTTGATATGACTAAACAGGTCCGCGTATCTGTTGAAATCCGACTTGAAGGTAAAGCGATCGGCCTTGCTGAAGGCGGACTTCTCAATATCGTGGCTCGTCAAGTTGAAGTTGAATGTTTACCGACGGAAATCCCTGATTTTATCGTTGCAGATGTCTCTAACCTCGGGGTGGGTGATTCCATCCATGCCTCCGAACTGACAATCCCTGCCGGCGTTAAGATGATTTCACGTCCTGAACTGACGATCGCAGCAGTTGTTGAGCAGGCCGAAGAAGAAGCAGCAACTACTCCGGCAGCGGGCGCAGCAGCTCCAGCCGCAGGTGCCGCGGCTCCGACAGCAACTGCGGCAGCAGGCGCGAAAGCTCCGGCAGCAGGCGCGAAAGCTCCAGCGGCAGGCGCGAAAGCCCCAGCGGCAGCAAAAGCTCCGGCAGCAAAAAAGTAATTTAATAATTTTTAGAAAACTTAAAGGCGGAATATTTCCGCCTTTTTTTTTGCGTGATAGCGCAGGGTAAAAAACCACCATCATGTTTTTAGTCATAGGCCTTGGAAATCCCGGAAATAAATACGCAATGAACCGTCATAATATCGGCTTCATGGCCTGTGATTACTGGCTGAAATCCTTAAATGGCGCAGATTACCGCGATGAACACAAAGCCCTTACAAAAAAATTTAAAATAGATGATAAGGAAATTCTACTGGCAAAGCCTCAGACCTATATGAACAAATCCGGTGAAGCGGTCGTGGCCTTAATGAATTTTTACAAGATCCCGAAAGCAAACCTGCTCGTTATTCATGACGATATCGATCTGCCGTTCGGCACGATGAAAATTCATCATAACCGCGGCCCCGGCGGCCAGAACGGCGTAAAAAATATCGCAGAGCTATTCGGGAACAATGAGTTTGCGCGCCTTAAGCTCGGTATCGGGCGCCCACCGCATCCTGAATTCGCTGTAGCCGATTATGTGCTCGGAAATTTTCCTAAAGAAGAAATTGTTTTACTTGATCAGTATCTTGAACAGGCCTGCAATGCGATAGAGGGCTTTATCTTTGAGGGCATCAATAAGGCATCGACAAAATTTAACGGTGCTGTTAAGTTCACTTAATAAATTCAAGCGAGGGTTCTATGGCTTTACAAGTGGGAATAGTCGGACTTCCGAACGTAGGAAAATCAACTTTGTTTAATGCTCTGACTTCGGCCAAGGCCGAGGCCGCCAATTATCCTTTTTGCACTATCGATCCGAATGTCGGCGTAGTAACGGTACCCGATGTGCGACTCGATAAAATCACCGGCTTTGTTAAACCACAGAGTGTAATCCCAACCGCTATGGAGTTTGTGGATATTGCCGGAATCGTTAAAGGCGCCAGCCAGGGCGAAGGCTTAGGCAATCAGTTTCTTGGCCACATCAAACAGACCGATGCCATCGTGCACGTTGTACGTTGCTTTGACGACCCTAACGTGATTCACGTTTCAGGCAGCGTTGATCCCACCCGCGATATGGACATCATCAATACTGAATTGATGCTGGCCGATTTCGACACCAGTGAGAAAAAATTAAAACGTATTGAAAAAGCCGCTAAACTTTCAGGCGACGTCAAAACCAAAATGGATCTTGATGTAACCCAGAGAATTCATCAGGCACTTGCTAAAGGCCGACCGGCCCGTTCCGTAATTCTGAACGACCTCGAAGCACCATTTGCGCGCGACATGCACCTGCTCACCAGCAAACCGGTGCTCTACGCATGTAACGTAAGCGATACCGACTTTGCGGCTGGTGGTAATGATTGGGTACGGGCGGTAGAAAAACGCGCGGCGGAAGAAAATAATAAGACCATTCTGATCTGTTCATCAATGGAAGCCGACATTGCACAGTTACCGCCAGAAGAGCGCGCCGAATTTTTGGCAAGCCTCGGTGCAACCGAACCCGGCCTTAATCGCTTGATAGCCGAAGCCTATGCCTTGCTGGGCCTTGCAACCTATTTTACCGCCGGCGAAAAAGAAGTGCGCGCATGGACGATCAAAGTGGGCATGAAGGCACCGCAAGCTGCGGGCGTTATCCATACCGATTTCGAAAAAGGTTTTATCAGAGCCGAAACCTATCACTGCGAAGATCTGTTTGCGTTAAAATCCGAAGCGGCCGTAAAAGAAGCCGGCAAATACCGTTCTGAAGGCAAAGAGTACGTCGTTAAAGACGGCGACATCCTATTCTTCAGATTCAACGTATAGCAAGTCTAACGAGCTCAATTCTTCGCAGCGCCCGTCGGATTTGTCGAAAGAATCAGGAAAATATCGCCGATATCAGTCATACACTTAATAAAAACGTAAGGCTGGCGGCCCATCGGTCCGATTTCAATATTATCACCCGAAATTACACTCGGAATCACCTGACGGATTCCAAAACCGGATTCATTTAATTTTGTTTTGGTCTGCCCGATGATTACATTTAAAAATTCACCAGCGCCGTCTTTGATTTCATCGTCGACCTCGGTAATTTCGGTTTGTAAAAATTTTGACATCGCTTTTTTAAATACTTCGAGCGAAAATCCGATGAGCAGATTTCCTGAAAAATGCGCCGAAATAATACCGGCCATTGCCCCGACCTGAATAGACGGAACTTTTTTATGATCGCTAATAATAGTTACTTCATTTTTAATATTCTCAAGCTCAAGCAGAATTTTTACCGTTGTAAGTGTACTTTCCAGCAGGCAATTCAGAAATATCCGGGTGTTTTCTTTCGTTGTATCGATGCCGTGAATTTTATAGAATTCTTCGGTTGAAACGGCAAAATGCACCATTCGCTCAATACCGTTTTTTATGATGAGATTACAGATTCTCGGATCGGCGACAATCGAAAATTTCAGGCCATACTGTTCAACATAAGACGAGATCCGACACAAAACTGAATAGAAACTGGGATGCGCCGCCTGCACATGCGGAATCTGCAGGACAAACCATTTCTGGTCTTTATACAGCGCCGGATCGATTTCTTTAATTTTTCCGAAAAGATCTTTAGCATCATCAACTTTAACCTGGGCATCCATATTCGAAAAATAGAAAACACAATTGTTATGCTTTGTTACGGGGCTGTTTTCTGTGGTCGTTGCCATGCAGATCCTTACTGGTTTTTTTTACTATTCTGAAATTATAATAAATGTTCGAAAACTCTTCAACAAGTGAAGGCGACTACGGACCAGAACTAAGTCGGGCTATTTATCAAAAGGCCATTCTTCTTTTAGCAGGATGGGCTCGGTCAATTTGAACGGAATTTTTTCGATGATCCATTTTGAGGTCTTGAAGTCGATTTTTTCTTCGTAAAGCTTCTGATAAGTCAGAATGTAGCTAACCACTCGCTTGACGTATGTGCGGGTTTCATTAAAAGGAATGTGCTCGATAAAAATATCGTAATCCATATTCGTATTATCCGGCTCGCGAAAATTTTTCATCCACAACTTCACACGGTGCGGCCCGCCGTTATAAGCGGCCGCCACCAGCGGATACTGCCCGCCCAGTTCATCTGAAAGCTTTTTTAGATACATCGCCCCGTACTTGATTGCGGCGTCGGGCTCGAACAATTGCTTTGTGCGATAATCCTCATTCAGCAATTGCGCCACTTTTTTTGAAGTGTACGGCATAAACTGCATCAGACCCACGGCCCCCACCGGCGAAATCGCATCGGCCTTATACTGGGTTTCGGCTTTCATGATCGACCACAATAAATAAGGATGCAGCTTCCTTTTTTTGGCTTCTTTTTCAACCGCAGCTTCATACGCTTTCGGATAAAGCGAGCCCCACAGCAGCGGCTCGTCTTTTTTAGAAAGGTTCTTTCCAATCGAAGGAATTACGTTATTCGCCAGTTGCAAAGCCCGGTGATAATATTTTTTACCGGAATAGTATTCAATTAGCGGTTCAACTGCATTTTTGGTTTTCAACGTTTTTTCAACTTCAAGCAAATGCCATTTGGCCAGATCGGTGTAACCCCAGCGCACCAGATCATCAGCCCACGTCATCTGGTTTTTCAACTGCGTCGGGGTTTCAACATGAATACCTTTAATCGTGGTTACGTCTGCAATGGCCCGCTCATCCTGATTAATAATCTGCACATCGACGTCGTCATTGACGCCAAAAGCATTAAAATACGAATCGTATTCCTCAAGCAGATCGCTCGGATTACACGAAAAATCCGGCATTTCATAAAAACCGCGGCCGGAGTTAATTGATTGAATCTGGCTTTTTACCAGATCTGAAGCGGCGTATACTTTATTGGATTCAAACCGCAGCCACCCCAAATAATTATAATAACTGAATGACTTTCCGTGCAGAACCGGCAGCGCCAGCTGCCTGAAATAGGCAACGCCCTGAATCGGATTGCCGAGCGCCATTTCAGTCTGCGCCAGCCAGTAAAGATTCCGGGCTTTGTCGCTCGACCACTTCAGGTTTTGAATCAAGGCTTCCTGTGCGTTCGGGTAGTCTTTAGCCAAATAATGGCACCACGCACTTAACCAGGTAAGATCGTCGTATTCTTTGCTTTTAATCTTACGTTTATGCGAGCTGTGCGCTTTGATGAGCTCTTGCAGATATTTGTTGGCTTCGGTGTAACGCTTTGTCTGGTAAAACAAAAAAGCTTTCTGAAAAATCAGATCTTTTTTGCGGCGCCATTTTGAAGTGTTTTTTATAATATAATTGATCAGCTCTTCGGCCTTTGCCAGCTCGCCTGCCCGTTGCGAAATATAAAACAGGTTCTCGCTGTAATCTTCGTTTTTTCTGATTTCAGACTCAAACGGAATTGCGGTTGCAAAAGCCAGCGTCGGATCGCCGATATTTGAAAAATAGACGGCCTGCAGGTAAGCGGCTTCCCACCCTTTCAGCTTTTTCAGTTCGACAAATTCGGTAATTTCGGCCTGCGCCTTTTTATCTTCACCCGAAAATATCAGCATGCGCATACGATAAACGAAATCATCAAATTTTATCGGGCAAGCTTCAAGCCCGGCCATAACCGCTTTTAATTCCAGGGCCGTCTGTGATAGCCAGCGGGTGCGCTCAAATTTGCAGAGTTCACGGTTGTTTTTATCTTTCAGAATCCACCGCAGATACTGATTTTCGAATTCGACACCTTCCGGGTGTGAACGCAGATTTTTTGATACCTGTTTGGCCACTTTTGCAAATTTTTTAAAATCTTTAACCAGCGAAGTTTCACTGGCTAGGTCCATTTCGATTATTTTTTTTATTGATTCGTGCTGCAGTTTGAATAACTTCTTATTTTTAGAAATTTCCTGGTAAAGCCGCCAGTAATCCTGCGCTTTCTTGCTCGAAACCGATTGGAAATATTTCTTGTAAGATGCTTCTTCAAAGTTGTTCGGCGGCCAGTCGTTCAGCACTTTAAGCGCAGCCGCTTCGTTACCTTCGGTCTGCAGTTTAAAATACTTATCCAGTTCATTGGCCTGCACCAGTTGAACAAGCAGCCCCATTGCCAACAACGCTCCCAATTTAAATAATGTAAAAAATTTACTGGTGATCAAACTCAATTACCTGCTTTGGATATAAAACAGGGTAACCCTCTTCCCTCCCTAAAATCACGTGTAGACCTTACGGCTGGACCAAAGCCTTATCGCAATAAACAATATCCGTGTGAATTCCTGAAGATCTGTGCATGATTTAATGAGACAATTCCACAGTCAAGGACGTGATGACCATGAGTACGCTCACAATGGAAGTTTTTAAAGCCGGCGATTTCATCTTTTTTGAAGGCGACCAAGAAGCCCATTTCTTTATCATCGAATCCGGCGAAGTCTCGATTTTTACCAAGGATAAAAAAGGGCAGAAATTCGAAGTGGCCCGCCTTAAAGACGGCGAAACCTTCGGCGAGTTCTCGTTAATCGATAACGGCTTGCGAACGGCCAGCGCTCAGGCCCTAACGCCCGTCAAAGCCATGAAAATATCATCTGAAGGCTATGAAATGATGCTGAATGATCTGCCGCTTTGGGCCTCATCGATGCTTAAATCCTTTTCAGACCGCCTTCGCCAGATGAATGCGCAGCTTAAAGAAAAGAAATAACTTTTAAATCCATAATAGGCGTTCCCGCAGCCAGCAATAAATAAATTACATTATTCGGTATCATTGTATCATTAGTATTCACTTTAGAGCGATTATATCGTATCTAGACAGGGCACGCGAATTGAAAGCTATATTGCGACTTTAATAAAGAGGGCCATTATGAAACTGAATTACTGGATTTCGCTACCTTTGCTAAGCACGATTTGTCTGTTTGCAAATGCTAACACGGCAACGCCTGCTTCCACCACCACAACAACAGTTGCTACGCCTGCGCCCGCAGCAACAGCGACTGCTGCTCCTGTAACGGCTCCGGCGGCAACCAGCACAACTGCCCTTCCGAAAAAAGAAGAAGCTCCCAGTGTTAAATTCAAATTCGATTATAGCCTTGGGTATACAATTCAAGCTCAGGAACAACCTAAGGGCACCAGAAAACAGGAATTAGGCCACAATTTTACTCCGAGCATGTCCTACGGAGACTATAGTAGTTTTGCTTATATAGGTTACGAACAAGATTTGATCGATACGAGTTCAAACGGTTGGTCAGATGTCGTGCTCGGATTAAGCAAAAAATCCTGGGAACTCAGTAAACTTCTTAAGCTGGGTCCTTCCATCGGTGCGGTTCTGCCACTGAATGACTCAACCCGTAACGAGGTTGGATTGTTATACGCTGCAAGTGCCGCCCTGACATTAAGCTTAAACACAAAAACTTTGGGTTGGGACGCATGGAGTATGAGTTACCAAGCCAACTTAAGTAAAAACTTTCTTAGCTATGATACAAATGCAAAAAGCGGCAGCCCTAACCGTGCTTATGGATTTCGTAATCGTTTTAACTTAGGTTATGATATTACAGAGAAAATTTCCTTCTTTACAAGATTTGATTTCAATTCAAATTACACAGTTAATGGTGTGGTAACTAATGGATTCGCCCATTTTCAATCACTCGGCTACACGATTAATGACGTTACGTCTGTCAGCATCACACACGCCAATGGCGGTGATGTACTCAAGGGCGGAAACTATGAAAATAATCTGAAATTTTACGATGCCGAAAGCTCGTCTTACTCTGTTGGCCTCAGCGTCAGCTTATAAAGGATAAATTATGAAAAACATCGTATTAAAATCTGTAATTTTGGGAATGACCGCTTCAGCAATTCTTTTTACCGGTTGTAACAAACCGGCTGAAAGACAAAGTGTAATCGACAAATCAATCGCTGCCAATCTGATGGAACTGAAAGAACTCGGCGAGATCACCAGCGCTACTAAAATGGTTTACTCAAGCACCGGTAAAGTTGATATTTCGGCCTATGCTAAAACGCTCAAGCAAGCCAAACTTGAAGGCAAAGTTGAAGCCATCATTAAATTAGTTAAAACCCCAGCGACTAAAGACGTGATCGACGCCCAGTTAGCAACCGGCGTAATCGCCATCGTTGTATTAGACGACCAGATCAAAATTCTTAAAGTGACCAGCGAAACTTCAAGCAATTTCGATACGCAAGTAACATCTTTAACTTACCTCGGAAAACTGAAAGCTCTCAGTATAGCCAGCGAAGCTACCCAGCAGGCAATCCTCGTCAGTGAACTTGAAATGCTGAAGTACAAATCTCCGGCGGAGCTCGGCGAATCTTTCGGACTTGTTGAAGTTACGGCAATCAAAGTTGCTAAACACGGTAACCTAGATAACGTCCGCACTGATTACGGTGAGAAAAAATCAATCTTAAACGTTGTCGAACGCCCGTTTGATGTTTCTACTCATATCGTTGTGGGTGAAGAAATTGGCAGCGCCGCTGAAGAAGCGGCGACGAAGGCCGCAGCAGAAACTGCGGCTAAAGCTTCGAAATAAAAAGAGTAATTTCTTTAAAAAATTAACTTCGAAAAAGGCTCAATGTGAATTGAGCCTTTTTTTCTGAATGCCTACTTGCCCCATTCGACAACTCATTAGTGTTTCCAACGAGGCCAGTTTCAGTTTGCAACTGCTTTCTGGTCATGCTGATAGGAAGACTTTTCCCCACGATTCGTCTAAATGCGCAGTTTGAACGATGGCTCCTGCCCCGCGCCTCGGGCATTTTTTCTGGAAAATTAATTATTTTGTACAAACAAAAATATTTTATTATTTTTTTATTCGCGAAATTAAAAAACGAAAGAGGTAATTCGTATGACTCTCAAAATACTAACCCTGATTCTGGCCATCGGTTTTTTCACTGCCTGCGAACAACTGACCGGCTCTAAAAACGATCCGGCCCGCGCTATCCAGGGAATCCCGGACCCTATCCCGGTGCCACCGCCGCCTCTCCCCCACCCAGAACCCCCGCCGCCAATCGTCGTGACTAAACCTACTGTGTCGTTTGGGTTCGATGAATTTTCGCATACTGGTGGCACCAACCAACTCATTCTTGAACTCAACTTAAGTCAGCCTTCTGAGCTGCCTGTAACGGTCGACATCATCCTTGCCGATGGTACGGCACATTATCCCGAAGACTACATCGGCTTTGATGGCAGCAGCGCCAACGACCTAAAAATCACCGTGGAAATTCCGCCCAACACCGTAAGCTTTCAGGCTCCTCCCCTGTTGTTTCCAGCCGAAGGAAACTGCGATATCGAATTCACCGCGCGCTTAAACAAAGACACCGTACAAAACGCAGACATCGTAAATGAAACCTCAACAATCAAAGTCCCCTGCATGTAGCTGAACGACTATGATAAGTCATAGCGGTGCCTTTCCGCCTGCCATCGTGGCAGGCGGACCCAAAGGCTTTTTACCCTCTGCAAGATGGTAAGCTAAAACTTTCCATCTTGCAGAGAGTTCGACTTCAAGAAATATCCAAATTCTTTCAAAAATTTTATTTTCTTTAAGCTTTAACCCATAAATTCTTCAGACGAGCCACAGTTTCTAACAACAGTTCGTGCCAAGATTGCCGAACTGAGACGCCCAACCCATTCACTGTCCTTTATCCTCAATCAAGCCCAAGAGAAACTCACTATATTTCCGGTGGCCAAGTACATTGAAATGCCCATCCGCCATATTATAGCCCGCAACTTCTACCGGCGAATTATAAAACTTAATATGCGGAAATAAATTATGAAAATGATCTGGTGTTCTAATGAGGGGGGTATCGAGAAAATCCGTTATCGTCACAAGTAAAAATTTACTGTTGGCACCTTCGGCAATTTGCCTTACTAAATCCATCTCAATATTCGCGGAAGGCTCGGGGACCTTAAGTTTTGCGGATAGTTTCCAGTATTCAATATCTTCATGAGGCGTCGCCTCTACCAGTTTTTGTTTCAGTAGCACTTTCCAGAATAATGTTCCGATGCACGATTGCGCCAAAAAATGATTGAACCCGCTATTTTCAGCCGGAATTTGGTAATTTCTGAGGATAAATTTGTAACGTAATTCAGCCGTATTTAGGTAGACTCCGTCTGAAAACGAGTAAAGATTTCCGGCATTGGTCGAGAAAAAAATCGGAACATGCGGAAGAGGCTCACGCTTGTGATACGCAACATCGTTGCCGAGAAAAAAATTAACGATGACTAAATCGGGTTTTAAAACCGGGATGTATTTGCGGGCCAGCGCCAGGTATTGAGCGGAATCGGCACCGGTAATTCCGGCATTGTAGACGATATAACCCTTGGCCAGAAGCAGATCGGCAAAAGAATTCGACATTTCCCCTGCCGAATGGCCCCAAGTAAATGAGTCTCCGAGTAGGAGGATTTTCTTTTTTTCGGATTTGTATTTTTTAAAGGGTATGCTTCTGAAACCTTCGTCGTTTAGCGGAGACTTAACAAAATCGAGAAGGGCTTTGTCGTGATCAGATAAAGTTGTTGAACTCTTTTTTAGGGCACGCAGGTAAGCTGATTGAAAATCATTCTGAATTTCAGAATTTTCAATTTTAAAATTTTCAGCGAGCAAATTCTGAAGTTCACCCGGGAACTGGTTATAATCCAGTTTCTTTCCGAGCGGATCAGTTGATTTTTTCGTTCTGAATTCCGAAACTATTTCACGAGGATAATGAAATAGTCCATCTTGATCAGAACTAAGACCCGGAATTATTTTAAGTGAATCAATGGGGTTGAACCATCGTGAAGTGGTGTGAACACCAGGTCTGTAGCCTAAAAAACGAAGTGCAGATTCAGCAATTACAAATGTCATTACAAGGATAATAATAAGAACTTTTACGGATTTTGAAAAAATCCGCATTTAAACGGTACGCCCAACCGAAATCAAAAACGGTTCCGCCTTCTGCTTCTCAGAAAAAGCATTCTTCGAGTCTATATTCAGCCATTTATTCTGAATTAAAATCTGCCCAATGGCCCCACCGAGCGAATTACCCGGCCCGAGCAGCATGAGCTTATCCGGACAGAATTCTTTAAGTGCGACGGTAATCGCTTGCGTGAAGTCGTAAGGCTGAACCACTTGGTGATCGAACGTGTATTGGTAAAGTTGGTGAAGGTCGGTGGCGTAATCCTGCCAGATATGTCCGCACCCATCGATGAGTGGAAGTTGTGGCTTCTGAAAAAGTTCAAACGCTAAAGATTCAAACGCACGCTGCGAAGTTTGGTGCAAAAGTGGTGTATGAAAAGCCGCGTGATTAATAAGTTGGAACGGATAGTTTTCGTTTTTAGGAAGTTTTTTTAAGAGGTAATCAAGCGCTTTCTGATTGCCGCCGATGACGATGTACCCGCCAAGGTTGATTGAAAGGTAAGCCTCGCAACCATCCAGCTTGTTGGCACTGACAATTTCATTTTCGACAAGTCGTTTAGCGGAAGGCAAGATGTGCCAGTTTTCATCGATCATGGGGTAGATGATCTGGCCACCAATGTTGCCGTCTTTCATCATCGAGCCCATGGTGTTGATAACATCGAAGCCGGAATTGATATCAAGTGCACCGCCGCAGGCCAAAGCGATATACCAGCCCATCGAATTACCGGTAACGGCAACCACTTCATATTTGTTTGAATCGATTGCCAAAAAATCCGCATAGCTACAGGCATAAATAAGTGTTGAAGCGTTTTCGCCTTTAGTGTGCAACCCAGGCTTAAAAACCGGTTCGTTATCCAGTTCACTGATCGTCGGCATTTTTAAAGCTGAACGTTTTTCATCGAGCGTGTTGATGAAGTTCTGAATGGTGCGATTGTCTTTGTATTTTTTCAGGTACCCCAAAGTTTCTTTGGTGTATGTTCCGCGGCCTGGGCAAATAATCACGACTCGTTCTTTTTTTGGTGTGCTCATTTGGTTCCTAACATTTCAAGGCACGTGTCGATGATTTCATTTTTGGAAGGTAATCCTGCAGCAGCGGCAACGCCTAAGGTGATGAAGCAATCGTGCGCCGCCACCACTTTGATTTGCGGCGGTACCGGCATGTTTTCGACGATCATTGTTACCAGCGCTTCAGAAAGTGAACCGGTTTTGCGGCACTCATCGACGATCAGGACGGTTTTGTCTTGCTGAATTTCTTTCATGAGGGCGTCTTTATCCAGTGGCGCAATCCAGCGAAGATCGATTAGTTTTGTTTTGATGTTATGTTTTTGCCGCAGGATTTTTTCGGCCTGTTTGGCAAAATAAAATCCGTTGCCGTAAGTTAAGATTGTGATGTCGCTATTTTGAGTGGTGCCGCTGAGGCCGAACTGTCCGATTTTAATTTCTTCGTGCGGTGCCGGATATGGGAAACACCAGCCTTTGTCGTCGGGTTCGTGGAGGTCTTTGGCCATGTAGAGGGCGATGGGTTCAACAAAAACGACGACGCGTCCGTTTTCATAGGCTGCCTTCACACAGGCACGCATCATCTTAACAGCATCGGCACCGTTTGAAGGTACGGCTATGATAACGCCCGGAATATCGCGGAACACGGCAAGCGAGTTGTCGTTATGAAAATGGCCGCCGAAACCTTTTTGATACGGAAGGCCCGCCACCCGCAACACCATCGGATTGGTAAATTGACCTTGCGAGAAAAATGGAAGCGTAGCGGCTTCGCCGCGCAGCTGGTCTTCGGCGTTATGGACGTAGGCTAAGAACTGAATTTCGGGAATGGGTGTAAAACCGTTCTGGGCGGTGCCCAGCGCCACTCCTAAAATGGATTGCTCATCAAGTATTGAATTGAAAACGCGCTTAGTGCCGAATTTATTTAACAAACCATCGGTCACGTTATACACGCCGCCTTTTTGCGCCACGTCTTCGCCGAAAACAAGTGTGTTTGGATACCGGAGTAAAATGTCGGTTAAGCCGTAGTTGATCAATTTAGCCATGTGTTGGGGCGTTTGCAGTTTTGCGTATTCGCGGCCGAAAATTCTTTCGCGTGTGGCTTCATCAATTTGGTTTGGCGCGGTTTTGGTATGAACATTGGCGGTAATGGTGCAACTGATTTCTTCCGGCAGCAGCAGCTTAGGGCGCTGAATGGTGTAGTTACCCACATGCAGAACGCGCTCGCGGACGCGTTCGTAAAGATTTAAAATTTCTTCGTAACTTAAAATATTATTTTCGATGAGGATTCGGGCCGAGTGCAAAAGCGGATCGTTGAATTCGAGTGCTTCGATTTTTTCGAGGGTGGAGTACCCGAATTCCATGTCGGAGCCGGCATGACCCAGAATGCGGATGGTTTCCATGTGCAGGAATGCAGGTTTGCGTTTAGCGCGTACGAACTCTTCAACGCCTTTGGTTTTTTTATAAACATCAAGAAGGTTGAGGCCGTCGGTTTTTACGTAATGCAGGCTGGGACGGTTTGAAAAATTATTTTCGATCCAGCTTGGCGGTGTTGAAACCGAAATACCGATGCCGTTGTCTTCGCACGCAAACACGATCGGCATTTTTACATTTTGGTAAGCGGTCCAAGAGGCGGCATTGATAGCACCCAGTGCGGTTGAGTGATTCGCGGAGGCATCGCCGAAATTGCAGAATACAACGCTGTCTTTTTGCATGAGGGATTCGATTTGCAGGTCGTGCGCTCTGGCAATAGAAAGTGCCGCACCCATAGCTTTTGGCAAGTGGGATGCGATGGTACTGGTTTGCGGTGGAACCATCAGTGGATAACTGCCCCAGACTTTGTGACGGCCGCCGGCGATGGGGTCTTCGCTTGAGGCGGCAAAACTCAGCATGGTGTCATATATAGGGGTTGAGCCCGGTAATTGTTTTGAACGTTGAATCATCATGGCACCGCTGCGGTAATGCAGAAAGGCCATGTCATTGATGCGGAACACTTTGCCGAAAACGGCATTGCCTTCGTGGCCCGAGCTTCCGATGGTGTAGAAACATTGGTTTTTGTTTTTCAGAATGCGGGCCAGTAAATCGAGATGTCGGCTGATAACCTGACTTTCGAAAAGATCGATGAGCTCCATACTTGTCAGGCCGGATTCGGATAGAGTTGCGTGAGTGCGGGCGCTGGGAAGTTGCCCTGTTTTCACGCGGAGAGTGAAGTTTTCATCGACGATTTCTGCTCGGTTGTACATAATATGGATTAAATAATAGCTGTTTGCCTTGCCTGAGGCTAGATCCTTTGTTAAAAATTAATCTTTATATGTTTTATTAAAAATTTGGGAGAATTTTGCATGGCTGCTTACGAATCACTCAACTATATGGATGAAGATTCTTTATTTGCTGAAGATGAATTGATGGTCAGAAATACCGTCAGATCTTTTGTAACTGAAGAAGTTATGCCTACTTTGCAGGAAGCTAACCGTAAGGAAGAATTTCCGAAGCATCTGATTCCCCGCTTTGCACAAATGGGTTTATTAGGCTCGACCATTCAAGGTTACGACTGCCCGGGACTTGGCCATACTGCATATGGTCTTTTGATGCAGGAATTAGAACGCGCCGATTCTGGCATTCGTTCTTTTTGCTCGGTACAGGGCGCGTTGGTAATGTATCCGATTTTTGCCTATGGATCTGAAGCGCAACGTAAAAAATATTTACCTAAATTAGCCAGTGCCGAGTTGATCGGTTGTTTTGGTCTTACCGAACCCGATGCGGGTTCAAACCCGGGCGGCATGCTCACGCGTGCTGAAAAAGTTATGGGTGGTTACAAACTTAACGGCAACAAAATGTGGATTACAAACGGCAGTGTGGCGGATATCGCGATTGTTTGGGCACGACTTGATGGTGTGGTTCGCGGCTTTATCGTAGAAAAAGGCACCGACGGTTTTTCGACAAGTTTAATGAAGGGTAAGTTTTCCTTACGCGTAAGTGTAACGTCAGAATTACATCTGCAGAATTGCGTCATACCGGAAGAAAATATTTTACCGAATGGCGAAGGGCTCAAAGCTCCGTTGGGTTGCTTAACTCAGGCGCGATACGGTATTGCGTGGGGCGTAGTGGGGGCGGCGAATGCGTGTTACCATGAAGCTTTAAATTATGCGAAAACGCGTATTATTTTTGATAATAAGCCGCTGGCCGCCTATCAACTGGCGCAGGCGAAACTTGCTAAAATGGTTCAGGAAATCACAAAGGCGCAATTGCTTTCGATTCAGCTTGGTCAATTAAAAGAATCGGGCCGCTTGCAACCGCATCATGTTTCGCTTGCGAAAATGAATAACTGCAGAATGGCGCTGGATGTGGCACGCGATGCGCGCGACATGCTTGGTGCCAACGGGATTATCGATGAATATCCGGTTATCCGCCATTTGATGAATCTTGAAACAGTTAATACGTACGAAGGTACTGAAGATATCCATCGCTTGGTGGTGGGTCAGCAGATTACCGGAATGCCGGCTTACAGATAGTCTGGCTTATTTTGTTTTTTTTCAAAAAATTAGAAAATAACAATTTGAATTGAACACTCTTCATCGAAAATTTTATAGGGTATTATGATCTGTGGGTAAGGTGAACCCCAGTCTGCTAAATCCTCGGTGCGGCCGGGATTCGGTAAAGTCAGTTGCAGCAGAAAACCTTTTTCATTTAATTTAGTTTTTGCATTGCCATAGCACATGTTGGAAAACTCACCGGCGCAATCGAGCACTTCAGGCGATTCCAATTCGACATGTTCAGATACCATTCTTTCATATAGCTGAACAAGGACCGTGCGGGTAAAATGAAATCTAATCTGGCCGACATATTTACCCGATTCAAGATCTAAACAAACACAAATGTCGGACTTGGCTTTCCAGTCTTTTTCAATATAGGGTGCCTCGAAAATTCCCTTGAGTGAAGCCATAATCTGCAAAGTCTCAGATACACCACTGGAGAAGCTGGTGATCACTTCTGCATTTAAAAATGGATGTTCTCGAGGTAACTTTGCCGCTGCACCCATACTTATGCCGCATTACTCGGAAAAGTTTTCTTGAATACGACTTCAAGTTTTCCTTTAAGAGTTGACGGGCTGAATGGCTTGATAACGTAATCACTGACACCCGCTCTTACAGCTTCGATGATCTGTGATTGTTCGCTTTCAGCGGTAATCAGGATAAATGGTAAAGCTTTGTAACGCGAATCAACTCTGCATTTTTTCAACAGGTCGATACCCATCATGTTCGGCATATTCCAGTCTGACATAACAACTTCGATGGGCTCTGCCGTGCCAGAATATTTTTCGAGAAGATCATAAGCCTTGATTCCATCGGCCGCTTCAAGCACGTTTTCATAGCCGAGGTCGAATAAAGCTTTTTTAATCACTTTCCTCATTGTGCTGAAGTCATCGACAATTAAAAACCTCGTTGTGGTCTTAAACATTGTTCACTCTCTTTCTATACTCTATGTATGCCTATCTTTATCGGAAACCTGCTTAAAATTCTAAATATCCAAAAACAAATAAAAATCACCTTACGTTCGTCTAGCTGGCAATCTTACGCGGCTTTTTGCTGGCAAGCGACATAATCTTCTCTGCAATACCCGACAGAGGCAAAACATGGTCGATTGCGCCGGCGTCAAAGGCGGCTTTCGGCATTCCATAAACAACGCTGGTTGCCTCGTCTTGACCGATCGTCGTAACCCCTATGGACCTTAATTTTTTAATTTCACGTGTACCGTCGTTTCCCATTCCCGTCAGAACAACGGCTGTGGCATTTCGAACTTTGGCATCAAATGCACATTTAAAAAGGTAATCAACCGAAGGACTGTGGCGGCTATCAAAAGCCTCTTCAGTTATCTGAACGACTGTTTTGCCGCCCACAATTTTAATACCCATTTGTTTACCGCCCGGCGCAACAAGCACGCGATTCGGTCTTACTTCGTCATTATTTTCGGCTTCTTTCACTTCGAAAGGCACGATAGTATTCAGACGGTCGGCAAAAGCCTTCGAGAAAAATGCAGGCATGTGCTGCACAATCAATATCGGCGGAATTTCCTTCGGCAACTGTTCGAGAATGTAGCGTACCGCTTCTACGCCGCCGGTAGAGGCTCCGATCAGTATGAGGTGATCCTGATTGATTTCACCGGGTGGCAGAATCACTTTTCTTGAATTCGCCGATCTTCTATATCGTTTGGCATTCGCCGCGATTTTCAGTCTTTCGAGAATCGCCGGTGTGCTGGTTGTCAGATTTTTCAATTCGGGTTTTCGGATATAATCGATTGCACCTTCGGTCATGGCTTCCATAATATATGGTCCGTCTTCCTCTGAAAGTGCCGAAATCATAACCGTCGGAATAAAGTGTTTCTGTTGAATTTCTTTTAATAACTCAATACCGTTCTTTTTCGGCATATGAATATCGAGCGTGATCAAATCCGGTTTAAGCTCTTTAATCATCTTTTCGGCTTCGAAGGCATCTTTGGCAACACCGACAACTTCAAAGCCGGGATCTTCCGCAAGTATTTTAGCCAGTAATGCGCGGATCGATTCAGAATCATCAACGATCAAAGTTCTTATTCTTTTAGCTTTCGCAAGCGTGCTGAACGGAACCGGCGAAGGTTTCGTTGCGGGCACTAATCGCGGCACCGCAAGCGGTACGCGGGCGATAGGTGCCGCCCCACCATTGTTATACAATTGCTTCAGTATGGTTTTGATCTTTGAACGAATCTCATTACCAGAGTTAACTAGATTTTCTTTTGTGGGTTTTTCAACGTAATCGAGTGCTCCGAGGGCCATTGCTTTTTTTGCTATGGAATCATCATCCCGGCTGATGGCCGAAACCACAATGACCGGTGTTTTATCTTTTCGGCGGGTCAAAAATTCAAGACCATCAATCATCGGCATATGCAGATCGAGCGTAATGGCATCGTATTTTTCGGTTACCAGTAATTTCAGTGCCTCTTCACCGTTCATCGCCTTATGTTTGATGCGGAAACCGTGTTCACTCGTTAGCACCGCACCCAGCAGTGCGTGAATTGTAGTGGAGTCGTCAACGCAGAGAATATCCAGAATCTTGTCGGAGGCACGCGCATAGGTGGGCAAAGTCATTTTTCTTGGTTTGTCTGCACCGCCGCACTCTTGATAAACCGACGGGCCAACGGTTTCAACCGCAAGATTCAGCCCCTGTAAGGATTCTGATACTCCCAGCACCAATGAACCTGCAGGATCGAGTTTGGCCAGCAACTTTGCGGATATCGCCTCGATCTGCTGTGAATTAAAATAAATAAATACATTCCGGCAGAAAATCAGATCAAACTTTTCATTTTTTCGGAATTCACTGGCCTGAAGCAGATTTAAAGTCGTGAAATGGCATTTTGATTTCAGACTGTCGCGCACCTTTGAAAAATCCCGCACATTTTCCTTACCCTGAATCCAATGTTGGCCAAGATACATGGCCGGCGATTTATTCAGTTCATTTGTACGGTAGACCCCGTTTATAGATGCTTCTACCGACTCAATGTCGATATCAGTTCCCCAGACCTCAAAGTTCAGATGCGGTGCCAAATATTTTA
This sequence comes from Bdellovibrio sp., assembly GCA_031428535.1. GTDB lineage: Bacteria > Bdellovibrionota > Bdellovibrionia > Bdellovibrionales > Bdellovibrionaceae > Pseudobdellovibrio. The sequence goes on along the minus strand of JANPPN010000088.1, from coordinate 4,744 downwards.
AATGATAATCAAGAAACATGGCTAGCGAGTAGACTTCCTGGCCGGTACTGCAGGCCGCAGACCAAACACGAATTTTTTTATCCTCGCGTTTTTCGGCAGTGGTGATAATTTCCCTGAGTTTTCGGTTCAAAATAAATTCAAACTGTGAAAATTCTCTGAAAAAATAAGTATGATGTGTTGTTAACAACGAAACCAGAGCCTCGGTCTCGGCTTCTTTGTTTTCGAGCAGATAAGATAAGTAATCGTTGAAAGCGCGCAGCGAAAGCTTCGACATTCTCGACTTCAAACGGTTTTCGATCATCGGGTATTGTTTCTCCCCGAGTTGAATACCGGCAATATTTGAAACAATTCGGGCAACTTCTTTTATGACATTGCCATCTTCGTCTAAATTATAGTTGATCAAGCTAAGCCTCCACGCTTATTCACTGAATCCAGGATCGTCTCCGGAAGGAGTTTTGCCGGCATAGCCGGACACCTTTTTGTACTCAATTACAACCTCTTCAGCCGGCGCCTTTTTTCGGACCGGAGTCACGTCCGGTTTTTTGCGCTCAAATTTCAGCACTTTTTTATCGGCTACGGCAGCAACCGGCTTTCTGGTCGTTGGTTTTACGGCCGGTCGACCTGGTAATGGCGGCTTTGAATAATGTCTTACTTCGTCTGTACCGCGGACATAGGAGTTCATATTTTTGACGATACGATTTATTGTATCGGCTTGACGACGCAGCTGTTCGCCGGCTGTTGAAGAGGCCTGAGCCACTGCCGAATTCTGATTCGTAACCGTCTCAAGCTGATTCATGGCGTGTGAAACTTGCCCGACACCGAGATTCTGCTCGTGCGAGGCCGTTGAAATTTCCACCACTAAGGTATCGACCGACTGAACGCTCGTTAAAATTTCGTCTAAAGATTCTTTACATTTTTTTGCACGTTCAGCACCGAAATTGATTTTTTCTTTACTGACGTTCATAATCCGATCAACTTTGTTTTTAGTGTCTTGGATTATAAATTCAACACGGCCAACAGAATCCTGCAGCATACTGGTGATTTCTTTGGCCGCACCGCCTGAGCGTTGCGCCAGTTTTCCGATTTCGTCAGCTACCACTGCAAAGCCATAGCCGTACTCGCCCGCGCGTGCGGCTTCTACGGCCGCATTAAAGGAAAGCAGTTTTGTCTGAAACACGATATCATTAATCACTTGAGTCTTTGTAGAAATCTCGTGAATCAGCTTTGTAATTTCTGCCAATTGTTTATTGGAGTCATGCATCTGATTTGAAAGATCGTTATTGTTGCTTTCGATTTCATTGATGGCGGACATCATGCTATCGACGATGTGGCGGCCCTGCTCGGCCGACAGTTTGCTGCCGATCGAAAGTTCTTTTGATTTAACCGCCGCTTCGGAATTTTTGTGAATCATTGCGCCGATTTCATCTATCGTAGCTACGGTCTCTTGAAGTGCTGCGGCCTGTTGGGTTGCCGCAGACGATAACTCGGTTGCACCGCTTGCAATCTTTTCTGCCACTTCATCAAGGTTGCTGGTGTTCTGTGAAAGATCGCTGGTCAAACCCTCAACAGTTTTTGAAATTTGGAAACCCATGTACACCGAAAATCCCAGCGTCAATGCTGAAATCGCCGAGAACAGCCAGTAAAAACTGGTTAAGACCCCTTCAACAGTGCTGTGGCCCGAAAGCGACCAGAACGAACCCGAAATCAGAATGATGTTACAGGCCAGAACCAATCCGGAAATCTTGTATTTTAATGGAAGCTTGTTTAGAAATATCATTTTTATCCTTAGCTCGCTATTTTCACGTGTTGGTTCAAAACGAGGTGATCCTCGATCGAGAGCGCCTTAGCGATTGAAATTAATAAAATCAGTTGCTCGTTATGCCGGTAAACATTTTCGATGTAATCCGTTGCTTTGGTTTCTTCCATCTTTGGTGCTTCTGTAATATCTTTCATGTTGATAGTAATAACCGCATTTACTTTGTCTACGACCACTCCCAATAATTGCTCACCGAGATCCAGAATCATAACCGAGGTTTCACTGTTGTTCTGAGTTTTAATTCCGATCTTGGTCCGGAGATCCATTACCGAAATCACCTTTCCGCGCAGATTCATTATCCCGAGAAAATAGTTTGGACACTGCGGAATCGGGGTAACTTCCGGAAGCCCCAAAACTTCTTTTATTGAAAGTAACGGCACACCGTATTCTTGGTTACCCAGATTAAAACAAATATACCGGTTGCTGTTGGAATTATTATTGACGTTAACTTTCTTTTCGCCATGATTGTTATTTATGTGTGAGCTCATGCGACCTCTTTTTTACTTAGTTTGTTAGTTTCATTTATTAAATGTGGACTGTCGATCTGGGTGATTTCGCGTAACAGCAGATCCTGGGCCTCTAAGATCAGGCAGGGCTTGCCGTCTCCAAGAATTGTTGTACCACTAATTCCGATCATGCCTTCCATATCATTGCTCAAGCGTTTGACCACAACCGGTTGCTGCGCGATAATGTCGTCAACCATAATGGCATAAGGCCGATTATCATTTCTGAAAACCATGGCAATCATATTTGTTTCGGCTTTGTGACGTTTCAGCGCAAAGAAATCCCCAAGGTGATAAAGTGGCAGATTTTCTCCGCGCAACATCAGCACTGTACCGAGGTTTTTTTCTTTATAAACCTGACCCGGCTGCGGCTGCAGGGTTTCGTAAACATGATTTAAAGGCAATACATATTTCTGGCCGCCGTATGTTGCAATCATCGCATCAATAATTGCAAGTGTCAGTGGCAGCGTAATTCTGAAAGTAGCGCCTTCCCCCAGCGTGGATTCAACTTGAATTTCACCGCCAAGTCTTTCAATATTGGTTTTGACCACATCCATTCCGACGCCTCGTCCGGAAATTTCAGTGATCGCGTCCTTAGTAGAAAAACCGGGCCTGAAAATAAGTTTGAGGCATTCTGCATCCGTGAGTTCTTCTGTGGCCGCGATGATGCCTTTTTCAATAGCCTTAGCCCGCAAAAATTGCGGATCAAGCCCACCGCCGTCATCGATAATGTCGATAACCAGTTTTCCAGAACGATGGTAAGCCTTAAGCTCAACATTTCCGCAAAGGGATTTTCCGGCGGCTAATCGCTTTTCGGCGCTTTCTATTCCGTGATCAACTGAATTGCGGATCAAATGAACCAGTGGATCGTTGATGTTTTCAAGTACGTTTTTATCCAGTTCGGATTCTTCACCGACCAAAGTAAGATTGATTTCCTTTTCGAGCACTTGTGCCGTATCGCGCACTATTCGCTGCATTTTCTGAAAGATCGGTTTAATCGGAACCATTCGCAGGCCCATTGAGATGTCCTGAATTTCTTTACTTACTTTACTTAACTGGTGCATAGTCTTTTTGAAATTCTGATCGTTCATACCTACGCCGTCTTTGCTCTGTGCAAGGACACTCTGTAAAATTACCATTTCACCGACAGCATTTAAAAGTTTATCAACCTTGCTGCCCGCCACGCGGATACTTTCATCAAGAGCCGGCGGCTTAGCCGCCGCTACAGTTTTCTTTTTTTTCTGAAATTCTGTTACGTTATTGATAGGTTCGGGTACAGGTGCATCCGTGTGAACCGAAACCGGGGCTTCATTTTCAACTGGCGAATCCGCAGCAACTACAAGTTGCGGCGCTTCGGAGCCGGCATGTGCATTCACTTGAGTGAAATTTTTCATTTCTTCCAGAATAACTCCTGAAGGAAGATCAGCATTCAGATTAACCCGCAGTTTCAGAATCATTTCTTTGATAAAATCAGTTGTTTTAAGTAACAGACTGACGACTGCACCCGAAATTTTGAGATCGCCGTCTTTTACTCTGAGAACGAAGGATTCGAATTCGTGTGTAAATTGACCAAGTTGATCAAAACCAACCGCCTTGGAAGAGCCTTTCAAGTTATGCGCAAGCCTGAAAATATTGTTGATATTTTCTTTGTTACCGGGATCACTCTCCAGACTTAAAAAAGACTGTTCAACGTCAGTAATAGACTGCTCGGCCTCATCTAAAAATCCAAGCTTTAGTTCTCTTTCAAAATCATCCACGCTGAATACTTCCTATTTTCATACCTACTTATCGGCCGGTGACCGTTTATATGCAGTCTGGTTTTAAGGGAAAAAGGTCCAGTTTCAAAAAAATATCACCTAAATTCTGATGAATTTCAGGCGTAAAAAGGTCAAAATTTAAAATTGTTTTCAGGACTTTAGTTGCGGCCTTTAATGACCAAGTTGAGTTCGTCAATTGCAGTCAGAAGCTCCTGCGACTGGGCGTTTAGTTCATTCGCCGCCTGCGACGAAGTATGCGCAGCTTCATTATTCCGCTGGGTCACAACGTCGATTTGTCCCATAGCCTGAGACACTCCGGCAATACCAGTAATTTGTTCTTGAGATGCCAGAGCAATAACTTTCATTTCGTCGGCTGCAAGCGAAGACTTTTCGACGATTTCATCAAAAACCGCCTGCATCGAATTAACTTTTGAAGCGCTCTGGGTTAACTGACTTTTTGTCATATCCAGAATGGATTCTATCTGTCTTTTAATGTTGTCAGACGTTGAATTAACAAGTTTAGAACTGCTGGCCAGCATGTCTGATATTTCCTGAGCTGACTTACCGCTGGCTTCCGCCAGATTTCCCACTTCTTGTGCCACGACCGAGAATCCTTTGCCGTGCTCGCCTGCGCGGGCCGCTTCAACTGCCGCATTGAACGAAAGCAG
>JANPPN010000087.1:0-5848 GCA_031428535.1 Bdellovibrio sp. | reverse complement strand
TTCGGCAGGCGAGGTGTCCCAGCTGGTCATGATCCGGCATTCAAAAGTTTTTTCGTCCCAGACGTAGAAAAAATACTTTTCTCTTATTTGTTTCACCCACTCTTTGGGGATCATTGCAAAAACGGCGTTGCTTTCTCGCTTCGTAGTCATTTTAACTTCAGGAATTTTTTTCAGTCCGGCACTTAGTCGCTCAGCCATAGCGCACGAGTGCGAGGCGATTTCTAGAAAAAGATCATTTGTAAAATAGCGCCTGAACTGTGCTGCAATGAATCGGGTTTTTGACGGAAGTTGCGCCGCCTGTTTGCGGATGTATTTCAATTTATTCCTTGCGGATTTTGCCAGTTCAGGATTAAGAATTAAAATTGCTTCACCCATCATAAATCCGTTTTTGGTGCCGCCGAAAGACACGGTGTCAACACCGAGATCGGATGTCATTTCTTTATAGGTGCATTTCAGCTGAATGAGGGCATTCGTTAATCGTGCGCCATCGAGATGGACATACATTTGATTCTGATGCGCCCAGTCTGCGATTTCGCGGATTTCATTCAGGGAATAGCAAGTGCCCAATTCAGTTGGTTGAGTCAGGCTGATGACACGGGTTTGGCTAAAATGCTGATCGCCCCTTCTGATGAGCGAGCTTTTAAGTACCTCGAGAGAAATTTTACCTTCAGTTTGTGGAAGCGTAATGAGCTTGCCCGCAAAGAATTCGGGTGAGCCACATTCATCAACATGCAGATGACTGACGTCCGAGCAGAAAATCGATTCATGGCGTTCGGTCAAAAATCGAAGGGCCAGAACATTTGCGGCCGTTCCGTTAAAGACAAAGAAGATTTCGGTCTGATTGCCGAACTGTTTTTTAAACGCAGCGATCGCCGCTTCGCTTTGCAGGTCTGTACCGTAGCTGGGTGCGTGGTCTGTGTTGCATTCTATCAGTGCCTTCATCAATTCGGGATGGACCCCGGAGTGATTGTCGCTTCCGAAGCCCTTCATAAAACGCCTTGAAATAAAAAGTTATAGGCAATCAAGGCTGCGGTTTTTGATGTTTGATCATTAAAATCGAGCGGCGGCGAAACTTCATAAATACCAAGTCCGCGAACATCAGAAATAGTAAAGAGTTTCGACATAAATTGCAGAATTTCTTCGGTTTTCAATCCGGTAACCCAGGATTGGCTGCAGCCCGGTGCTTCAGTTGAAGTCAGGCAGTCGATATCAAAACTGATAAATACCGGAGTCGATTTTGTTAGTTGAATAAATGGCGGTTTTTGAAAGAGGTGATCGAGGCCGCCGTTCTTCTGCAGGTCACGAAGACTGAAGATCGAAGCTTTTTTACTCTGCGCCCATTTGCGGTGAACCAGAGAATTGCACTGAGGCTGAATACCGACTTCAGCAAAATCAAATTTGTCTGTGAATTCATTGAGTAACCGGTAAAATGGCGTACCGCTGTTGAAGCCGTTATTGTCGGGCCGGACATCCAGGTGGGCATCGAAGTTGATGACGAGAGGCCGGATGTTCTGGCTAAGATTCGCTTTCAAAAACCCACTTGCGTCGGAGTAGCCATAGTCGTGACCGCCACCCAGCGTAAGTGTGCGGACTTTCTTGCTATGTAAAGAGTGAATACTGGTCTGAGCCTGCTGATGACGGGTGGCCAGATCCGCCGACGGACTCAAGTCGCCGCCATCATAAAATTCAGGTGCTGATGGCGTTGCAGGTGTCATCCTGTAGAGATACTGACGAATGGCAGCAGGACCTGCTGCGGCGCCCGGACTGCCGTTATTCAGTTTAATGCCTTCATCGTCGGGATAGCCGAGCAGACAGTAGCTATCCGTTGCGGAAAGTTCTTCAATCAGTGCGCTTTTAACGAGATTCCCAAGCCGTATGTCGTCGAGATCATTTTTTGAAAAAAATAATTTTTCGGAAGTTGGTTTGTACGGGCTCACTCTTTTACTTTCTTAGATGAATTTTTCTAAGAATATCGCCGGTTTCGGAATCGTACAATTGGATTTCGATGTCTTTTGTGCTGTTTATGATGAGGTCGCCGACATAACTGCCGCGATCACCGGCAAGCAGCATAACCCAAGAGGTGGTCGATGGATTCACGAAATAAGTGTAAGTCGGTGCGGTTGACGTCGGGCACTTCTTCGCAACGCCGCGGTAAGCAATAGTGAACTCGGTGTAGCTGACGAAAGTGTAACAGTAGAGGTCATCGCCGAACCAGGTGCCGAGAAGTACGCTAAGCCCAATGTAATTAACTGAACTAACAGTTAAGACAGTTTGCTTTTCGTCGCGGTAGCCTTCGAGAGAAATAAAGTCGCCATCGCTGAGTTTGTTGATATAGGTTGAAATAAGCGCAGTTGAAGCGTTCAGTGCATAAGTTTTTCGCTGAACAGGGTCGTTGAATTTCAGATGCGTCTTTGCACGACTGACATTCCCTTCATAGCTTAAAGCCATAGAATCCAAGCTCAGAAGAATTGCCATGACCGAAAGAATAAATCTCATATGTGGTGTAAAAAACACGATCTGGAAGTGGGGTCAATTTTAAAACCAATACTTAAGAGCGGGAAAGAAAAAAATACAATCGCACAAGTCATATGAACTCCAAACGCTCCGCGTTAAGTATATGAATCCTGAGGGAAATACTATGAAATAAGTTATGCGATCTAAATTTTTTCTGGTTTTGTTTTTTTGCACGGTATTTTTCTGCCCACTGACTTTCGTTTATGGTCAGACAGATTTGAGCGGAAGACCGGTCAATACCTTTTCCCGTTCTTACGGTCGTACCGGGGTGTTTCTTGATGCCGGGATTTATCGTCTGGATACCGAAGCAACGGCAAATCCGGCACCCTTAAATCAATGGCAGACCACAATTTTGGTTTATGAATTTAATGCCGGTTACATCAACGACAATCACTTTTATTACGGCGCCCAATTCTCTTCAAGGGCCGATTATCAGATAAGTATAAATTCCACTACGGGAACTTCGAGCGGTCTTGGTGCGGGATTTTTTTCAGACAATGGTTTTCATGTACGGGCGTATTATTTGTTTAACTCAACATTCGGATATTACGGAAACGGTGATGGGTTCAAGGTTGATCTCGGATATATGAAGAATATGACCGCAAACTTTTTTCTCGGCGTTGCGATGACTCACAGTCAAACAACATTCAGGTCTAATCCCGCGATTGTGGCCTTTGATACCTGGACACGCCGAGAGACGTATCCATCGCTTAATCTCGGCGTGATATTTAATTAATTTTTGACATATAAAAAACGCAATTAACCAAGCTCTTGCAGGGCCCATTCGGCAAGTTCTTGCAGCTCAGTGGTTTTAAGCCGGCTGACTTCGGGTTTCAGCTCGGTGAGCTGCGTGTTGGCGATCACGATCAGGGCATTGCGTTTAAGGCCCTTTGCGCCAGCGCGCGAAAGCGCCGAGCCCAAATGGAATTTCTGGATCTTTTTATGTGATGCTGTCAGTAAAAACTGAAAATACGCCACGAGCTCGGTGCGGGATTCAGGTGCGAGATCGAGAATGGGTGCCGTTGAAAGCTCGGGATTTTTCGAAAGTTGTTTTTTTCGAAAAACTTTTTCGTTCCACGGGCAGACGGTCTGACAGAGGTCGCAGCCGAAGAACCAGTCGCCCATTTTTTTTCTAAGTTCGACAGGCGGCGGTTTTTTTGCTTCGATCGTAAGATAAGAAATGCAGAGGTCGGCCTTCAGGGTTTTCGGCGCAATCAAGGCCCCGGTGGGGCAGATATCAATGCATTTCTGGCAAGTTCCGCAGAAGTCAGGCAGGGGTTCAAAAGCCTCTGAATCGACCTCTATTGTCGTGAGGATTTCCGCAATAAAAAAAAGACTGCCATGTTCGGGGTGAATCAGGCAGGTGTTTTTTCCGAACCAGCCTAGGCCGTTCTGGTAAGCCATATCACGCTCGAGAATCGGCCCGGAATCAACAAAGGGTAGAAATACCTCGTAAGGGAAGTCGTTTTGAAGCAGCTCGATGACTGTCATGAGTTTTTGTTTAAGCCAATGATGGTAGTCTTCATTGTGGGCATATAGCGCCACTCTGGCAGGAATTTTCACTTCGGTTTTTTTTACTGTCGGGTAGTAGGCCTGGCCAATTGAAATTACGGATTTTAATTTAGCGTCTAGCAGCAGCGGGTTTTTTTTAAATTCCAGGTGCGTTTGCAGATAGGACATCTCGCCGTGATAGTTGCTCGCAAGCCACTTTTCGTAAAACTCGATACTGAGCGGTTTTTTGATTGGGCCGATTTCGACCTGATTGAGAGCTTGACTGTTCATAAGCCGACTCAATTTATTTTTAAGAGAATGATTGAGGCCGTTGTTAAAATCAGTCATAGTTGGATTTGTGTATAATATTGCATCAAGCTTAAAAAAGCATCGTCTTTATAGTGATTTTACCGAGGTTCGAAACCGCTTGGCCCGTCATCAATTTGTTTGTTGGATTGCCGGCGGTGCGGTTCGGGATTTCTGCCTTAATCGCAAAGTGAGCGAGTTTGATCTGGTCACAGACGCGACCACCGAGATCCTGAAAGGCCTTTTTCCGGAGGCGTTGCTGGTCGGTGAGAGTTTCGGTGTGTTGAAGATTCCCCTGGCTGGCGGAGACTTTTTTGATTTAACGACATTTCGTCAGGAGTCTGATTATTTCGACGGCAGGAGGCCTTCGCATGTTAGTGCAGCCACGCCTGTGAAAGATTCAGAACGCCGGGATTTTACGATCAATTCATTATTCTGGGACAGTGTTCGAGACGTTATCATTGATTACCGGGGCGGGCTTGCGGATCTTTCACTGAAAAGACTGATCTGTGTCGGCAATCCTGAAGTGAGGTTCGCAGAAGACTTCCTGCGAATCATCCGGCTGGTCCGTTTTGCAGCTCAACTCAATTTTGAAATTGAAGAAGAAACCAACGCTGCGGCGGTCAGGCATTTTGCTGAAGTAAATAATGTCAGCGGCGAGCGGATCTGGGCCGAGCTGAAAAAAATCAGTACGCCGATCGCGTGGAATTTTATTATCGAACGAAGATTGTTCGCGCTTATCATGCAGCAGATCTTCGGAACTCAGGAAATTAAACTTAAAAGAGTTCCTGACGCAGTTACGAATTTTTTTGTAATTCTCTACTTGTTGAATCCTGAGGCCGATCTTTCGAAAATTCTGAAAGATCGACTGAGAGTTTCGAATCAGGAGCTGAATGAATATAAAATGATTCGCTTTTTGATGACTGATTTGGCTAAAATGACCGTGGAAGAAGTGGCTTTTGAGAGAGAAAAGTTACCATTGTTCGCTAGACTGATGGATGTCTTGATTGAGTCGGGGTTAGTGGCAGTAGAGTTGGGAAATGAGGTTGAAAGACTCTTCCAATTATACCCGGTCCCGTTAATAACCCCGAAAGAAGTGCTGGATTTAATGCCGAGCCGGTATATTAAAGAAGAAATGAAATTCTTGCGTGTCAGCCAATTCAAAAAGTCCTGCACGACCAAGGACGAAGCGGTCGAGTATTTGAAGAAAAAGTACGCAGAAAAACCGGCAAATACTTAGACGAAAGAATTGAAAAAAAGGTTAAAACAAATCTGTTTGAACTGAATTGTTTTTTGTATGTTCAGAATTCGGTCTAGTTTTAAAAATAAATAAGGTCAAAGGTATTGCGTTCTGTCGAAAGTGTTGTCAGACTTAGAGACAGGTTGTTGCTGTTCCGCTTGAAGCAAACATTAAGACTAAGGATTGTCTGGATCTGTTTCAAGCGAACACTAAAAAGCTAAACAAAAAACAATTAAGCAGGAGGAGCAAGGATGCTCAGAGACGTATTAATACAAAAAGGCCTTTCGAACCGTGAAT
>JANPPN010000086.1:0-2064 GCA_031428535.1 Bdellovibrio sp. | reverse complement strand
TGATATAGTCGTTATCAACGTGTTTGATTAAAGAAAGATTCCTATTTACAAAACCGGTCCTGAATTCGTCTGAACTATTTGCTGTTTCTACTGTGTAGGAGCCGCTTTCCCAATGTACAACAAACCGATTTTCGCTTGCACCTTGGCCGCAAGCTGCTGAAGTTGGGAAAACAGTTTCGGATGTTTTTACGCCGCCGCAGGCGGCAAGAATTAAGCTTGATACTAAGATAGTTAAACAGCGAATATAGATCAAGAAAACCTCATTCGTAAGTGCGTGCAATCCCACTATTAAGACAGCACTCGCGTACTATTGTGGTTAGCTGATCGGGAAGAATAACGCCTTTGCCGAGTCGAGAAAAAGTCCAGTGTGCGATCTGCGGACTAATTAAAAAAGGTTAAAAAAACTAGACTAAAATTCAGTTTTTAAACAAGACTTTATAAAACCTGAAAAGTTGCCGATAAGAACTGCGGTTAATTAAATTTTTAAATCAGGGTGAAAAAAATGTTTAAAACAAAGACTAAATTTTTGATAGTAGATGATTTTTCAAATATGCGAAAAATAATCAAAAAAGTAATCGGTGATATGGGCTATGAAAACATAGTGGAGGCGGCTGATGGCCAAACCGCCTATGAATTGCTGGTGATGCACGCCAAAGACGGTGAGCCGTTTGAATTTATTATTGCTGACTGGAATATGCCGAACATGTCAGGCCTGGAACTATTAAAAAAATGCCGTAACGAAGACCGCTTTAAAACACTTCCGTTTATGATGGTTACCGCAGAGGCAGATGAAAAGCATATTCTGGAAGCGCTTCGTGTAGGCGTAACAGAATACGTTGTGAAGCCGTTTAGCCCGGTTAAATTGAAAGAAAAGCTTGAAAGCTCATATAAAAAGATCCAAATTGCCGGCGTAAAGGCTGCATAAGTTGATGAACGTATTCAGCGACAGGACTTTCTTACAGTTAAAAAGAAAAAAATATGTTATTTGCCAGCAAACCGATCTGACTCGAGTTATACTATATAGTAATAATACGAGTAATTTTCAAAATTTAAAAAGGTGTGAAAAATGTTTAAGGAAACAACAAAATTTTTGGTCGTGGATGACTTTTCTAACATGCGAAAGATTATTAAAAAAGTGTTGTCGGATTTAGGCTACCACAACATAGTTGAAGCTGTGGATGGCCACAACGCCTTTCAACTTATGGCCGAAGCGGCAAAGCAAAGCGAGCCCTTTGAATTTATTATTGCTGACTGGAATATGCCAAACATGTCCGGGCTGGATTTGCTAAAAAAATGTCGAACTGAAGAGCCATTCCGAAAAATCCCATTCATGATGGTGACGGCGGAAAGCGAGCAAACCCAGATTTTGGAGGCCTTGAAAGTAGGGGTCACCGAATATGTGATTAAGCCATTCAGCGCAGCTAAACTTAAAGAAAAACTCGAAAGTTCTTATAAAAAATTAAATGCGGCTTCACGCAAAACGGCCTAAAAGAGAAAAGGCGCAAAATGTTTAAACCTGGAACAAAATTTTTAATTGCAGATGATTTTGCAACGATGAGAAAAATAATCAAGAAAGTTATTTCTGATTTAGGTTACAATAATGTAGTAGAAGCTTTTGATGGAGCCGAAGCGTACAAATTACTTATCGAACACTCAACATCAAAGGAACCCTTTGAATACGTTATTGCCGACTGGAATATGCCGAACATGTCGGGACTCGAGCTTTTAAAAAAATGCCGGAGCGAAGAGGCTTTCAAGAAAATTCCGATTATGTTTGTTACTGCTGAAAGCGAGCAGGAACAGATTCTGGAAGCGATAAAAGAAGGTGTTACCGAATACGTTGTTAAACCCTTTACCTCCGAAAAGATCAAAGAAAAGCTGGAAAGTTCATTTAAGAAACTCGAGCCCTGTCAGAAGACCGCGTAAAAAGCTCTAACTAAGTCAAATCTTAACGACAAATTCTTTTAGAAATGAACAGAATTTTTGTTCCACCTTTTTAGCAGTTTCGGTTACTTCTGAATGAGTCAGTTTCTTTTGAGAAACGCCGGCCGCCAAGTTAGTTAT
>JANPPN010000085.1:0-3889 GCA_031428535.1 Bdellovibrio sp. | reverse complement strand
TTGTTCAGCTAAGTCCATATTATCATACATGTCGTTAAATGCGACTTCCGGCTCAACCATCCAGAATTCGATAAGATGTCTTCTTGTTTTTGATTTTTCTGCTCTGAAGGTGGGGCCAAAACAATAAACTTTACCGAATGCACGGGCCGTGGCTTCCATATAGAGCTGCCCCGATTGAGACAAATACATTTTTTCATCAAAATATTTTGTTTCGAATAAATTGGAAGTGCCCTCGCAGGCAGCCGGGGTAAAGATTGGAGCATCCGTCAGGGTAAATCCGCGGCCATCGAAAAAATCCCGGATTGACATAATTATTTCGTGTCTGATTTTCAAAATAGCATGTTGTCGTTTCGACCGAATCCAGAGATGACGGTTCTCCATGAGAAAATCGGTACCATGTTCTTTAGGAGTAATCGGATAATTTTCGGCCTTTCCGAGAATTTCAAATTCTTTCACACCCATTTCAAAAACATTTTGCTGCTTAGGATGCTGTCGAATCGAACCCGTAATTCGAAGCGAACACTCTTGAGTAATTTGATCAAAGTTAACAAAATTTTCCGAGCCGCAGTCTGCTGGAAAAAATACGCATGAAATAATTCCGGTACCATCGCGCAGTTCAAGAAACTTTACTTTTCCGGAAGATCTGGTTTGATAGGCCCAGCCCTTTAATTCGATGGTCTGACCGACGTGATTTTTTAGCTCATTTATGTAAATTCTCATTTTCCCCTCAGCTTTTATCGTAAAGGGAATATCCTAACGATGCCGGGGATTTTCAACAAGAAATTAGTCGGTTTTTATAGAGAGAATGCGTCAATAAAGAGAGGCTTAGTTGCCTAAAAGAGTTTTAAGTACTGTAAAAGCAGCCTCAACATTTATTACTCCGCCGCTAGAAACTTCTAGGATAGCCATTGGATTTTTTTCTACAGATTGAACAAGCGCCTTTTTTATTTGCGCTGCCGTAGCAGCCGGTCGGACGCTCCATAATAGCGCAGCCGCTCCTGAAACCATTGGCGCCGCCATACTGGTTCCGCTCATTGTTTCTACTTGGTTTTCAGGAACTGTTGAATAAATGCCGACTCCCGGAGCTGCAACATGAACAGTTTTTCGACCATAATTTGAAAAGCCGATCAAAAAATTTGAACTTGTGGATGCGGCCACATTAATTTGATTAAGAAAGTTGTACGCAGACGGATACGATGGCGTGATATCCATATTGATGCCAATCCCTCGAGCATCGCCATTTCCGGCGGCAGATACAAGAAGAATGCCTCGGTTGCTCAGAGCCTGAAGAGTCGACTGAAGATTTGGCATATTAATGCAGGCATCTAAACCCCAGCTCATGTTAATAATTTTTGCGCCGCGGTCTGCAACGTAATTCAATGCAACAATTGCATCGCCGATAGATCCGCCGCCGTCATTACCGATAAATTGAGCAGGCAATACTTTTGCCTTAGGTGCCACGCCGGCAACCGGCCCAAGAGTTTGATCTGCAACAATGATTCCGGCGACGTGTGTACCATGGCGATTCTGTAGGGGATCATTCTTGCCTGAGTTAACCTGAATACCTTTGTAGTCATCAACAAAACCGTTGTGGTCGTCGTCGATTCCGTTATTGGGAACTTCGCCGGTATTAATTAAAATATTGTCTGAAAGTTGAGCGTGGCTTGTATCGACCATTCCGTCAATTACACCAACGATTACATTTTCACCGTTTATGCCGGCACTCCACAAATCCCGCGCCCTAATTTGCTGAGTTCCCCAGTTCAGTGACTCAGTAATGACACCGCCGCCGTCAAGCACCTGTGCAAGTGTTTCCTGATTAGTTAATTGGATGATATAGTCGTTATCAACATGTTTGATTAAAGAAAGATTCTTATTTACAAAACCGGTTCTGAATTCGTCTGAACTATTTGCTGTTTCTACGGTGTAGGAGCCGCTTTCCCAATGTACAACAAACCGATTTTCGCTTGCACCTTGGCCGCAGGCTGCTGAAGTTGGGAAAACAGTTTCAGATGTTTTTACGCCGCCGCAGGCGGCAAGAATTAAGCTTGATACTAAGATAGTTAAACAGCGAATATAGATCAAGAAAACCTCATTCGTAAGTGCGTGCAATCTCACTATTAAGACAGCACTCGCGTACTATTGTGGTTAGCTAATCGGGAAGAATAACGCCTTTGCCGAGTCGAGAAAAAGTCCAGTTTGCGATCTGCGGACTAATTGAAAAAGGTTAAAAAAACTAGACTTAAATTCAGTTTTTGAACAAGACTTTATAAACCTGAAAAACTGCCGATAAGAAATGCGGTTAAATAAATTTTTAAACCAGGGTGAAAAAAATGTTTAAAACAAAGACTAAATTTTTGATAGTAGATGATTTTTCAAATATGCGAAAAATCATCAAAAAAGTAATCGGCGACATGGGCTATGAAAACACAGTGGAGGCTGCTGATGGCCAAACCGCCTATGAATTACTGGTGATGCACGCCAAAGACGGTGAACCGTTTGAATTTATAATTGCTGACTGGAATATGCCGAACATGTCAGGCCTGGAACTGCTAAAAAAATGCCGCAATGAAGACCGCTTTAAAACACTTCCGTTTATGATGGTTACCGCAGAGGCAGATGAAAAGCATATTCTGGAAGCGCTTCGTATAGGTGTAACTGAATACGTTGTGAAGCCGTTTAGCCCGGTTAAATTGAAAGAAAAGCTTGAAAGCTCCTTTAAAAAGATCAAAATTGCCGGCGCAAAGGCTGCATAAGTTGATGAACATATTCAGCGCGACAGGACTTTCTTACAGTTAAAAAAAAAAAGTACGTTATTTGGCCGGAAAACCGATCTGACTTGAATTATGCTATATAGTAATCATACGAGTAAATTTCGAAAGGCGTGAAAAATGTTTAAGGAAACAACAAAATTTTTGGTCGTGGATGACTTTTCTAACATGCGAAAGATTATTAAAAAAGTGTTGTCGGATTTAGGCTACCACAACATAGTTGAAGCTGTGGATGGCCACAACGCCTATCAACTTATGGCCGAAGCGGCAAAGCAAAGCCAGCCCTTTGAATTTATAATTGCTGACTGGAATATGCCAAATATGTCCGGGCTGGATTTGCTAAAAAAATGTCGAACCGAAGAGCCATTCCGAAAAATCCCGTTTATGATGGTGACGGCGGAAAGCGAGCAGACCCAAATTTTGGAGGCTTTGAAAGTAGGAGTCACCGAATATGTGATTAAGCCATTCAGTGCAGCTAAACTTAAAGAAAAACTTGAGAGTTCTTATAAAAAATTAAATACGACTTCACGCAAAACGGCCTAAAAGAAAAATGGCGCAAAATGTTTAAACCCGGAACAAAATTTTTAATTGTAGATGATTTCGCAACGATGAGAAAAATAATCAAAAAAGTCATTTTCGATTTAGGTTACAATAATGCAGTCGAAGCTTTTGATGGAGTCGAAGCGTACAAATTACTTATCGAACACTCAACATCAAAGGAACCATTTGAATACGTTATTGCCGACTGGAATATGCCGAATATGTCAGGACTCGAGCTTTTGAAAAAGTGCCGGAGCGAAGAGGCTTTTAAGAAAATTCCGATTATGTTTGTTACTGCTGAAGGCGAGCAGGAACAGATTCTTGAAGCGATAAAAGAAGGTGTTACCGAATACGTTGTTAAACCCTTTACCTCTGAAAAGATCAAAGAAAAGCTGGAAAGTTCATTTAAAAAACTCGAGCCCAGCCTGAAGACAGCCTAAAAAGCTCTAACTAAGTCAAATCTTAACGACAAATTCTTTTAGAAATGAACAGAATTTTTGTTCCACCTTTTTAGCAGTTTCGGTTACTTCTGAATGAGTCAGTTTCTTTTGAGAAACGCCGGCCGCCAAGTTAGTTAT
>JANPPN010000084.1:0-5769 GCA_031428535.1 Bdellovibrio sp. | reverse complement strand
TGATAGTCGTTGTTACCTTTATCGAAAGCCCTATGTTTGGCAGTTGACCGAAGATCATTCTCTGGTGAATGAGCAAATCCGACTGGGAATGATGTCTGAAGAGCAGGCCCGCAAAGTGATCGGTAAAAATGTTATCACTCGCAGCGTTGGATTTGAACGCGATGTTTTTCCGGATATTCTTGAGCGGGAAATTTCTAGCGGCGATGTTTTTTTATTTTGTTCTGACGGTTTAACAGGTATGGTGCCGGATGACGAATTGATGAGTATTTTTAATTCAAACCCAGTGGAAAAAGTTGTTCCGCTGATGATCCAACGGGCATTGGAACACGGTGGCGACGACAATGTCACAGTGTTAGTTCTACACTTTCAGGATAAATAGGCAGATGAGTTATCCTAAAAAAACCGTAACACTTTATTTTTTAACTAATGATGAAAAGCAAACTCGCAAAATTACAGTTCCGTTAAGTTATTTTAAAGTTGCGGTGTTTATGGTGGCGTTTGTGGTTATTTCTTTGTTTGCGGGCTTTATTGATTATTTCGGATTGCTGGCCCAGTCGATTGAAAACAGAAAATTGAAAGTTGAAAATCTGAATCTACAAAGGCAGTTTCAGGTCGTTGAAGGGAAACTTGATTCACTTCAGTCGGGGCTTGATCGCGTGGGCGTCATTACAAACAAATTGAAATTGATTACGAATATCCAATTGAAGGATCGTACCGAACGCCTGAGTTTCCCGGCGCAGATCAATAACATTGAAGAGGCCCAGAAAACCAAAGTGGTGGAACGAATGTCGAGCGAAGAGTTCTATGAACAGGATCCGTCGATTACGACTGAAAACCCGGTGAATTCTTTTAATGGCGAACTGGCTTCTGAAAAGTCCAGCGCCAACTATTCAACTCTGGTAATTAAAATTGATGAAGCAGTTAAAGACTCGCTCTTAAAAGAACAGTCCGTCATTCAGTTATGGGAATCGCTTTCAGACAGTCAGAGCCTGCTTGCGGCAACGCCGAGCATGCGCCCGTCGCGCGGACCAATCGGTTCTCGCTTTGGTTATCGTGTAGATCCAATTAATGGAAAAATGCGAATGCATGCGGGGCTGGATATTGTGGTGGCGCCCGGCACTCCGGTTCGCGCACCTGCAGATGGCATCGTCAGTTTCGCCGGCTGGGACGATTTTTACGGGAAACTGGTATCTGTCGATCATGGGTTCGGAGTGTTGACCCGCTATGCGCATAACTCGCAGATTTATGTACAGGTCGGGCAGAAGGTCGGAAAATACGACGTTATATCTTCTACAGGAAGTACGGGGCGTTCAACAGGACCGCATCTGCATTACGAAGTGCGGGTTAATGGAATTCCGGTTAACCCCCTCAATTACATCCTCGACGAGTAAATTCGACGAGTAATTTTAGGGTGTCATAAATTTTTCGACACAGCGTTGCCTGTATTGGCAGTCGGTCTCATTTTGAAACAATCAAAGCCCGCACGCTCTTTGCCTATGGCTCGACTCTTGAAACATAAAGGAGTTAAGAGGCGGAGTTGAAAATGCTAAGATGTTTATATCTGGTTTTATTTACATTGCTCGCAGGGGTTTCGGGATGGGCGCGCCAGGTCAACCAGATGTCTGTTCTGGTAATGCCGTCATCTGATTACGATGGGGCAGCAAATTTCCAAAAAGATTTTAACAAAAAAGTTTTACCGAAATCTTTGACCGCTGCCGATTCGTCGCAGTCTGTGGTTGCAAAAATAATTGATAATTCGCTTTCTTACTGGTGGGAAAACTCAGAGATGAAAAACTCTTCTATCGGACAGACCGCAACAAAAATCGAAGAGAATTTGAAAGCGGAAGTAGACCTCGGAGCTTCGGGCAGCGCATCTGATAAAACCGATCATAAACTCAGCCTGAAATTTCTTGCCATGCAGGCACTGGCAAGAATTCAGTATATCGGCTGGACAAGAGCAGAAATAAACTACGATGCCAAAGCCTCCAAGGCCGAAGTTGAAGTTCTGGAAAATCTTTCGAACAATAAAGACTTAGTGATTACTCATTCATTTACTGCTTCTGAAAGTAAATCCCAATTATCCCTTCGCTGGAACTGGTAAGGTTTTGTAAGTTTGCAGCGTTCTCGGATTAATCAGCGTTGTATGATTTTTATAAATGCGAGCCGTGCTGTACAAAAGCTTTAAGGCGTCGGATTTTTTCATGTACTGATAAGCATCCGGAAACTGCTTCTTAAGTTCTGCATGAACTTTTTTTGTGTACGCGCCGCTCATTCGCGGAAAAATATGGTGTTCAACGTGATAGCCGAAATTCAAATGTATGAATTCAAAAATCGGATTTGTTGTAACTGTCAGGGAATTAACCAAGGGATCATTAACTTTAGTTAACGGCGAAAGGTTATGATTCGTCGAGATGTAGCTCATGACGGTGTAATTCTGAATTGCGAACGGAATTAAAATCAAAAATGCAAAATTACTTAAACCTACGAAATAAACGAGCGAGCCCATCATCAGGACCTGAAGGCCGAATTCGAATGAAACACGTGTGTGTTTCATTTCAGACCACATCTTGTTTCCGAAGCGCATGTAAATCTGATTCAAAAAAGATTGAAATGAAAACCAGAAAAAGAAATAAAAATAGCTTCTGATTGTGTTAGCACCCGGAGTCCACTGGAAAAGCCGCTGCATAAATTTCGACTGACGGTAAACGGTCATTGTCGGGAAAGCATCGGGATCTTTCAGAATGTACTGGGTATTTCCGTGATGAAGCCTGTTGTGCCAGAATCTCCAGTAGGTCGGAGACATCAAGAACGGTGCAAACGCAAAAAATGCAACGAGATCCTGCAGGTGTTTATTTTTAACAATCGAACCATGCAGCGTTTCGTGAGAAACAAAGGCAAGTCCGGCATTAAACTGACCCATGATAAAGCCCGCGAGAATTTTCAGTGTCCAATGAATTTCCATTGTCATAACGGCGTAAATTAAGGCCGCATTCACACCGAGAAAAAGAACGGCGTAAGAAAGGCGGGCAGGATTGCGTTCAAAAAATTTCTGATCCATTGCCGGAGTAATTAGTTTGTTGTAATAAGCCAGATTCTTAACCGGTTCAGACGTACCATTGGGGCCGGTTTTGTGTTCAATTGCGCTCTGTGGTGTATCAAGATCGTTTGTATTATCTGAGTTCAATTCAAGCCCCATTTCTGCCCCCTAAAAAAGAATTTCTGAAACTAACATTCAGAAATTTTAGGGTCATTAGTTTATTTGTACATTCCAAGATCATTTCTGAATTGCCGACCTTCAAATACGACTTGGGCATTAAATTCGTAAGCTGCTTCGCGAGCCTGTGTAAAATTGTCCCGAACCGCTATTATATTGAGCACTCGCCCACCAGCAGAAACCAGTTGGCCCGTCGGACTTAATGCTGTTCCAGCATGTAGAGTATAAGTGCTTTCTGTATTTTTAGGCAACAGTATCGTCTTATTTTTCACCGGCTTTTCAGGGTAGCCTTCGGCGGCATTGACGATACAAAAAGCTGTTTTTTCATTGAGCTTTAACGTACTGAGTTTTCCGTTACTGAGCGCAAAGAAAAGTTCTGCAAGATCGTTTTCAATCAACGGGAGAATGACCTGAGTTTCAGGGTCACCGAAGCGCACATTGTATTCGAGTACATAAGGTTCATCGTCTTTGATCATCAGACCGATAAACAACACGCCGTAAAATAAATAGCCGCACGTTTTCAAATGGGCTATTGAGGGTTTTACGACGCGCTCAATAATTTTTTCGTAAAGCTCTTTTTCTATTTGCAACGGCGCAACTGTTCCCATGCCGCCGGTATTGGGTCCCGAATTATTATCCTGCAGCCTTTTGTGATCTTGAGCCATTGGCAGCGCCTGAAATTCAGTGCCGTTAGTTAAAACAAGAAGCGAAATTTCTTTTCCGGGAATATTCTGCTCGAGGAGTGCAAAGTTTCCGGCAGTGCCGAGAGTTTTCTTTTCAAAAATATCAGCGGCTGCACTTTTCAGTTCTGCCAGGCTGGCACAGATGAAAACTCCTTTTCCTGCAGCAAGGCCATCGGCTTTGAGAATAAATGGCGCTGTATATTTTTCTGCAGCTGCTAACGTTTCTGCGACCGTGCTGACGAGATCGGCGGCGGCAGTCGGCACGCCGGCTTCCTGCATAAATGATTTAGCAAAGATTTTTGATCCTTCGAGCTTGGCGGCTGCCTTTGAGGGGCCAAAAACCGAGATTTTATTAGTGCGCAGAGTGTCGGCAAGGCCGTCGACCAGCGGATCTTCGGGGCCGATAAAAACAAGATCGATTTTTTTTTCAGCACAAAAGCCGACAACTACCGCATGATTTTTAATTTCAAGACTTACGTTGGTGGCGAGTTCTGCAATTCCGGCATTTCCTGGGCTGCAATAAATGGAATTTACTTTTGCCGATCGCCCCAGACTTTTTATTATGGCGTGTTCGCGTCCGCCAGAACCAATGACGAGAATATTCATTTCAGCTCCTAAAATCAGCTTGCTATCTTGATTTCTTATTCTTAACCTACAACCTATGGAAAAAATAGTATTTATATCCGGCAAAAGAACAGCATTCGGAGCCTTCGGTGGCATATTGAAAGATATTTCGGCAACAGATTTAACAGTTGCTGCCGGGCTTGGTACAATTCAGGCGGCAGGGGTTAATCCTGCGGATATCGGTCAGGTGATAATCGGCAATGTTGTGCAAAGCGGAGCCGATGCGGCCTATCTCGCGCGCCATGCCGGTTTAAAATTGAATGTGCCGGTAAATGTGGGCGCTTATATTGTGAACAGACTTTGTGGTTCGGGATTTCAATCATGGATAAATGCAGCAGACATGATTTTGGCGGGCGACGCCGGTTGCGTACTTTCTGGTGGCGTCGAGCAGATGTCGCAGATTCCCTATGTAAATCGCAAAGTCCGCTTTGATGGATTGCGAATGGGGAATTTTGAATTTGAAGACGCGATGACTTCAGCACTGACAGATTCCTATGCCGGCATTCCGATGGCAATTACGGCCGAGAATCTTGGAGCGCAATACGACATTACAAGACAAGCCTGCGACGAATACGCTATAAAAACGCAGCAGAAATATAAAATGGCTCTCGAGAAAAATTATTTTGCAGCTGAAATATCACCCGTTAAGGTCGTGACTAAAAAAGCTGAACTGATGGTTGATAAAGACGAACATCCTAAGCCGGAATCAACGCTTGAAAAAATTTCGACCTTAAAATCGTTATTTAAAAAAGATGGTCTTGTAACGGCAGCAACGGCTTCCGGAATTGTTGACGGGGCCGCATGCTCGTTGCTCGCAAGTGAAAGTTTTGCGAAAGCGAAGGGTTTAAAACCCATGGCGCGTATAATTTCGTGGGCGGTAGTAGGTTGCGATCCGAAGATTATGGGCATCGGCCCGGCACCTGCAGCCAGAAAGGCTCTTGAAAAAGCTGGAATGAAACTTGATCAAATGGATTTAGTTGAAGTGAACGAGGCCTTTGCTGCTCAGTATTTGTCTGTTGAAAAAGAATTGCAGTTGGATCCTGCCCGCACGAATGTAAATGGCGGTGCGATCGCAGTGGGGCATCCGTTGGGGGCATCAGGTGCGCGGATCATGAATCATCTTGTTTATGAATTGCATCGCCGTCAGGGTCGATATGCGCTTGGCAGTGCGTGTATCGGGGGAGGACAAGGCATTGCGATTATTATCGAAAGAATGTAAAATAAACCTAAATATATGAGGATTAATTG
>JANPPN010000083.1:0-19244 GCA_031428535.1 Bdellovibrio sp. | reverse complement strand
ACCTTGTGGCTCACTACTGACAAATAACTATACGCTATTTTAAACGACGAATCTGAAGATATTGAAACTACTCGCTATTTTAATAATTTGTCGAAGTAACAATCACCCTCAAAAGTTCAACGCTTCATTTTGGCTCATCATTCGATTTATGCCATCGAGCCGATAAAAAATGATCACTTTTTAATTCAATACAGTCCATTGATGACAGCTCTTCAAGAAATGCGTACAACTGAAAAATCCAGGGGAGTCAGATGATCCGTCAACTAGAACCAAATGACAGTGCAGGTTATTATAATATTCGTCTTCAGGGATTGCGATTGCACCCAGAGGCCTTTGGGACCGGCGCGGAAGATTGGTTGAAGGCGACGGATGAACAAGTAATGAATATTCTCGAAAAGAGCAGTCAAGACGACTTTGTCTTGGGCTATTTTCAAGACGGTGAACTCGCAGGTGTCATTGGGCTTAAAAAAGAGAAGAAGCATTCGGTTGGGCACAAGGGAACAATTTGGGGGCTGATCGTTCTGCCGAAATTCCGCAATCAGGGAATCGGCAAGGCTCTTCTAAAAGCGTTGATTGCAAGGGCCGCTCAAACCCAAGAGCTGAAGTATATCCGAGCCGTGGTAACGATTTCCGCAGTAAATGCAAAATACATCTTTGAGTCGTGCGGCTTTTCGTCATATGGAATCGAGCAGCGTGGAATCAAAGAAGATACTAACTTCTTTGATCAGTCGTTCATGATGCTGAATCTCCGCGAATGAGCACTAGTTTTCTGATCTATGTCTATTTGGAAATTCACTGAACTTGAAACCAACGACGGATTTAGCAGCGCTGTATGCAGTTTTGACTAAACACTAAACCGCGCCGTACGGCGAAGCCTACATAGGCAACCAAAAATACTTTGTAAGAGAACTCTAGAAAAACATGACAAACAAAATCCGGACATTTATGTTTGGGGGTTAAGCCAAAGGTCTTAACCCTAAAATTATGCTATTTTACCAAGTCAGTTCTTAAATTTTGTTTTACTTCAGCTTTTAGGTTTTCGAACACTTGGGCTTTTCCAGCGTATTTTTCCCAGTTTTTAAATACGTCTGTGATATTTTCTATAATTTTAATGGCCCTATTGTTTTTTAGATCTGCTTTTTTAGAGAATTCTAAAAGATCTTCGATTGTGAAATTATCCCGTTTTCCGTTTATCCGCATTTGGTGCTGATTGGTCCATACGCCCTTCGGATTATAACTATAACTCATATCAAATGCGGGTGATAATTTCCAATTTCCTTTTTTGTCCATCAAAAATCCAATGTTTTTAGTGTGGTCATCTTGATTTCTGCCAATGATATTAAAAATTGCCCTCTTAAATTGTTGTTCGAGGGCTTCAAATTTATTTTCAGATACAATTTCTCTAATCATCTCTAGGACTTGCTCATAACTGTATCCTCCTGCGGAATTAAAGTCGTAATGAGCAATTCCACAAAGTGATTGCATATGAAGCTTTTCCCCACCTTTTAGGCGGTCAAACCTTTTTGTCATAAAATGTGCTCTGCCGTTTTCTTCATACAATCGACATTCGCTCATATCTATTTCACAATCTTTGGCCATCAAGTAATAGGCATATTCAATTCTTCCGTATCCTTGTGGATCGCTTAGGTCCTTGTCCTTATTGTCGGCAACACCATCAAGTTTTAACAACCAGTATGTGAACTCCTCTGTGCTTTTCAATTGGCCGGATCTGACTTCTCCAGTTTTTTCATTGTATGCAATTATACACTTTGCTCGCGCGCCGCCGGCGGAAGTTCCTATTACTAACAAATTTGTTAAGGCTGCTTTTCTTTTTTTTTCATCTCCATTTATATTTTCTTTAATTTTTTTTCGATCCGATAGAATATCTGAAGCTAACTCGACCATTTCTTTGATATCGATAGGGACATTGCTCTTTCTTGCTTTGTAGCTATTTGGCTTGAATTCTAATGCGCCCATTCCCCTGGTCCCTAGGTAACAAAGTCTTTCCACGGGATGAAAGCTGCTTGCGGTTCTGCCTTGTTTGGCTAGCCACACATCTATCAAAGCATTGCCAAACTTATCGGGCAGTGCATCCGCGAGCATTCCGGGAAGCCCCTTGTACGTTTCCCTAGCTAACCCAGGAAATTCATAAACTCCAATTTTTTTAGGCATTTTGATGGGAGCCGGTTCAGCAAAACTCTTTAAAAATTTTTCGTCATATTCAAAGGCTCCGATTTCCCGTTCTGCATCCCAGCTCACGTAGCCGATCAGAGAGCCCCACAGATATACTTTTGCAACATTAACAACTTCTAAACTCATTTCTTATCTTCTTCCCAGATCCACTGAGTGTTGTCGTCTTCGTTTTTTGATTTCGCACGGCGGACTCTTTGTTGGACTTCGTTTTTTCTGACGGCTTTCGCTAGGAGACTAGGGGTAACTGATGTGGTTGAAAAAACAGCTTCCAGCGCCTCGGTCATGTCGAGTACCTTCAAAATATTTATTAAATTAAAAAGGGTTATATTTCCCTTTCCTGTTTCAAATCGGGTTATGGAATTTAGTGAAACGCCACTCAGTTTCGAAAGTTCAGTTTGGGAAACGTTCCTTTGTAGCCGTCTTGTTTTTACGGACTCACCAATTAAGTGTAGTAATCTATAGGTATTCGCATCAGTCCACTTATTACTCATATAACACCTCTTATATAGTATATTATATCGGTTTTACTATATTAACTACTCTTTTATAGTTATTTGAGACAAATGTCATAACTACTCATAAATAACTAGTTATATAGATATTATCATATAAAACATCATACATAGTAAGTTAGTTATAATATAGATGTCTAAGCTGTTAAATGCGATTTAATATCTGCCTTGCGATGCCAGCACAACCTCAGGACGATAAGCTGACGTTATTTCAGATCATTTTATTTTCTTTTTGGATCGGCAATGCCGATATGCATTTGAAAAATTTTTCTTTGTGGCAAGACCCGCGCAGCAACTCGATTCGTATGAGCCCTGGCTATGATTTCGTCAGTACGCGTTTATTAATTTTATCGGAAGAGGATATCGAAGAGCTGGCGTTACCAATCAATGGACGCTAAAACAAACTAAAATGGAGTGATTTTTTAGCTTTTGGAAATAATTTAAAAGTTCCTTCAAAAGTTATGGAGCGCGTCCGTGAAAAAATGCTGGATTCATTTTTTGATTCCGAAGAGCTCATTCAAAGAAGTTTTTTCTCCCATGCAAGCAAAGAGGCTTTTTATAATTTACTTGCGGAGAGATCTAAAAGAATTAGTACCAATGCTTAAAAAAAGAGCCGTATTGCCGAAATAGTAAAAGGGCAAAATGAACCTCAATTACGTCATTCGGCGAACCAGCAAGTGATGTTTTGTCACCGAAGTTGAAATTTAATTTGGCTTATGGATTGCATTTGCTACTATCGTTTCGTATAAAAATCAAAGCAACACCACTAAGGAGATCACATGTTTAAATCGGTATCACGTAAATTAGTTATGGCGGTGTTACTTGTCGCTAGTTTTGAATCCACAGCTTTTATTCAGGGTGGCCCAGGCTTTGTTCGTGCAGGTTACTATGACACAGAAACTGTTCAGGCTTATATCGGTCGTTCAGTAAGGAATGAATCTATTCCGTTGAGTAGAATAGCTCGTCTTGATCAAAATTACGCTGGCTATGAAGTTGTTTCAGTTTCTGCAGAAACACGCCCTGATAGCCCTTACCGCACCGATGTTCAATTAATTGCAGATGGCTATGTTGTAGCTACGCAAACAAACCCCGGTTACCAAATTAATTTATCCCCTCAGCAACGTTTGGTCTTATATCAAAATGTTCGCAGACTTGATTTAATTATCAGAGGCTCTACTTTTATCGATGTGATTTACATCACTCTGCGTAGACCAAATCAAGGAGGTGATGGACAACTCCCATACCCCCCATATCCGCCGCCACCACCGCATCAGCCGCCTCAACCTCCGCCACAGCAACCAATTCCAGGAGGAACAACAATTAACGGTGGCCAAGTTTTAGATGCTGGTACCACAATCACGTCATCAAATGGACAGGTCTCTTTATCGATGCAGACAGATTGTAACTTGGTGCTTTACAGTGGCGGACGTGCAACTTGGGCAACGAATACAAATGGTCGACAAAATTGTATGGCGACTTTTCAAACCGATGGTAACTTCGTAGTTTACAGCAATGGATCACCAATCTGGAACTCGGGCACATCACGATACCCGGGGGCGCAAATGCTTCTTCAGAATGATGGCAACCTTGTTATTTACTCAGGCGGCAGACCAGTTTGGGCCACAAACACAGGACTCTAATCCGCAGCTGAAATCATAAAGTAATTTTATAAAGTCCAAAATTAAAAACCCTATCATTAGCCTGATAGGGTTTTTTTTGTTTTTCAAGGTGTCATTGCTCGACAGTTTTCCCGAAACAGGGCAACGAAATTTACGATCAAAAAATCCCTATTTTTTTAATGAGGCTGATGGCTTTTGGTACACGATCACACGCGGTGAATTGGCAGAGACAAAAAAAATCCAATTACGTAATTATGATTTTTACTCGAACTATCAAAAATATTTGATATGTAAGTCTTAAATTAAAAAATTTTGGTTAAACACAGAGATGGTACCCGGTGAGTCGAACATCCTCGCCCCTTGCGGCTAGTTCAAAGTCTAGTGTCTGCCAGTTCCGTTATCTAGCGCTATAACACACCCGATCAGGTATAAATTAGCACATATATAAATATTTTATACCCTTTAGGGTACTAAAATAGCTTAATTATAAAAAATATACCTGAACGGGTATATTTTTAGATATATACTTTATTTTAACACCCGACCGGGTATAATTAGAATATGAATGAATTATCAGAGTTTATAAAAAAAAAACGTAAACAGACCCACCTGACCCAAGAAGAATTAGCAGAGCGGGCCGGAGTAGGTTTAAGGTTTGTGCGGGAACTCGAAAAAGGAAAACCCACATTGCGTTTGGATAAAGTCGATCAGATCTTGCAATTGTTTGGTCATAAAATGGGTCCGGTTCCAACACAGAGAGAGCTTGATTAATGGAACAGAGGCAGATGGGAAAACGTGGCAGGGTCAATGTTGGAAATGAATTCGCTGGAATTATCGAACAGGACGAAGGGCTTTATTCATTCAAGTATGACGAGCAGTACTTAAAATCAAAAAATCCTGAACCGGTCAGTTTAACACTTCCCTTGCGTGAAGAGCCCTATGAGCAAAAAACCATGATTCCATTTTTCGATGGTCTTATTCCAGAAGGATGGCTTTTGAACATTATTACTGATAACTGGAAGATAAATAAAAATGACAGAATGAGCCTGTTATTGCTTGCTTGCGAAGACTGCATTGGGAATATCAGTATTGTAGCTGACCGAGGGGAGCAAGAATGAGTGATGATCAAAAATGCCTGGGTTGTTATCTGCCTCTTAAGTCGAGTGAGTTAAAAGAAAATTATCACAAGACGTGCAGCAAAAAGTTATTCGGAACAGAAAATCCTCCCATTGTTGATTTTGGAACCGATCAACTTGAAGAGATGGCCAAATCATCAATTAATAACCACATAGGTATTACTGGGGTTCAGCAAAAAATTTCTTTAGACTTGGAAAAAAATAAGGATGATCCGAATCACAGGCTTATGATCGTGGGACTATGGGGAAATTTCATATTGAAACCTTCTACAAATAAATTTCCAGATATGCCAGTTGTCGAAGATGCAACAATGCACATGGCTACGGTTGTAGGGATTACCACCGCAAAGCATGGATTAATTAAACTGAGTTCCGGTGAACTGGCATATGTTACAAAACGGTTTGACCGGAGAAAAAAGAAGAAAAAAACCGCCATGGAAGACTTTTGTCAATTAAGTGAAATGCTGACAGCTGACAAGTATGATACATCAACAGAAAAGGCCGGCAAAGTGATCGCGAAGTATTCATCACAGCCGGGGCTGGATGCGATATCTTTTTTTGACATCAATGTGTTTTCATTTTTAACAGGAAATTCAGATATGCATCTTAAGAACTTCTCACTCATGCGAAATGAGTTGAACGAAGTTGTTTTATCCCCAGCCTATGACTTGCTTTCAACAAATTTACTGTTTGCTGAGGACAAAGAAGAGATGGCTCTATCTATAAACGGAAAGAAAACTAAATTAAAAAAAATAGATTTTACCGTTCTTGGTAAAAATTTGAAAATGAATGAAAAATCGATCGAAAATAGTTTCAAGCGCCTACATAACGCGATTCCTAAGATGAAAGAAGTCATTCATGACAGTTTTATACGGCCTGAACTTAAAAAAATATACTTAGCATTACTGGATAGCAGAGCAAAACTATTGGCCTAATTAAGTGCGCAATGCAAAAGATTTGGTGCTCCTTAGTAGTCGAGTATCGAACTGCAGTTCTTGAGATGTGCTTAAATTCGAATTGAGATGACGTTGACCATCTGGCCAATGAAAAAATGAACAATTTTTGCGTAAAAATATTTGATTAATGGACACTATTGGACGACTGCTATAAATTTTCATATGATGAAATTGTTTTTGTCTTCATATCAAATTGGTAATGCTCCCGAAAAATTATTAGAGCTTGTTGGTAAAAATAAGCGCGTGGCACTCATTATGAATGCTGCTGATCCCTATGGAGATGAGCGCCGCCCTGAATACTGTGAAAAGTTTAAGACAGAGTTTAGGAAACTTGGTCTCTATGCCGAGGAACTTGATCTAAGAGATTTTTTCGACTCCAAATTAGATCTGAAGTTGCAACTGAGCTCGTACGGGCTTATCTGGGCTTCTGGAGGAAATACTTTTTCTTTGCTTTGGGCAATGCGGAAATCAGGATTCGACGAAATTGGTACGGAATTGATACGTAGTGGACTTGTGACTTATGGTGGATTCAGCGCGGGGGCCTGTGTTCTCAGTCCGACCTTACGAGGGACAGATTTAGTCGATAACCCTAAGAAGGTTCCTGAAGCCGAATTATCCTGGGAAGGGCTTGGACTAGTAGATTTTTGCATAGCTCCTCATTACCGATCAAAACATCCAGAATCGAATGCAATGGAGGATGTTGTCGCCTACTATGAAGCGAATAAAATTAAGTATCAGGCTTTACGAGATGGCGAGGCGATCCGTATGCTACAAGGGCGAATAGAAAAAGTTGGATTACCTAATCCGTAGTGGTCCGCATCCAAAACCACTGGGTTTCTGATTGTGGTGTTTTTTTTAAAGTCCGAACTTCGACCAAGAGAGTTATGATGAACGAATTAGTTTGAGAAGAGGGCGGTTAAATGTTTGCAGCCCATTAAATAAATGAGCGAGTCAGGCCCCAATCAAATTAGTAAAAAAATTTTTTTCATCCGTAAACATAGGGTAATGCTTGATGTGGATTTAGCAGCGCTGTATGCAGTTGAGACTAAAGCACTAAACCGCGCCGTACGACGAAATAAAATCCGTTTTCCGGAAGATTTCATGTTCCAACTTACTGACAAAGAGGCTGAATTTTTGAGGTACCAAATTGGTACCTCAAAAAATGAAGAAAAAGTTGATGGTAGGGGTGGACGACGCTATTTACCTTTAGTTTTCACAGAGCAGGGTGTTGCCATGTTATCCGGCGTACTTCGGAGCGAGAAAGCGGCTCTCGTTAATATAGAAATAATGCGGGCATTTGTAAAATTGAGAGAATTTTTATTAACTAACCAGGATTTGTCTAGAAAGCTGTTTCAACTTGAAAATAAGTACGATATTCAATTTAAGGTTATCTTCGATGCTATTAGAGAGTTGATGGCGCCTCCAGCGGCACCCAAGAGGCGTATTGGTATATAGTGGGATGACTAATGGGGTTGGGTGTTCTCTCGAAATAGTAAAAATTCACATGAAAAATTATGTTTATAAATTGGCTAATCAGAATTGGTGCACCATCGTATAGTCGAGTATCGAACTGCGGTGCTTGAGATGTGCTTAAATTCGAATTGAGGCGACATTGACCATCAGGCCGATGAAAAAATGGACATTTTTTGATTCAATACATTCCCTTGCTGGACAATTTTCAACGATCGTTGGAAATTAAAGGAATGCAAAGCACCGCACCGATTCTCATCTTAGGCGCCTCTGGCTGGTTGGGACACTATCTGATGCCCGAACTTTTAAGACGACAGCCGAATTCTAGTCTTGTGGCTGCGTTCGCCTCGACAGCTCCTTTTTTCCAGTCTGATAAAATCCAAGCGATTAGATTGCGATCCTCTGAACCCGATACTCTTAAGAATCTCAAGGTGAAAGTCATTGTGAATCTTTGTCGCGGCGAAACGCCAGAGGATTTTCGATTCCACCAGTCTCTGATCGCTTACTGTAATGAGCATGGAGCGCGGTATGTGTATGCTTCGTCCTATAATGCTGTCGATGCGGATGTGTCGAAGCCTCACCCCGAGTCTGAAGCACCAGAATCACAATCTGAATACGGAAAATTTAAAGCCCAATGCGAGAGAGAGCTTGAAAAAAACTCCGGTAACTTCACGGTATTCCGCTTTTCTGCAACTCATGGCTGGGCTCCCAACCGAATTGCTAGAACCGAAGAGTTTTTAAAAAAGCTCAAGCACGGAGAAGTTGTGAAAGTTTCTCAGGGCGTGATTCAAAATCGAACCTTCATTGGCGACTTGGCATCTATGGTGTCGTCCTTGGTTTTGGATGAGCACGCTACCGGTCTCTTTCATCTTGGGACCTCGGATGCAAGCGAAGAGGTTATTTTTCTTCGTAAACTTGCGTTGGCCTTTGGTTATTCCGAAGATCAAGTAATAGCTAGCGATCCGAATCCTTGGAACGCGCATCTCCTGGTGGATCGTTGGTCAAAACTTTATCCTAATTTACCCTTGCCGACTGAGAATGAAACGATTCATAAAGTCTCACAACAGCCGCAATTACAGGTATTCAGAAAAAGCGTATCTATTTAATAATTGGTGCACCTTCGTAGTCGAGTATCGAACTGCGATCCTCGAGATGTTGGTCTAATCGACTAAGAAAGAGCCTATTCCGATGTTGCCGTGCTTAAGTTGTAACTTATAAATAAGTTGTCAGAACTGACAACAACTGGTAGGCTAGTTCCTGTGGGTGAGAGACGAGACTATAAAATTGCCATTACTGTTAACAACAGAGCCGTTACTAGAGTCATTATTGATCCTCATTATGAAACTAATCACGCGGAATCAGTTAATGACGGGGTTATATTAAGTCTTGTTGAAATGCTCGATGGAAAAACATTCGAACCAGAGGCTGAGCGAGATGGCTTTCAGTATTTTAAAACTGATCCTCTCATGCTTGATGAAGTGAATTATCGGCTGATTTGGCTTTTAGAGGATGATGAAATTTATATTGGAGTAATAAACGCATTTCGGAGGTAACTATGGCACGCAAAATTAATCTCAAAGATGGCTCTACTGTAAGATATCCAGAAGAAAATGATTTAAATGAAATTCTTAAAAAATTGTCATCTGATGAAGTTATTGGAAGCACTGTTATTCCGAAAAACGCCTCTGAGAGTGATAAGATTAAATACAAACTTTGCGGCAAAATTTTGGAATATAAGTTACTCAACGGTCTCACACAAAAAGAGTTGGCTGAAAAGATTGGTCTTGATGAGCCGGAAACGAGTCGAGTTCTACATTATAAAATTGAACGATATTCAATTGAAAGACTTCTTGGTTATGCTTTGATTGTTTATCCAAAGCTAACCCTAGAAGTCCTAGCTGCGTAAATTCGAATTGAATGAATTGGACAATGAAATCCCCTAAAGACTTCAAGAAAGTATTTATCCACAAAGAGCCTGTGGATATGCGTCGTGGTATCAATGGTCTGAGCGAAATTGTGCAGACCTCGATAATGGGAAATCTAATGGATCCGCATTTATTTGTTTTCTGTGGGCGTAAGCGGGATAGCATCAAGGTTTTGTATTTTGACCGCAGCGGATTTGCAATGTGGCAAAAGCGTTTGGAAGCTGACAAATTTCCATGGCCGAAGAAGCATACGGATTTAGTGGTGCAGTTAACGCCGGAACAGTTTTCTTGGCTGCTGGATGGATATGATGTTTGGAAAATAAAACCATTTTCTGAATTACATTTTGAAAAAGTTAGTTGAAAAATAAAATGTTTTCGGTGATTATGGCAATGAATGTTGCCATCGACAGAATCTATTTTTTCCGAATATGAAAATCTAAAAATCAAGGTCAGCGGCCTAGAGCTTCGGGTTGAAACAAAAGATGTTCTTCTGAAGAATTACGAAGAAGAGATCTCTCGACTAAACGAAATGCTTCGCGACCTGCAGCGCTCGAAGTTCGGAAAGAAATCAGAGCGTTGGGAATCATCCGAGCAGTTGGTGTTTAACGAAGCTGAAGCCGAGTCATTAAAGCCCGATCCATTGGGTGAAGACGAAGAATCCGAAGGCGAGATCACAGTCAAAGCCCATGTAAAGAAAAAGCGTGGTCATCGCAGGGCACTGCCCGCGGACCTTGAGCGTGAAGAGATTGTTGTCGAGCTGCCTGAATCAGAACGTTTTGCTGAGGACGGCACGCCGTTGAAAGTCATCGGCTATGAAATCTCAGAAAAGCTAAGCTATGAGCCGTCAAAAACAAAAGTAATTGTTTACCGCCGGGCAAAGTACGGCGTCGATAGTGGTGACTATGTGAAGACGGCACCACCGGTGCCGTCAATCATCCCGAAGGGTATTGCGACGGCTGAACTTGTGGCATCAGTTGTTGTTGAAAAATACGGTTACGGTATGCCGTTGTACCGGCAAGAATATAAATTTGATCAGATGGGTGTGGATTTAACCCGTCAAACGATGGCTCGGTGGGTGGTCAAATTGTCCGAAGCCTGCATGCCTGTGTGGAATGTGCTTTGCGACCGGTTGCTGGATAGTTTTTATGTATCGTGTGATGAGACGCCTACGCAGGTGCTGAAAGAGGCCGGCAGAAAAGCTGAATCCAAATCATGGATGTGGGTTCGTTGCAAACCCAGCGGGAAAAATAAAATAGTTTTATTTGATTATGATCCGCACCGTTCATCAGAAGTTGCAAAAAAATTATTATCAGAATTTAAGGGATTTTTGCAAGTTGATGGATTTGCTTCGTACAATATTCTGGAAAAGGATATTGAATTGATCAGGATCGGCTGCAATATGCATGGCCGGCGGTATTTTGAAAAAGCAATGACCGTTGGAGCCAAGCCTGGCCAGACTTTGGCGGAAGTGGCGATGAAGTTTTATGAGCGTCTTTATGACCACGAGGCAGAAATCCGATCACTGTCGCCAGATGAGCGCCACCGGCTGCGCCAAGAAATCCAAGTTCCGATTTGGGATGAATTTAAAATCTGGGCCGATAGCAATCACAATAAAGTTCCGCCGAAGAGCAAAATCGGTGAAGCTTTTAAATATTTCAGATCTGAATATCAATACCTGACAGGTTACCTGCAAGACGGCCGCCTTGAAATGGACAATGGATTTGCAGAACGAGCGATCAGAAAGTTTGCGATTGGAAGAAACAATTGGATGTTCGCTGATACCGAAGCCGGAGCGCATGCCAGCGCCATGTTTTACAGTCTGCTCTGCACCGCCAAGGTCAATGATGTGAATATTTATGAAGCCATGAAATATTTGTTCAACGAGATACCAAAAGCCAAAACCATCGAAGATTTTGAACACCTAGCCGACATTATTATGGGCATCACACCCCTAGCTTGACAACGAGGCGAGTTGGATCGCTTACGTTTCAAATAGAAATCGAGTTGTTGCCCTCTTTGCGCCGATAGGCTGGGGAATACTTAGCTATCTTATATTTTTGATTCTTAAATCCAGTTTGCCGATGACCAGACTGGCTTCAGTGCCACTGTGGATGGTGCTTTGGCTTTTGTAAATGGTTGCAATCGCTCCCTTTTGGTACTGTAATCGTTGGCCAGGTCTCTTGATTTTTTCGTAAATGTTTCGATGAGTACTTCACAACGTGGAGGTATTTATGAAAATCAAAGACAAAAGAATAAAACTCGTTCGGGATCAAGTTGAAAAAGCAAAGCGCTCGGGCCCGGTCGGCCAAGTTTTCCACACGGCATGAAAGAAATGGTCATCACTTTGCTGCAATCGGGCGTAAGCGCAACTGATTTAGCTCAGATGACGGGTTTAAGTATATCGTCATTAAACCGCTGGGACCCAAAGCCCGTCGCCTTTCATAAAGTCACAAGAGAAAGACAATTAAAGGTAACAGCGGCTAAAGATTTTATTTTTAAGCTAACGTTACCAAACGGCATCAGCCTTGAAAGTTCGTCAGAAGAGCTATTAAAAAAAGTTTTCGAACTTGCGAGCTAACCAATGATCTTCAAGAAGCAAGGGCTTGAGATTTATATTTTAAAAATGCCAATCGATATGCGCTGTGGGTATGAAAAACTCACAGGCTTTGTCCGAAGTGTGCACGGTATACAAAAACTATTAGACGGTCACGTTTTTGTCTTCTTCGGAAATAATCGCCGGCGGGTAAAAATATTATTTTTCGACGGGACAGGTTTATTACTTTTAAGTAAGCGACTGGAGCAAGGAAAGTTTCAAAGTTTACGCGAGATTGATTTTTTTGAATTAAGTTTTTCAGAACTTGAAAAATTGCTTCACGGCTCGCACATAGTGCGCGAAATTTAGGAAAGATGCCAAAGAAAAAATCGATTGAATCAGTTCAAAAAACGTGATTAATTTGAATCTATGCAAAGCATAGAGGTCATGCTGAATAACGAAACCCGCCCAGACGTCTTACGTGAGATGGCT
Organism: Bdellovibrio sp.; assembly: GCA_031428535.1. Classification (GTDB taxonomy): domain Bacteria; phylum Bdellovibrionota; class Bdellovibrionia; order Bdellovibrionales; family Bdellovibrionaceae; genus Pseudobdellovibrio. Next base: position 6,408 of record JANPPN010000083.1, on the reverse strand, counting down.
TTATTGATATTAAAGAACAATGAATTATTATCTCTTCACAATAAAGAGCTGCTCGCAAAAAAAATTTAGAAGAAAAGCAGAAGCAAGAATGGATTAACGCCAGTATCAAGGCGCAGCTACATAAATTAACAATCAGAATGTTCGGCTCTGGCCGCGAAGGTCTTAATTTAAAATCACGCGCCCGCCGCACCGATGCCGATCAGTTGTTACTGCACGCGCAGTCTGTGGGCGGCAAGCCCAATGACGAAGAAAATTTAGATTTACCCAAAGAGGACTGTGTTCATACAAGTTCCGAGGAGGATCTTTTTTCGATCGCTGTTGAAAAAGATCCATCACTACAAAAGGAATCCTGCACTATTGAAGCTGTGGATAACTTTTTTGAAACTTCCACTGAAATCACGATCACCGAACGCACGTTTAAGAAAGTGATCCACAAACGTCAAAAATACCGCGTGACAAACAAAATCACCAAAACAGAAACACTTGTCACTGCCGAGGGCCCGGTGAAGTTAGTTGCGGGCAGTCGTTACAGCGTTGATTTTGCTTTAGCTGTTGTGGGCGGTAAGTTTTTAAATCACCTACCGTACGAGCGCCAAATGAAAGACATGCAACGCTTAGGAATAAATGTTCCGGTGATGACGATGTTTAGGCTGTCAGAGCAAGTAGCTCTACATGTGGGTGGCATCGCTGAAGACATCAAACAAGATATTTTCGAATCAAACCGGGCCTGTCATTTAGATGAAACCCGCTGGCCGATATTAAATAAAAAAGATAATGATGGTCAGATGTGGGTTTTATCGAATCAAGCAGGATCGTATTATTTATTTGATCCCACGCGAAGTGCTGCAGTGGCGGACGAACTTTTAAAGGGTTTTGGCGGTTGTGTCTTAACGGATAAGTACGGCGGTTACAAACACTTTAGGGATTTAAAAAATATAACGTGGGGCTTATGTTGGGCGCACGCGCGGCGAGAATTTTTTGATCTACATGAAGCTTATCCTGATGTGGTCGAAAATATAATTTTAAAAATCGATAAACTTTGTGAGTTTGAGCGTGAAGCGAAAACGTGGGAAAATTTAAAAGTTATCCGCGAATCAAAATCTAAATTAATGTTGGCTGAAATTAAAAATGATTTAGAAATTATTCAGCGTGATTTTTTTGATCAAAGTGAATTATGTAAGGCCGCAAATTATATTTTAACAGGCTGGGTTGAATTTACGGCATTTACCGAGAATATGGCATTACCACTAACGAATAACGATGCTGAACGCGCATTACGACATGCGGTACTTGGCAGAAAAAACTTTAACGGATCAAAAACGATTAATGGCGCTGATGTTGCGGCAACGCTTTACTCAGTGATCGAGTCATGTAAAAAAGTTGAACTTGATCCAATCAATTATATGAAGTACGTCATTACCGCGAACCAAAAAAACCGAAAGGCGCTGACGCCGCTTAAGTACGCAAGACAAATGCGAGGATTATAAAAATTTATGGAAGAAAAACGTAAAGTTAAAATTACAACAAAGCAGTGCGACGCTTTAAATAACATCCGTGGATTAAAACAAGATGCCCATTACATGGTGATCTTGGCAAAACAGGTTGATGACGGCTATGTTCTTGAAGGAAGCGATAAAACTTTTAATGATTTGGTTCTCGATTTATACGACGAAGTTGAATACCGAATGCAGCCTGAATCAAAACTAAAACACTTACGAAATCTCATTTACGAAATCTCCCCAGAAGGTGATTTTTAAAGTCAATAGACCTGCTCAACGATTACAGTACCCCTTTTGGATTATTTGTAAACGCTACTTTTAACCGACGCAAAGTTTTTCATAATTCGTTTTTTTTCTTTAGCGGCTTTTTCTTTAGCTTTAACAACTTTCGGAAAACTATCCAAAGCCTTCTGTAGTTTTTTATCAACTGCGATTTTTGGTGTTTTATTTTTCACAGTTTTCCCTTTAGGAAGCGCACCACAAATTTATTTTTTTCTGCGACAGTTAGTGAGTTAAAGGTTAAATGGTTAGACTTCAACTTGGGTTTGTTGCCGGAGTTATCTAAAACAGACCATTCGTCGGAAAGGTCTGTGTACAAATGCCAAAAATTTTCGAAACAACGTAGATAGCGGCGCTTAACAATTTTTGTCGGTATGAAGTGCCCGCCCATTGAAACCCGTTTTTTTATTCGCGCTAAATTCAGTGAAATCTTATCTAAGAAAACAAAGTAAATAATTATTTTATAACCTTTAAGTTTTGCTTGCTTAATGATACGTGCGTAAGTTAATCCGCTCAGAGTCGATTCAAAAGCAAAAGACTCACCTTTGTTTATTTTATCTTTTATCTCGGATAATAAAACCCGACCCGCTTGAAAAGAGGCCTTTTCGAAATCATTCGTTCCAAAACCGGAGGCAATCAAATCTGGATTTAGAAAGGCGATATTTGATTTTGAATTATTTATGTAGGTCTCGGCAAAAGTGGTTTTTCCACTTCCATTGGGACCAGCTATTATTTGAATTATTTTGCTCATAAGAACGACCAAACTTCAAAAATACAAAAAGTTGTGCACCTTCGTAGTCGAGTATCGAACTGCGATACTCGAAATGTGCGTAAATTCGATTTAATACTGTTTTTGAGTAATTAAGGTTTTGGAATGGGATCTATCGGTTTTGGATCCGAACTAATTGGCGGCGTTTTTAGACGCGAACAGCGAATCTGCTTAATATAAGCCGAAGTTCCATTCTCAAGTTTTAAGCTTATGCTAGGGCCAAGTGGGCTTGCCATCCAGCAGTTGTCAGAAGGTGAAAATTCACCCATGTCAACGACCTCAGCTAAATTGTAGCCCAACATTTGACATGCAAAAACTGCAGAATTCTCTTTTGAAAATCCACAAAAAACTTTGTTCTGCCAAGTCGGTGTGTCGACCAAAATAGATTCAATTTGTAAATCCAAAGGAGTTGCAAAAGATGATACAGATAAAAGCGTCAACACCACCAGAACTGATTTATTCATAAACACTCCATTTTTGTGATTATTTAAACTGCACTTAAGACCAGCCTTAGTTATAAGTCAATCCTGAGAAATCATTTCCAGATTTAAGCGCCGGGAAATCGGCTGAGTCAGAATGGTTTAACCAACGGTACACTAGAGCTGATTTTTCATCGAATTGCTCCTAAGTTATTGAAATTATAGAGGAAACTTGAGGTCACAATTTGTGACCTCAAGTTTCCTCTCAATGGATTCGGATTTCAGTCGAATCTCGGCGCCAGTCCCCTCCGTAATTTGAGATGGCAGAGGCAGCAATTTTGCAAACTGTCTGTGAATGAGCATCATCACGCAAGAACAAATAGAAAAATCTATACTTGTTATTCGAGATCATCGAGTTTTATTGGATTCGGATCTGGCAAGAATATATGGCGTTTCTACAAAGCATTTAAATCAACAGGTTAAAAGGAATTTGCAGCGTTTTCCTGATAATTTTATGTTCCAACTTACTGAAATCGAAGAAGAATTTTTGAGGTCGCAAATTGCGACCTCAAAGAATTACGGCGGGCGCAGAACTAGGCACTATGCTTTTACAGAACACGGTACTGTGATGTTAGCAAGCGTTCTAAATAGTGTTATTGCGGTAAATGCCAGTATTCAAGTAGTACGTGCCTTTATTGAGCTTAGAAAAATGTTGTCTTCTCAAGTTGGATTGGCCCGTAAATTAGATTTGCTGGAGAGAAAATACGACCACCAATTCAAAGTTGTCTTCGATGCCATTAGAGAGTTGACGCTGATACCTGAGCAGCCTCGAAAGCGTATTGGGATTAAGCAAGAGGATTAGCTGCTTACAAAAATATTTATGGTGTTTATCTTGATATAGTTAAAATTTCGATCACAAGATTATCTTGTGAAAAAAATCTTCATTGGAGTACTTAAACAACCGGGTTGCAGTGTTGAAAACAAATGATGAAATTAAGTCACTTCTGGAATAAATCAATTTTTAAAGAGAAGAGCCTTTAAATAAGATACAAAAAGTGGTGCACCTTCGTAGTCGAGTATCGAACTGCGGTGCTCGAGCTGTGCTTAAATTCGATTTGAACTAATCTTATATGTTTTTTGAATGAATCCCCATTTCCTTTTTAGGTTTTTCTGGAAAACTCATAAGCTGCTTAATCGCATCAAATACAGCTTTGAATTGGGAGTCATACTTTTTTTCTAGTTCGGCTAGTTTATGAGCGAGGCCATGGTTTGACAAAAGTATAGCTCGAATTTTTACAAATGTTCGTATGATTTCAATATTCACTAAAGCAGCTCTTTCGCTTTTTAATACGCTAGATAGCATTGCGACCCCTTGTTCTGTAAAAACAAGGGGTAAGTGCCTTGTTCCGCCGTGTTTTTCGCCTTTGCAACTTGATATTCCAATTTGGAATATCAAGTTTTCTTCTTCGATTTCAGTAAGTTGGAACATAAAGTCTTCTGGAAATCTGAATTGATTGCGGCGAACGGCTTTATTGAGATTGCCAGTTGTAACTCCATAGAGATTTGCAAGATCCACATCTAACATGACACGATGACCGCGTATTAGAAATATTTTCTTGCTGATTTCGTCAGGAATTTTTTCAGGCATAGGTACTTCCCGTAGTATTCGATGCAAGAACCGTCCGTAACTTAAAACGAATCTTGTTCACTTTTAACAAAGTCAGATCCGACATTCGGAAATGCTAAATTCAAATGAAAGATGAACACTTTGTGCATCAGTTAATTTGTTTGATGGCCAATTTTTCCAAGTAATGACATAATTGTGCTTGATGGAGTCGGATCGCAAATTAAATTATTTTATTTTAGCGGGCACTTCTGGGACAGGGAAGACAACAGTCCTGCAACAGTTGCGCAGGAACGGCTTCATTTGCTCTGACGAAGCTGCACGCGCAGTCCTTAGTGAGCAATTAGCAACCAATGGGCCTGGGCTTCCGAGCAATAACCCGCTACTTTTCATTCAAATGATGTTGGATAGGTCCATTGAGGGGTTTGAAAATTCAAAACGAGATTCTAAACCCAATTTCTTTGATCGCGGAATGCCTGACCTTGTTCACTATGCAATTCGCTTTAAAGTAGATCCTTTGCAATTTGAAGAAGCCTCAAAAAAGTATCTTTACAATCAAAATGTCTTTATTTTTCCGCCTTGGAGAGAAATATTTGCTAACGACAACGAGCGCCGGATGACATTCGAGGAGTCGATTGAGTTTCACAATTTGCTCATAAAGACATACAAAAGTTTGGGTTACAATTTGATTCAAGTTCCTTTTGATACCGTCGAAGCCAGAATCAAATTCATTCTCGAGAAAATTGAATTGTAAAGATGGTGCACCTTCGTAGTCGAGTATCGAACTGCGGTGCTTGAAATGTGTGCTTAAATTCGACCTGCTTTTGCGTAGAAAAATTTATTTAGCAATAGCAATATATTCGCCTAAACATTTTTTTAAACCCTCTTCGTTTAATAGAGAAGGATTTTTCTTAATTTCTGGAATTTCAATCCAATTATTAGCAATTGGATAAAATTCAATTGTTTTTAACTGTGTATTGTCTGTTGATAATAAGAAGCCGATAATTCCTTCTTCTGATACGTTTTGTATAGTCGTAGTTCCTCGTAATACAAAACCCGAATCGAATGCTAAAACTGTCCCTGACTTAATAACTGTGGCAGTTGTTTTATTTTGCCAATCCATACCATTAGCAATTCGTAAAAAACAAATTCCTCCTCCAGTATCATAGTTAATGTCTCCTTCAAAGCTTGTGTTTCTACCATCTTGAAAAAAAACACCATTTTGTTGAGAAAGCACAATAATGTCTTTTAGAACCATTGCCTTTTTACCTATAACATTATTAATTGATGCGAGTGCCATTGCTGAATTCGCAGTTAAAAGCATACATACCAATAAAAATTTTTTCATATTTTTATCCTAGGATTTTTGAAGCCGAAGCCTACGACGAATTGCTTTAAATTAAAAGTACTAAAATTTTTGATGAAAGAAGTACAAAAATATTAAATGTGAACAGCAGGGGTTACGCATATGACCTGTAAGGCAGATCTATATTGAAAAGGAAGAAGTTCATTCGAGGTGTTTTTGCCTCTTTATCCCTATGTTGGATGTCGGCACATAGTGGCATTCGAAACTCGGATTTATGTTAATTTACCAATAAATAAACTTAATCTTCGACGCTGCGAACCAACGTCCAACATCGGGATTGAGAGGGGTCTTGCAAGATCAAATTCTCTAACATTTTTTGTAAGTTTTGCTTGCTGGAGCGGTTCACAGGTCATATGCGTAACCCCTGTGTGAACAGTAGGCATTATGGTTTTAATCACTAATTTCATATAGTTAGAAAAATTGGTGCACCTTCGTAGTCGAGTATCGAACTG
>JANPPN010000082.1:0-14907 GCA_031428535.1 Bdellovibrio sp. | reverse complement strand
GTATGCGAAATAAGCTGGCGCGGTAAGTAACCCTGTTGCACCGCCTGCATTGATATCGAAAAGACTCCGGTGATAAGTGCTTGCGACGCAATTGTTGTAGCCACTGTTGCCAGAATTACCAATGGGTACAAAGACCATGAGGGCGCCATCGAAAAAAATGGATTGCTCACCCCTGTGGGATTAGCCAGCAAAAAACTTCCCTGGCCGAAGTAGTTAAGTAACAAACACGGCAGCACCACAAAAAACCAAGCTTTACGAATAGGCTCAATGCCAAAATGCCCGAGGTCAGAATAAAGCGCCTCGCCACCGGTTACCACCAGAAATACTGAGCCCAATACAACAAAACCGCTGAAAGAATTCTGAACAAAAAACTGATAGGCGTAAAACGGGTTAATGGATTTCAAAATTTCAAAATTCTGAAATATATTGTAGGCGCCCAAAAGTCCGATAACTAAAAACCAGATGAGTGTAATGGGGCCGAATATTTTGCCGACCGAGCCGGTTCCTCTTTTTTGAATTGAGAACAACAAAACTAAAATCGTCACCGTAATCGGAATGATATACGGATCAAAAAATGGCGTAATAACCGCCAATCCCTCGACGGCACTCAATATCGAAATCGCCGGTGTGATAATTCCATCACCGTATAGAAAAGCCGCCCCGAACACACCAAGAAGGATAAGCATCGACTTTGCTTTTTGCGGTAGCGCTTTTTCATGCTTACCATTTATCAATGCCGTTAGTGCAAGAATGCCGCCTTCGCCATTGTCGTCTGCCCGTAAAATAAAAATCAGATACTTGATCGAAATAACGATAATCAGCGACCAAAACACCAACGATAAAATTCCCATCACATTATCCGGCGTTGGTGAAAGATGCGAATGGTGAAACGCTTCTTTTAACGCATATAGGGGGCTTGTCCCGATGTCTCCATACACCACTCCTAGCGCGCCGAGGGTTAACAGCATTTTATATTTTGTCGTCTTGGGGAGTTGAGTTGAGTTCATGTACCGGAGTTTACTGTATCGGAATGTAAATATCCAGTTCTGTGCGAATCTTTAGTGGTCTGCTTATTTCTTCACCAAGGTTTTAAATAACTCGATGTCTTCTCGGAACACATTTTCCATGTGTTCCATTTCAGAAATTGAAAACCAACCAAGCTCGGTATGTTCGTCATTCATGAGCGATGGTTCCCCACTTAAAATATCAACCAACCACCAATGAATAAGTGCCGAGCGATCATGCGTGTCGAATTCGGCCAGTTTGCGAACGGTCTTAACTGTTACCCCTACTTCCTCAAAGACTTCGCGTACCACGGCTTGTTGTTCTGTTTCGTTGGCTTCGATTCTTCCAGAAACCGGGCACCAGAAACCCGGCGCAGATTTTTTATTCGGGGCTCTTTTGCCAAGTAAGAATTTGTTATTTTTAATTAGTACCGCGGCAACGACCTGAACCTTCATTTGTACCTTACTTTTATAGCTCGTTTGATTAACGCGGCAAAGTCTTTGGCATTAATATCCGCTTTAGAATGAATCGTTATAAACTTAACGAGCTTTCCTTTGCCTTCAAGCAGCTCTTTCGGGTCTGAAATCAGTGCGCCGGCAAAAAAACCAAGCTGCACCCCATCGTCCATAACATGGATATACAAAATCGGTAAATCGTCCTTGGCCCAGCAACCATTGCCCCATTTTACGGTTTCAGTAAGCGGCAGGGCACAATCGGCCACCAGTTTCCGAAGAACTTGAATTAGAACCTGTGCGGTTTTAGCCTGATCGTTTTTCCACTCATCTAAACTGTCGTAGGATTTCATTTTTCGCATTCTCATTATACTACAAGATAATTTCGCCTTTTCTACTGGAAACTTGAATCTGCGTTATGCTATACTGACGTCAACATGAGCTATTAATCCGTAAATTCACCGCCATTCTTATTAAGTAGTTAAAAAATTAAATTTTATTCAGGAGTTTATCATGAGCCAGAATCTCTGCATTCATTTTCGCTATTTGTTCAACCCAAGGCCTTGTAGAAGTTCATATGAAGATAAGTTTATTTTTAATTTCTGCATTTTTGTACTGGGCGGCCTACGACCTTAACCTTTTCAGACGGCGGCAGGATTCTATTGTTTCAATCGCGATAGAAATAACGCAATACGAAGCTGAGAAGTTTCGGCAGCAGAGAAAAATTTTGCGTAACCGCCTTGACGTTATTCCAGTCTGATATGGATTCATTTTGTCTGGCCTTGCTTTTGCATTTTCAGCCCTGGGGTCACAATATTAATTTAACTCGGGGACTTTATGAAAATTATCAGCATCTTTGCAATTTTACTTTTACCTTGTCTGAGTTTTGCTGGCTCTTATTATTGCAATGGTAACACCAAACAGTCGGGCTCGAGCTGGTACTACCCAAACGGGAATACGGCACAGTCCGGCAGTTCTGTTTACTATCCTAACGGCAACACTTTGAAAAGCGGCTCTTCACTTTACTATCGAAATGGAAACACCCTTCGGTCGGGCGACTCTCTTTATTATGCTAACGGAAATACGCTTAAAAGTGGCTCTTCATTCTATTATCAAAATGGCAACACTCTAAAATCAGATTCATCTTGTTATCATCAAAACGGCAATTCCATCGGAGATTGTCCGCGCTCTTATAATATCAGCCTTGCCGCCGGCGACAATTCTCTCGATGCCACTTTAAATTTACGAGACGGCAACCTCGCAGGCCTAAGTCACCAATTTACGGTAAGTAATAGTGAAGCTTCGATTGTGCTTGATGAAAACGGTGACATTCTCGACATCCGCCACATCTGTTCCGGAACATTGGATCCGGCAGTTCAAGCGATCCTGTTAGATTACAAATCTCTCGATGCTCAGAAGAAATCTCAGGTTCGCGATCAAATTTGCGGACCTTAAGTAAAAAGGCTAATCTGCATTTCTCATTTTCTGCAGTGCTGAAGTCGTGGGGTGTACGGAAATTACTTTTTATTTTCTCTGCGCCAGAGCGGCTTCGCCTTTAAAGTCTTTTTGTAAATCGGACAATTCTCATCATGCGCGCGCGGCAGAACTCCAATACTGGTTAAGAATTCATTTACGATTTCTCCACCTGTAAACTTAAAGGTTTTTTTAAAAAGCTTAACCCACTCTTCTTTCGTCATTGGGTGATGTGACTCAATCCACTTTTCAAAAGAGGCGTACTCTTTTTGAATTTTGACAATTACCTTAGCATTCTCTATAGCTGCATTAATCTTCAGTCGATTTCGGATGATGCCGGCGTCATTTAGAAGTCGCTTCCGATCTTTTTCATTGTAGTTAGCAACCTTCTTGATGTGGAAATTGCTATAGGCAACACGAAAGTTTTCCTGTTTCTTTAGAATTGTCTCCCAGCTTAGGCCGGCTTGATTGATCTCAAGTAAAAGTCTTCCAAACAGCTCATTGTCGTCATGAATAGGAAATCCATATTGCTTGTCATGATAAGCCTGATGAAGCTGGCGTGAGCTTTCGGAAAAGTGATTTAGCGCTTTACAGTAAGACATTTTGCACTCCTCCTGCTTTTTACAGTTAAAGACTACCCGCAACAGCAGCTCAATTCACCAACGGAGTGCGACAAGTGTGCTGAGCAGCTCTGTATATTCAGCGGGCACAGTATTTGTAGCGGTGATAATTAGTAGCTTAACCAACACTTCAAAAGGGGGAATTATGGATAAAACAAAAAAAGCAGAAGACAAATCATTTACTCGCAAAGCCGGGGACAAGATCGAGCGGGTAGGTGAAAAACTGAAAAAAATGGGCGCCACGAAGGCCGGTAACGCTGTATACAAAGCCGGAAATAAATTAGAACATTCTAAAGATAACAAAAAGTAATGTTCAATTCGTGCCGGAATCAGGCTCATCTTTGAATCCGGCACGAATATGGGACGAAGCAGACGGAGGGGAAATTTTTTACCGAATGCCGATACTGCCTCAAATATTAAGACTCAAATAAAAGGGCAAAGCCGCTCAAAAAGACAAACACCATCACAATTTTTTCAAATTGCACCTGATTAATTTTGCCTAAAAATAATTTTCCCGCAAGAGAACCGACGTAAGCTGCGAGCATCAGCATCGGAATATAAAACCAGTGAGACCATTCAAAATAACGATGGTAAAGATAAATTGAGCTCCGCAATAAATCCCCGCCCAGGTCGATCCCGGCAGACAAAGCCACAAAACTGTTCTTTTCAATTTGTAGACTTGTAAGGGCTATACCGCGCAAGGCTCCCCCTGTTCCGAGCAGTCCGATGATAAATCCCGACAGGCCAACGACCACTCTGGCGCTTGTTAAGGAAAGTCCTTTGATGATCTTTTGTTTAAAGAAAAAAATAAGCGACAGACTTACTATAAAAATCCCGAGAAAAAACTTAAGTTTGGTAAATGAAATGTATTGATTAAATTGTGCGCCGAGACCCAACAAAACGATGAAAAAGTCGTGAAATTGCATCGGATATCTATAAGTTACGTCTCATTTTATGTCCATGCCTAATTCTGGCCGGTTATATGATGCAAATCATATTCATCCTAGGCTCATCGTCATATATTGAATCTAACAAAAATAACAGAAAGTGAACGTTATGAAAAATACTTTAATGAATTTATCTGTCCTTTCTCTTCTGCTGAGTCTCAGTTCCTGCGTTTCTGCAACGAAAACTGAAAGCACGGCAATGGACAATCAAATAAAGGCGCAGGCGCCGGCAGATTCTCCCGATCAGATCATGGCCCGAGCGGCCCTGGCCTTTTCAAATGCGGAAGGTTTGACAGCAGAGCAAAAACTGAAACTCAACGCCATCTACACACGGGTTTACAGCGAATCCATGCGGATCCGTCGCGAAATAGGTCAAGGTAAATCGCTGCTGTTTATGACGCTAGCGAAGGTCAACTATAAAGACTCAGATATTAAGAATATAAAAACCAAAATTGTACGTCTCGATCAGGAACGATTGAATTTGATGTTCGGTGCCCTCGATGATGTGCAAAGTGTGGTCGGAAGAGGTGTCCAGGCTGAAAAAATTTATAAGCACTTTCAAGACTACGAAATACCGGCACATCTACGCATTCATAACGAATTATAACAAAGGACTCATATGGAAACACACATCAAGCACATTTTTTCAAAAGATTTAGTTATCCTTCGCGATACGGATACTCTCCATCAAGCGGAAGACCTGATGAATAATCATAATATCCGACATCTCCCAGTGGTGGATAACACGGATACCTTAGTGGGAATTCTGGCAAAAAGCGATTACATCGGATTAAAACACGTAGACTCGCGATTGCGCGACTTCAGTGTTAAAAGCTTAATGAGCTCTCCGGTAGTAACTGTAAGCATCACCGCTAAAGTTAAGGCGGTGGCACAACTTTTTGTCAGCAAAAAAATCAGCAGCTGCCTGATTCTTGAAAACGGTGAAATCATCGGAATTGTCACGACCGAAGACCTAATCAAAATGCTGGCCAATCGAGAAGATTTTAGTGAAGCAGATCTACAACTGGATTTAGCAGAGTTAGCCTCTGAAGGATGGATCTCAACAACCACCCTCCGCTAATCTGAGGCATAGAAACGGAAATAATTATGAAAACATTACTAATTTTTTTAGTATTGGCTATCGAATTGACTGCCCAAGCGATTGAAACCCGAGTCGAACCTTTGCTCGGCAATTATGTCGGTACAAATGGAATAAAAATTCAGGTAGAAAGCGGCGGCTGCACTCAAAAAAATTCTTTTAGGGTAAAAAGACGTTTAGCTGCAAAAAATCAAGTCATACAGTTACTGTTTCTGCGCGTAGAAGCAGACACATGCGAGTATTACCGCCCCACAGGAAAAACCCTACTTTTTTCATATGAAGAGCTGCAGCTTGAAAGTGGGGAGAGTTTTCAGATTGCGAATCCATTGGGAGTACACCGGGTACCGGATTGCTCAAATTAGTTGAATCCGAATTGCAAAACAGCGTGTTCCTGAGATAATGTCAGCGCATGCCTCAACTCAAAAAAACCTTAGGTTTTCCGATGCTCACATTCTACGGTACCGGAATGATTCTCGGGGCCGGAATTTATTCGATCATCGGCAAGGCCGCCGAAAAAACCGGAGACTCCCTCTGGCTGGGTTTTTTGCTGGCGGGACTTGCCGCTTTTCTTACCGCATTATCCTATGCTGAACTTTCGACGATGTTTCCGAAAGCCGGCGCTGAATTTGTTTATCTAAGTGAAGCTTACAAAAAACGCAAATGGCTAGGCTCGACCGCAGGTCTCGCAATGGCTTTTTCGGGCGCTGCCACCGCCGCAACTGTTGCCATGGCATTTGCCGGCTATTTTGCGCAGTTCACTGCCGAAGTTTCCGTAGGAGCCGTGGCCTTACTACTACTCTTGATTTTTACAGGAGTTGCAATAATCGGAATCCGTGCATCCGGCTGGTTTAACGTAATATCGACACTGATCGAAATTGGCGGCTTGATATTAATCATTTATCTCGGCATCACATCAGAAAAATTCTGTGAAGTTTTAGCCGCAGCACCGCATCTTGGAATTTTATCAGGCTCCGCGATAATAATTTTTTCTTACTTTGGATTTGAAAGTATCGCAAACCTTGCGGAAGAAGCTAAAGAACCTGAAAAAGATTTGCCGCGCGCAATAATTCTCAGTGTAATCATATCGACCGTACTTTACGTGCTGGTAGCACTGGCCGCACCGGCCCTGTTAAGCATTGAAAAAATCTCGGTCAGCGACGCACCCCTTATGGATGTCGCGCGCACAGTATCCGCCAACGTCGGAAAAATTCTCGGAGGCATCGCGCTTTTCTCGACAGCAAATACGGCCCTGATTTCACTGATCGGTGCCAGCCGCATACTTTACGGTATGGCCAATGATAAGGTTCTTCCGAAAATTTTTACAAAAATTCTGCCAAGACGCCAAACTCCGTGGATTGCTTCTCTCGCAGTGCTGCTAACGGCCGTTTTATTTCTGCCACTCGGCAAACTTGAAACCGTTGCCAAAGTTTCTGCTCTGGCAACACTGTTTGTTTTTTTCTCGGTGAATATTGCACTTGTGAGCCTCCGAAAATGCGAGCCCACAATAAAACGTCCCTTCCGGATAAAGCCCGAAATCAGGGGCATTCCCGTGTTTCCTCTTTTAGGTGCCGCCGTTACATTTTTGCTGCTGACGCAGTTCGAGTTGCTAATTTACAGCATCGGCGGAACATTTTTACTTTTAACCGCAATCGGCTTTGCTTGCTTTGAAAGAAAGATTCAGTGATCTAAGTGGATGCAATTCTTAATTCATTTTTTTTAGTGTTTATTAGCGAAATGGGCGACAAAACCCAACTCCTGGCACTAATGCTTGCGGCACGATTTCACAAACCGATTCCGATTCTTACCGGAATTTTATTTGCTACTTTGTTGAATCACGCTTTAGCCAGTTACCTCGGATCTTTTGTTACTCAATTTATTTCGTTAGAAATTCTAAAGTGGGTTCTGGCAGTAACTTTTATCGTGTTCGGGCTTTGGATGCTGATTCCCGATAAAGCAGATACTCTTGAGCACCGCCACAACTGGGGGCCTTTCTTAACAACTTTGGTTACTTTCTTTTTTGCAGAGATGGGTGACAAAACCCAGTTGGCCACTTTAGCATTGGGCGCCAAGTATTCCGCTCCGGTTATAGTAACCATCGGAACTACAATTGGAATGCTGGCCGCCGATGGTCTGGCTGTTTTTTTTGGTCACAAATTTACTAAAAAAATTCCTATGACTTTAGTAAACCGGATTGCGAGCGCAATCTTTATACTTTTTGGGATCGGCATTGCATTGGATTTGTTCTAGACTTTCTGGTCTAGTTTTGCCGCAAGAAAGCTCTACTTTTCCCGGTTTTGTGCCGATAAGCCAAATGGTAAAGTAGGTGAACCATGAAAAAATCATTAAAAGAATTCTTAGTTATTTTCCATCTGGTTTTCGCAGCTATTCTCAGCGGCTGCGGTGGAGGCGGCGGTTCAACAGCTGCGGCTCCGGCTACACCTGCTGCTTCGGGAACGATCGCTTCACTCACCAGTTCGGTGAGCGGCAGTTATAAAGAAGCCACCACCATCGACTTTACCGCAACTTTTTCTGAGGCCGTTACCGTGACCGGCAGCCCGCGAATAGTTTTAAATGTCGGCGGCACGGCTAAATATGCAACTTACCTCTCCGGGTCGGGTACTACGATTTTAGTTTTCCGCTACACTGTTGATGGCGGTGCTACTGACACCAACGGAATTCTTGTTGGTGGAATTCAAATGAATAGTGGTACAATTCTTAATGCGGCCGGCGGCCTCGTTGATTTAGGTTTTTTGCCGCCTGACAGCTCAGGAATTCTTGTCGACACAACAGCCCCCAGTACGCAATCGGCCACCGGTCCCGCAAATGCAACTTATGTTCCGGGAAACAATCTAAACTTTACTCTTACATTCAATGAACTTGTGAATGTAACCGGCACTCCGAGATTAACTCTCACGGTTGGCTCTACGACTCGTTACGCCGACTACCTGTCAGGCACCGGAACTGCTGTTCTGAATTTCCGCTACACGGTCCAAGCAAACGAATCAGATTTAAACGGTATTGATGTCGCCGCAAGCTTAGACCTCAATGGCGGCCTCATTACTGACGTAGCTACCAACGCAGCCTCGTTAAGTTTTACAGCACCGAATACAGCCAGTGTGAACGTCACATTCACGTGCCCGACTGGCTATGTGGCTGTGTTACCACTTTCACCTTACACAACAAGCCAGTTTTGTGTGGCCAAATATGAAATAAAAAACGTCAGCAGCGTTGCAACGTCTCAACCAACCGGTACACTTTGGGTCAGTATCAATCGTGCTAACAGTATCACGGCCTGTACAAGTCTTGGTGCTGGATACAATTTGATTTCGAATGCTCAATGGCAAGCTATCGCAAGAAATCTTGAAGGAGTGGGCTTTAACTGGGCAACCGGTACCGTTGGAAACGCAGGTGGCATGAGCACAGGGCATACAGATGGTTCTGCCGGCGGACTTGCAGCAGTCGCAGATGACAATGATTCCTGTGCAGGCACCGGGCAAACATGCGACCTCACAACTTGGAGTGATCAACGGCGGGTCCACCGCTTTGCCAGCGGTCTTTACATCTGGGATTTCTCCGGAAATTTATCGGAGTGGATACGCGACGACATCTCTACCAGCTTCGGATCTAATAGCTTTAGCTCGTTAATAACTACGACTACTCATACGACAAATGGAACTATCGGCGGAGTTTCAAACAGCGCCAAATATCACTTCGGTCCTGCAGGAGATTATACGGCTCTTTCATCTGCACCTTATGGTGGTTTGGGATACCAATACATGAGTATTCAATCTGACGCGATTTTTCGCGGCAGTGAAATGACCAGCGGCGCGACTGCGGGTATGTTCATGACAAATCTGTCTGCCGGCTCGGCAGCCACGAGCGGGTCAATCGGTTTCCGATGTGTTTGGGCTCCGTAATAATAGCTAGGCTCTTTGATTGTATCTTTACTTCCACGTCACCGGAACAGGTATTTTTTTCCTCTTTTTCTTCAAAATGCCGGCAATATAATGGAGTTGTTGTTGCAGACCTATTTGGTTTCGGTATATAAATCGAATCCAGTTAACTTATAGGAGTTTTTCATGAGCATTCCAAAAATTTTTCTTGCCGTGTTATTATTTTTATCTTTTGAAGTCAGAGCTCAAGCGGATGTAAGCCCTGTCGCTTTTACCGAAGACAATTGTCTCGACGGGCAGAACTTAAACTCTGCTGATGTTGATATCAGCCATTGCCCTGTCCTTCCGAGCGAACCTACGGCAGCGCCCCTTGGTACCACCGGCCAAGCAATTGACCTTGGTGCCTGGGAGTTAGGTCAAACGGCCGAAGGTGCAACTTATGAGTATGGCGCACTCTCTGAACCGAACGGTACAGAGCCCCGGGTTTTGCTGTATGAAGGCGGCAGCTCTGCTGTTAATGAAGGAAATATCACGTGCTGGGCAAAAGGGTATTACCGCCTAAGAAAAATTCTACAAAATCCTCCGGCAGATTACGTGAAGCTTCGCGACCACGGCTTTCAGGTTCGCTTCTTTCAGTTTCAAACCGATTTACGCAATGGTCCTACGGGTTTCAAAGAAATCACGTCTTACATGAATCACTTAGTAAAGTGGGTGACTCGTATTGAGCCTGACGGCACGTGCGTGCAACCGACTTCAGAAAAATTTCAAAAATACTTAACTGGTGAACTTACAAAACGCGGCCTGTAGCCTCAGTTGCTCATTTAAAATTAATTAAATTCGGCTTTGCATTTACCTACCATTTGTTTCTCTATTTTTATTTGCCATCTGCTCGAAATAATTCCATAGGTTATGGAATACTTCTGTATGGAGTCGTCCAATTGTCAGCGTCAGCTGCCACATCGCCACTTTTGGAAACTTCAGATAAATTTGTACTCTTCGTAAAGTTGCCAAATCAGTTTTTCCACCTGATTCAAGTCTTTGAAGAGTTGGTGGATTTAAATCAAAAGCCAACGCCATATCGTTAATTGATAAGTTTAGTTCTGTCCTGAATTTTTTTATGTCTTCAATTACAAACTCATTCTGAAATATCGGTTCAAAAATAAATGTAGAAGGGCCTCTTTTGCCTATTGATACTAATAACTTTATCTGATTTTTTTCATCTACATCTATACCTTGCGACCTACAATAGTCCACATAGGCAGGATTTTCTTTTGATGGTATTCTGTCAGCAAAAGAAGGGAATAGCTTACCTTTTGATATATGCGTATTTTTAAACAAGTCTAATTCTTTACCAATAGGGATGGCAGTTTTTGATTTTGCATATTTAGAGTCATATCGAAATTCAAACGAATTTTTCAATTCATCCCATGTTAAACTGCCGACGAATATCCGTCGCTTTCTACCCTCTGAAAAAACATTTAGTTGATTTGGTACCACCCTATTGTAATCAGTTTTGTAAGCCACTTGTTAGCTCCTGATATCTTTTATTTATCAACGTTTTTAAAGCCGCTTTCATAAGTTCTGAACAAAAGCTTTCATTTACTATCTCTTCAATTTTTGGCATCTTCACTTTATTTAAAAAGGCTTGAACTAAAGCAAGCTGATCAAGCCTTTTGAGCTCTTTCACATAGTCTATCATCGTCGGTTTCTCGGTTTCGCGAGTTGCAATTCTTCCAGTGGGCTTAAAATCTGCACGCAACATTTCGCCAGCAACTAAGCTTAAATACGATACGTTGTCGTATATAGGAGATAAAATTGTTTTTGATGGCGTAACTAAAAAAGCAAGATTTCTTCCATGACGATCATGATTACCAACTAGCGCATCAAACAAAACAGTATTATAAAAAACTTCTACGTCATAAGGTCTATTCGTTGTTTTTCCAATTACTTCAGCTAACGCTTCACAACTGTGTTTATCATCTGGTCTAAATTTATAGATATGTTCCAAATTTACAGAACCGCTATTTTTTTTAATAAAGACTTTTGTTACAAAAACTCTTTGGTCATAAAAATCTATGTAATAAAATTCAGGGATTGGTAGACCCAACACGCGGGCAATCTGGTTACAGACATATTCAACCTCTGGTAACTCAGGCGCTTCTTTTTCTTCTCTCATCTTAATTATATAGCTTTCAGTAGCCAAATCTGCTGAATATTTTTTAAACTTGCCATGAAAAAAACTAGTATTTTCTTGTGAAACGTTGCTTTTTTCAGGGTCAGTACTCTCGGAAGATCGTTGAGCAAGGCTCACAAAATCTTCAGAAGCACCCACTTTAAACCATGACGTATAGCAGTCTATATGAAGACCATATTTAGAATTGCCATTGCCTATTTTTTGCTCACACTTCAAACAAATCATATTTGCTAACTTCCATATTGATACTATATGATACCAGTATACTAATAATACTATATGATATCAATATATTCATACTATCATATGGTGCAATCAAATTGGTGAGTAATAACATGTACTTATGATTATATATACAACTTAGTTTAGATTTGAAGTTAGCTTAGAGATGTTTAGCTACGTCCACGAGCCACTCATGACTCGTCAGTTGACCGGCACCTCAACCAATATCTAAAAGGCGCACTCCCGCAGCACTTCGGAAGACAACTGCGACAAGAATTTTTTCATAACTTCAACTCTACTGCGGCCTTCTTCAATACCAGATTGAGTTTTAAGAGTTTCAGCAGTTTTAAAAAGCTTCTTATAAAAATGATCAATCGTAAATTGAGAATCATCAAGAATTCGTACTTCACAAAATGGATCCTCGTCAGAATAAAGAGGCCTCCTAAGCAAGCCCACTGTGGCAAAACAGCGGGCGATTCCAATTGCACCCAAGCCATCAAGTCGATCGGCATCCAGAACAATTTTGCCTTCGATTGTTTTGACATCAATATTTGCACTAAAGCTATGACCTTCGATAGCATGCGCGATGTCGTCGAAAAATTCTTTTGGATATTGAATTTCACTTAAAAAATCGATGGCCCCTTGTGCCGATAATTTAGAGGCCTGGCTGCGCAACGGACTATTCTTTGGAACAATCACAAAGTCGTGCAGCCAGGCAGCCGGAACAACAACTTCAAATTTACCTTTTTCAAGAGAGCAAAGTTTTTTTGCGTTTTGCACGACTCTTTTAAAATGCAGTAAATCATGAGCGGGGTCATCAGCAGTGGCGATTTCCGATATTTTAATTTCGAATTTCTTTTCCCAATCGGATAGATTCATTTTGTTTTTAATGTTGATAACCATCTCGTCAGCTCTCACGATCCAGCATTGTTGAATGCCGCCTTCAGTTTCTTGATATCGAGCTTTTTCATCTTCCACATTTCATTCATCATAGCTTCTTTCTTTGCGCTGTTCTTCGTCGTGTTCCATTTGTCGAAGTCAGCGGGTACGATCTGCCAGCGAACACCGAACTTGTCAACCAACCAGCCGCATTGCACGGGCTTGCCGCCACCGGCTGTTAGCTTTTTCCAAAAATTGTCGATCTCGCGCTGAGTTTTGCAAGGAACAACAAACGAAATAGATTCGTTGAATGGCATATCCGCATACCCATTCAAGAGCATAAGCTTTTGGCCCAAAATGGTGAGGTGTGCAGTAAGTACCGAACCAACGTTCACACCCATCGGATTTTTTCCCCAGTACGAAAACTTTCCGACTTTGGTGCCCTTAAAAATAGATTTGTAGAACTTCACCATCTCGGCAGCGCTTTTATTAGACCAGATACAGGCATAGGCTTTTAACATTTAGATGTTCCCCTTTGGCATTATGTTAGGTCAGGAAAACAATATGATCTACATGCCGTGCGTAAGTTTTTGGACGTTATTTACTCTTGATAACAAAACGAAGAGGGAAAAAACTAGACGGAATTTTACTTCCGTCAAATGATAGCGGCGACGCCCGATCCCACAACCTGTTGAAATTATTAAGCTACAGTTTTTCTGGTTCCGGCAAAAGCCAAGTTTTTGCTATTATTCCTTCCAAGTTTCATTAAGCTTACACCACGCAAAAACTAATCATTACAAAAGTCTTTCATCGGTCGAATCGTGCATAATCACAGCTTCGACCTCTTCGTACTGATTATTCATTGCTTTGGTTTCAACGTAAGACATAAACAATTTTTCTATAGGAAATGTCCGCTTAATTAAATAGAAATGTTTAGCAGAACTTTCTTTTTCTAGCGAAGCAAATGCCTCAGCCACTTTTTTTGAAAAGCTCCACGACGAAAAAAATCTCTCCGAAATTGTCTGCCAATCACCGTCAGAGGACATTCCACGGTAAAGCTTAATTTCGGTATGTCCCAAAAGTTCGAACATAGCCTGTATAAATGAGAATCGCTGAATCACATATCTCTTCCTAAGTTCAACCGCTCCTGCTCCTTCAAAAATGTTTTTGGTACGCGGAGCCGATCCCACAAATTGTTTTAACCCGAGTTTTGCAATAGTTATTTGAAGCCCCTTTATCCATTCACCCGATGAAGGATTTAATACATACGTTTCTGATGTCAGTTGTTCTTGTTCGCCCAATCCGACCGAAGTCATATATTTAATAAGATCATCTGCAAGACTTATCGAGCCACTGGCTGATTCTAAGTTAAAACTTTCTCCTGATTTGAAAAATACCGAGTTCGTTGTCAGCCATTTCCTAATCTCTCGCTTCTCAAAATTTATTTTTTCAAGCGTTGCCACTCGTTTTTTTTCATCAATCCCTATAATAAGACGCTTGTTTAAGCTTTCGATAATAACTTGAAATTCCTTGGTTTGCTCATTTGAGGTTTCAGCCACATCTTGTGCAAATTGCATTCGATCAACTGACTCTAATGGCAAATCCCAATACTTCCCTTTGTCCTCAAAGTCATTTATTCGCCATCTAAACATACCCTCTTCAGCGAAAATCTTTTCGATTTCTCCTGGAGTCCGTCGTTGATCGAGTAAGCGCGATTTATTTCCAGCAACCAAATATTTCAAGGATCCGATTTTGAATTGGCTGTCTGGCAATGAGTTTGGATTGAATTGATGTAACGACATCTAAAAGTTCCTTGTACTTAGAAAAAAATGAGACGGATTTTTAAGTCCGTCAAAATGGTGGACGAGGGTTCGATTCCGTAAGTAGCTAACATCACTCACCTTCGAATTGTAATATACTACACGCGGCCCCTAGGCAGGACAAGTCGTTCCAGAGTTAAAAAGCTGGAAAGTAAATGGGCTCTCTAGTTTTCAATTACAGTATTTTTGCGTTTCGCCTTTTGAAACACTCACCTCTTTGGCAACAAAGGCATTGGTCTTTACAAAAGTACCATTTTTAAAATTTAAAATATCGCCGTGAAGGGTCCGCTTTTTCTCAAATGA
>JANPPN010000081.1:0-18347 GCA_031428535.1 Bdellovibrio sp. | reverse complement strand
TACTTGCTACGCTTTTACTATCTTAAGGAGAAGATTTCTCATGGCAGGACAGAACGTCGGAAACTCAACGATAACTAAAGCGGATATTGTTGAAAAAGTATATGAGACCATTGGTTTTTCTAAAAAAGAAGCCAGTGAATTAGTTGAACTCGTTTTTGCAGAGTTGAAAAGAACCCTACAGAGTGGCGAAAAAGTAAAAATCTCCGGTTTTGGAAACTTCGTGGTCAGAGCTAAAAGCGAGCGCGTTGGCCGCAATCCCCAGACAGGCGAGCAAATTAAGATTTCGGCGCGCCGGGTTTTAACTTTTAGGCCAAGTCAGGTTTTAAAAGCCATGCTCAATGGTGAAGAGTATTCGCACCTGAAAGATGACGAGGACGATGATGAATAATAATCAGGCCAAGGATCAGGAAGGTCTTTCGGTTGCAACGACAGAAATTGAACTTTCTCTCGAAGATAAATTTCTGACAGAATTAAGCCCCGAGGCCTTGCTTGAAGCCGAAGTCTCATTCCGTAAATCAGAATCCGCAAGTTTTCCGAGTGTTCTGATCGATGACGAATTACTAAATGAAATTAACAATAT
Organism: Bdellovibrio sp.; assembly: GCA_031428535.1. Classification (GTDB taxonomy): domain Bacteria; phylum Bdellovibrionota; class Bdellovibrionia; order Bdellovibrionales; family Bdellovibrionaceae; genus Pseudobdellovibrio. The sequence continues at coordinate 17,767 of JANPPN010000081.1, read as the reverse complement.
TCCGGATCGTTTCGGTTTTAAAATCGGCGACGTAGCGGATTTGCTGGGCATCAAACAGTATGTTTTAAGATATTGGGAGCAGGAATTCGAATTGCTTAAGCCCAAGAAAGCTTCGAACAACCAACGTCTTTACACAAAAAAAGACGTCGAAAATGCATTTTTAATCCGAAAATTATTGTATCGGGATAAGTTTTCAATTGAAGGCGCACGACAGGCCCTACGCGATGTTAAGTTTGCATTGAAAAAAGAAAAAGATTTTAACTCCGTCATTCAGAAAATTGATTATGTACAGCTGCAGATCAAAAATTTCGTCGACGAAATTAAAAAAACAAAAAAGATGTTTAATTAAGGGCTGGTCTCTGGTAATTATTCAATCTTCTCGACATGGTTTCCAACAGCGATGTCGAAATCTCCCCATTCTTTCTCGAAGAGTAGTTCGCCCTGCTTGTTTACCCTCACATCGGTGAAGGTAATGACCTGAAGATTTCCGTCGGCGTCTAAAGTTAATTTTTTGACAATTCCCTGCACCACCACGCCGGATTCATATTCAAGCTTCAGGCGTTTGCCGACAACAATTTTAGCGGCTTCGAGGTTTTCCTTTTTATACCAGTTTTTTTCGAAATTTTTTGTCGTGCCCACAGGCATGCCATAACCCTTGTCATGGATATCCACATCCTGGCCGGGGATGACTTTGTCGCCGGACTTAATTTTCGTAGGGCCGCCAAACTGTACATAAGCCAATGTTCCGTTTTCATTCAGAATAAATTTAGCAAGCTTACCCTCGATGACAACTCCGCTATCCAGTTCCATTTTGACCTGTTTATTCAAAGTTGATTCGGCTAAACGGGCCAGAATTTTCTGGGAAGGAACGCTGCCCCAGCTGGCCGCATTGACTTCCTTAATCAGGCCGCTTGCGGTTGTTGCAAGGCGAGCTTTTGAATCGGCGTGAGTCATATCTGGGCCCGAAAATTTATCATTAACCTGTTCAATATTAATCTGCAGAAAGCCCTGAATGACGGCTCCTCGGTGAGTCAGCGTGCCTTTGAAGCCGTCCAGCGCCGCTCGTGCACCCCATTTGCCGGCTGAAACTCCAACCAGCGCCACATCTTTTTTCAGCAGACTTAATCGCATGTGGTTCAGGTAATAAGAAAGGATACCCGGAACGGCGCCATCATATTCAGGCACCACAAAAATCAAGCCGCTAGCACGGCCGATCGGATCTACAAAGTTCTCAGTAAATGCCTTTGTTTTTTTTGCAAAATAATCTGATTTGAAAATCGACTTCGGGAGCATTGCAAGATCCACCAGATTGACTCTTACCGTGGGGTCGGAAGTCAAATGAGCAACGAGTTCAGCCGCAATTAAAGCTGATTTTGAACCTTGGCGGTCGGTCCCAATCACCACCGTGACTTCACGGGCGTAAGTTGAAGCCTGGCTGTTGTGAACCAAAGCCCTGCACGAGTTTGCGAAGCTGAGTTTATAGAACAACAGTGTCGCAACAAAAAGCAGGAAACATGTGACTTTTTTCATAAAAACCACCTCACTGAAGACCTCGCAAAAGAGATGCCCGAAGAACTAAACGGTATTGGCTCTAATGGAAAAAAGCAGCGGAAGTGCAGAAAATTGTTAGTCGGGGTAAAGCATTTAAAACGTCTCAAAATGAGATTGTTTCGAGGCGCCGATTAATCTAAGCTGTTTTTATGCGTAATGATTGGGTTAAAAAAGCGGCTACGGGTTTTCTGATTTTTTTGATGTTTGCTATCCCTATCGTTTGGTGGACGCGTCTGAATGCCAATTATTATTCAACAAAATTGACACTGCTTTTTTTTACCGGCGGTTTTGCCTGGCTGATGATACCCCGCAAACTGTACGTGCCGAAGTTCCCACGATTGATGCTGCTGAGCCTTGTTACAATTGTCGGTTTTCAGATTATTTATCATACTTACGCGTTTAAGCTGGATGAATTTTTATTTCTTTTTAAATTTCTGAGTTTTGCAGCCCTTGTGCTCTGGATCTACGCGCTGAATTCAGACCTTGAAAAAATTTTCTCGAAAGTAACCTATGCTGTGTTTGCGGCTGCGGTTGCAATTCTGGCTTTTGCGCTTTATGAATTTTATAAAACCCGGATTATCGGGTTTTCCGCTGATGTCAGTCGCTCACTCGGCACGTTCGGTAACGTCAATATGTTCGCGGAATTTTTTGTGTTATCGCTTCCGTTTATTTTTCACTGGTCGCGTTTTAAAGACAAAGTGCCGCATTTGCTCAAATTGGCAATGCTGACTCTTTGGATTTTCTTTATTCTTTACTGCAAAAGCCGCTCGGCATGGATCGGACTGCTACTTTGGCTTTTACTCTTTTTCAGATACAAGGCCACCGCCCGCGAACTTTTATTTATTGGTCTGGCATTTTTTCTATACATGGCAAATGTGTACGCGCCATCTGAAATTAACGATTCAGTGGCTGTTAAGGGTAATTCGTTCAATGAGCGCCTAGGGCTTTATGAGGCCACGCTTGATATGATCAAGGACAACCCTTGGGGTATTAAAGTGGGCCGGTTTATGGGCGAAATCGAGCTCTACCAAATGAACTCCAGTATCAAACCGTCGGAGTTTACTTATTTTGATCAGCCGCACTCTGAATTTTTGAAATGGGGCGCTCAATTCGGCTGGCTGTTTATTGTTGCCGTCGGTGCATTTCTGCTGGTAACCGTCATTCAATTGTTTAAATGGGCGCGTGATAACAAGAATTTATTTTTTGTGCAGGCGTTTATGGTTTTGGCTCCGCAGATGTTGTTTCAGTTTCCATTTGAAAATCCGGCAAGCCTTCTTTATCTGAGCGTGGTGGTGGGGCTGTACTTTCATGAGTTTAAGTCAGCAAAAGAAATTAAGATTAGTCTTGCGTATCGTCCGCTGCTGGTTGGGCTTTTTCTGGCCGGAACCTATAGCGCCCTAGGGTTTCTGAATTCGGTTTATCAGGAGTCGACCACTCCAAAAACCGAAGGTATCGTCGCCGCCTGCGAATACTATCCGATTAACATCAAAGCCTGCCATGCCAAGTACGGTTATTACCTTGAAATGAAACAGTTCAGTCGGTTTACAGTGGATTTTAAAGAAGATTTTATGAAAGAACCGTTTTTTGTGGATTATCTGCGACTGTTACCCACGTACTACAGTCTGCAGCAAAACAATAAGAAAACCTGTGAGGCACTTTATTTATATAAAACGATTTTTCCGGAACAGGTGGCCTTTGAGGTCAAGTATTATGATAACTGTAAAGGTTTTTCGAATTTATTCTACTTTGAAGATCCGAAAAAATTCAGAGCCAAATATTTCACTTGGCTCGACAATCTTAACTGAGAAGCCTAAAGAACGCCAACTACCGGCAAGGTCTCCAGCTTAATTTGAATCTTGAATTGATACCGGTGTCGATCGAATCCAGATTAATCATTGCCATGGCGCGATCGCGTGAGTTCGGTAAGTATGAAACCATTAACTCAGAAATAAGTTCGATAGTTTGTTGAGGTTTATTACAGGTCGAAAAAGGTGACCGACCCGGCTTTTGCGCCACTTTAACTTCGTAATTACCGCTGACGGGGCCTTTAAGCTGGGCTTCGCGCATTGAAGGCGGCATTTGATTCGCAATAACCTGCGTAAATCTGTGAAAACCGTGGGCTGAAGCCGGTAAGGCCGCAAAGCCGCGGTACTCGGTTCCTTCGATCGCATACTGCATTCCAAACGGTACATCGATATCGATTAATACGCGGCAGTCTTTTTTAATCTGCATCAGGTTCGGGTTCTGAGAACCAATACCGATTTCAGCCGCGTAATTGTCAAATAATAAAGAAAGGAGTTGGCCATCAGAAGTAATGCTGGCGTTGGCTGTTGAATTCTGGCAGCCAGAACCCGTCAGGCGAACTCCGCGGATCACTACGCTTTGTGCAAATAATTCAGTCGTCACTAAAAGTAATGCCGTTATGGTGAGAAGGTTTTTTATCATTTTATATTCCCCTTATTTGGTTAAAAATATTGCAATGGAGCCGGTTTTTTTGACCTTTTATCCTTGAACTGGTGTCTTCCTGACCCGAATTCCCAGAGTTTGATCAATGTTTTAATCTTAAAGCAATCTTGAAGCCAAAAATCTTGATGGTGCCTGTAAAAAAAGGCACTATCTGGGCATGAAATTTATACCTGTTATTTTGAGTGGTGGCAGCGGCACGAGATTATGGCCGATTTCAAGAACCAAGTACCCGAAGCAATTCTGTGAATTACTTGATAAGCCATTACAGACTCTGACGATTGAACGATTGCAGAAATTTGGTCGCGGGTTGCTCGTCACATCAGAAAGACTTAAAGACCTCACTGAAAAAGACATTATCCAGAATAATCTGAAAATCGAAAAGGTGTTGTATGAACCCTCGGGTAAAAATACGGCCGCCGCTGTAGCGCTAGCCTGCAAGTACCTCGAGCTAAGCGGTCGAAAAGATGAAGTTGTGGGTGTGTTTTCTTCCGACGCTTTGATTTTGAAAGAACCAGAATTTGAACAGGCACTGAACGCCGCGGTGGTTTCGGCCACTGAGGGTTTTGTCGTCACTCTGGGAATTAAGCCACGAAGCCCCGAAACCGGTTTCGGTTATATTCAGGTAAAAGAACGCGCCGTCAATACGTCTAAGGCCACCGAAGTTCTGAGATTTCACGAAAAACCGACATTTGATAAGGCGCAGTCTTTTGTAGCCGATGGGCACTATTTCTGGAACGCGGGAATTTTTGTTTTTCAAGTTTCGCGCATGATCGATCTTTTTCGGCAGCACGAACCTGAAATCTGGACGCTGTTAGCTGACTTAAAACCAGACCTCAGCAACCTGGAAATTATTTACGGAAAGATGAAAAATATTTCGCTGGATTACGCTATCATCGAAAAGCTATCAAGTGCCGAGCTTCGCTGCGTACCGTGTGATATCGGGTGGAGTGATGTGGGCTCGTGGGATGCGCTGGTTGAAGTCACCGAAGGCACACAGTTCAGCAGTGCCGGCCTTAAAAAACAGCCCGTGCAGATTTCGGCTAAAAATAATTCGGTTTTCAGTAAACAGAAAAAAAAATATGGAATAATCGGTTGTGAAGATTTGATCGTGGTGGATACCGCCGACGCGCTGATGATCTGCAAAAAGGGCGACTCCCAAAAGGTTAAAGACCTCGTCGACACGCTGAAACTCAACGACGAAAAAATTACATCCGAGCATGTTTTTGAAAACCGGCCATGGGGCCGGTTCGAGATTCTGCATGAAGAACCTTATTTTAAATCTAAAATTATCCGCGTGGAACCCAATCAGAAATTATCTTATCAGTCGCATGCAAAGCGCGCCGAACATTGGATTATTGTTAAAGGCGAAGGTGTGGTGATTCTGAATGATCAAGAGCACGTTTTAAAACAGGGTGAGCACATTTTTATTCCGCAGGGCGCCAAACACCGGATATTGAACCGCACCGATAGCATCGTGGAATTCATCGAAGTGCAGGTGGGCAGCTATTTCGGTGAAGAAGATATCGTTCGCTACCAAGATGAATACGGACGAAAATAAATTTAATGAAAGAAATCTCCACTCCATTTTCGAAGCCTGAGAGTTTTAAACGCCGACTGCGCGAAACGAAAGAATTTGTCATCGGGTCGGTTTTATTTATCTGTGCTGCAAGTTCAGTGCTGATTACTTTCGGCGTGGTCTGGACGCTCTTGTCTCAAGCGTGGCCATTTTTCCGCGATGTTTCGCTTTATAATTTTCTCACCGATAGAGAATGGACCCCGCTTTTTGAAAACCCGCAATATGGTATTCTGAATTTGGTCTGCGGTACGTTTTTAACAACGATCATTGCGTTAACGGTGGCTATTCCGCTGGGTACGATAACGGCCGTTTTTCTAAGTGAATATGCCTCGCCGCGCGCGCGCGAAATCTTAAAGCCGCTTCTTGAATTACTGGCCGCCGTACCCACTGTTGTTTACGGATATTTTGCACTGTTATTTGTTACGCCGCTGTTGCAGAAAATTTATCCGGATCTTTCAAGTTTTAATGCCTTAAGTGCCGGATTAGTGATGGGGGTTATGATTATACCCTACATCAGCAGTTTATCCGAAGACGCCATGCGGGCGGTACCACTGCATTTACGCGAAGGCAGCCTGGCCTTAGGGGCTTCAAATCTGCAGACTTCATTTAAAGTAATTGTTCCGTCGGCGTTTTCCGGAATTGCTTCGGCCTACGTCCTTGGAATCTCGCGCGCTTTAGGTGAAACAATGGTCGTGGCCATTGCCGCTGGCCTTCAGCCGAAGATGTCTCTTAATCCGCTTGAATCCACCCAAACGCTGACGGCCTACATTGTTCAGGTTAGCCAGGGGGATCTCCCGCAGGGCTCCATTGGCTACCGCACCATCTATGTTGCGGGAGTCGTGCTCTTACTTTTTACGTTTTTATTTAATCTGGTCGGCCAGAAAATCCGCAGCCACATGGAAATCAAATACAAGTGAAGCCAGCTAAATGAAGAAGCAGGTTGAGAAACTAAAAAGACAGGATGCTATTTTCTGGATCGTCGGGCTCACGACGCTGGTGTTTGCACTTGTTACGCTGTTGAGTTTGATTATCGATATGGCCATGACCGGCTGGCCGCGGATTAGCCAAGAGTTTTTTCTTTCGTTTCCGTCGCGTTTCCCGGAAAAAGCCGGAATTTTATCGGCGTGGGTCGGTAGTCTTTGTGTGGTGCTCGTTACGGCTTTAATGGCGATACCTCTTGGGATTGCCTCTGGCATTTATCTCGAGGAATACTCGAAGAAAAATTTCTGGACGAAAATTATCGAAATAAATATTTTAAACCTTGCCGGAATTCCTTCAATAACCTACGGCCTGATGGCCTTGGGTTTTTTTGTATATTCGCTGCACCTCGGGCAGTCTATTCTGACGGCGGGGCTAACGCTTGGGCTTTTGGTGCTGCCGATAATTATTGTAACCACGCGCGAAGCCATCCGCACTATTCCATCCCACATCAGAGAAGCCTCTTATTCACTTGGTGCAACAAAATGGCAGACGATCTGGAATCATATTTTGCCGTATTCTTCCGGCGGTATTCTAACCGGCGTAGTGATTGCGCTCTCGCGTGCCATCGGCGAAACCGCACCGCTGATTACTGTGGGTGCACTGACGTTTATCGCGTTTTTGCCGACGCCGCCGCTATCGATACTTCCCCCGTATTTATCGGCGCAATGGTTGCTGGACCCCTATACCGTTATGCCGATTCAGATGTTTAACTGGGTGTCGCGGCCGCAGGAAGAGTTTCATGTTAATGCGGCAGCTGCGGGCCTTGTTCTGCTTTCAATGACATTAATATTAAATGCTTCGGCAATTTTTATCCGCTACAGATTCAGGAAAAAATACAAATGGTAACTAAAACTCTCGATACAAAAGCCGAAGTGGTGCATCTTACTTTCGGTTACACCGACAAAAGTGTTATTCATGACATCAACATGCCGGTGTATCAGAATAAGGTAACGGCCCTGATCGGCCCGTCGGGTTGCGGTAAAACCACGCTGCTGCGTTGTTTTAACCGCATGCATGATCTTTACGGCGACGTCAAATACAACGGCCAGATCAAGCTTTATCCAGATAACATCAATATTCTCTCAAAAGATATCGACCCCATCGAAGTGCGCATGAAAATCGGAATGGTGTTTCAAAAGCCCAATCCGTTTCCGAAAAGCATTTACGAAAATATCTCTTATGGCCTTAAAGTCAGAGGCGTTAAAAAGAAATCCTTTATTGACGACAAAGTCGAAGACTCCCTTAAAAAGGCCGGCCTCTGGAAGGAAGTTGCCGACCGTTTACATTCATCGGCCACCTCGCTTTCGGGCGGGCAGCAGCAACGGCTTTGTATCGCGCGTGCGCTGGCCACCGAACCCGATTTATTGCTGCTGGATGAGCCCACCTCGGCATTAGACCCGATTTCCACCGCCCACATCGAAGAGTTGGTCACGCAACTCAAAAAATCGGTTACAATTCTGATGGTAACGCATAATCTGCATCAGGCAGCGCGTACGGCAGACTATACGGCGTTTATGTATTTGGGTGATCTGATCGAATTCGGCGAAAGCTCGCAGATGTTTACGAATCCAAAAGAGCAAAAAACCGAAAATTATATTACCGGAAGATTTGGGTAGGTTTCATGACTGCAAACAAAGTAAAAAAAGCGATAATTCCTGCGGCAGGCCTCGGCACCCGGTTTTTTCCGGCAACAAAAACTATTCCCAAAGAAATGCTGCCGATCGTTGATAAACCGATTATTCTCTACGTTATTGAAGAAGCCATGCAGGCCGGCATTGAAGATATCGTGCTCATTCAAGGGCGCGGCAAAACCGCTATCGAGGATTTTTTCGATATTTCTTACGAGCTTGAAGACACTCTAATTAAAAACGGCAAATCTGAGGTGCTCGAAAGCCTGCAGAAAATCCGCTCTTCCGTAAATATAATTTCGATTCGGCAGAAATCAGCGCTGGGTTTAGGGCATGCCGTCCGATGTGCCAAATCAGTTGTGGGTAGCGAGCCTTTTGCCGTGTTGCTCGGCGATGAAATCACTTTAACAAAAAACCGTTCTGAAAACGTGACGGCCTTTCTTTCAGATCAGAATCTGAAAACAAATACCAGTTCAGTGTGGGTGCTGCCGATAGACTTAAAAGATTCGGGAAAATACGGTATTGTGAATGTGGGGCCTGATAACAAGGATTTGTCTGGCGGTAAGAAAGTGCTGGGTGTCATCGAGAAACCAGCTTCTGAAAACGCACCGTCAAGTTGGGCGCTGCCAGGGCGCTACGTGTTTAACTCTGAAATTTTTGATTTTCTGGATAACACCAAGCCCGGTAAAAACGGCGAGATTCAACTGAGTGATGCCATGAATGAAATGGCAAAAACTTCAAATTTGAATGCTTACAGTTTTAATTCGCGTCGGTACGATGCAGGTGATAAGCTGGGTTTCTTAATTGCAAATATTGATCTGGCGCTAGAGCGCGACGATCTGAAAAAAGAATTACTCAGTTACCTGAAACAGAAAATTAACTAGAGGTTTTTATGATAAAAAAAATATTATTGGAAGAAATCACACAGGCCAGTGAAAATCTGAAAGTCTTGCTCGATTCGCAGGCGCTGCACGGTGAGTTTGAAAAAATGATGCACCTGTTGGTCGACACCTATAAAAACGGCGGAGCCCTGTTTGTGGCAGGTAATGGCGGTTCGGCAGCCGATGCCCAGCACTTTGTGGCTGAACTTGTGGTAAAACTTAAACAGGATCGCAGCCCGATTAAGGCTTTTGCGTTGACGGTTGATACTTCAGTGCTAACGGCCATCGGCAATGACTTCAGTTATGATGATATTTTCTCACGCCAGGTTGAAGGCTTGATGACTTCGCGTGATGTGTTTATGGGAATTACGACCTCCGGTAATTCGCCGAATATTCTGAAAAGTTTTATGATGTGTAAAAAAATAGGCGCTAAATCTATTTTACTTTCAGGTAAAGATGGCGGTAAAGCGGTTAAGGAAAACATGGCCGATATTAATATAATTGCGCCTGGTCCGAATACCGCGCGTATTCAGGAAGTTCATGAAATTCTTTATCACACGATTTGTCTGGTATTAGAGAAACGTCTCGTTGAAGAAAAAATTATTTCTTACCGGTAGAAACTACGCAGCAGTTTTAAAAGATAGTTCATAATGGTGCGAGGGCATTTCTACTACGATTCTATTGTAGGCGAACTTCAGCTGAGGTGTCATCGTGCCGCGGCCACCTTTTTCTTTTTCAAATTTGATAAATCCGGCTTGCGCTAGCGAGTGACAGTCTTTTTGAACAGGTGAAATCGCGCGATCAACCATTTTTGCCAGTTCGTACACTGATTTGGGTTTTGCTGAAGCAATCAGAGTTAAAAGTTCGATTTTTTGTAGGGTCATGAAATTGCGGAACCCGTTTATATTTTCAAATAAAATAACGTCTTTGGGCTGAATATAGCCAACTCTCGTTTTGGGATAATCAATCAGTTCTTTTTCGAGTTCTGCGAGTGATATAAATTTAATAGTTAGAGCTTTTCTAGTCTTCATTATACACCTTTCTTGCTTCTCTAAAAAATAATCTAATGGCCTCAATATGGTTTTTCACATCGACACCAGCCCTGAAGCTTTTATCTTCCGGAAGCTTTGTATGCAGATGGTATCCAAAAGGCTCATGATTATCCAAAAGTACTCTTAGAATACCGGTTTCTCGTTCTACAAGGGAGCAGCTAACCTTGTACCCTTGTGGAAATTTAAGGCTTTTAGGAATCTCATAAACCTTAACACGAGCCTCGAATTTTCCATGTTCAAGTAATACAGCCCGATTGATTACAATCCGAGCCTTAGTCATTCTGTACCTACCATATATAATATCATATCAAAAGTCAATGCCATAAATTAACCCTTAGTTTTTATAGCATTGCTCGTACAAGGCCAAAACCAGAGGCCAATCATTCGGTAGGGCGCATGCAAAATTCGGATTCTTATCCGGTTTTTAGAGGTCTAATCAAACCAATGCCACATGGTAGTCAATTTTACATACTTCTTTACATTCATACATTCTTTCGATATTATAGATCTCATATCTTGAGGAGGTCTCATGGGAGCACTTAAAACATCCACTATTTCAAAAAAAGGGCAAACGACTATTCCACTTGAAATCAGGGAAAGTTTAAACCTAAAAGAAGGCGACACCCTTGTTTTCCAAATCGGTAATGATAACAAGGTGACTTTAAAAAAGGCCCCTTCTTTAGAGGAGGATTTGGCTTATCTAAAATTAATCGAAAAAACTTTAGCGCCAGAATGGATGAGCGATGACGACGATAACTTATAAGCCATTTGATGTTATCGAGTTACCATTTCCTTTTTCTGATCTCTCAAGTTCTAAAAAACGTAAAGCTCTTGTTCTGAGTTCTGAAGAATTTAATGTAAAGAATAAGGCAACGACAGTCTTGATGATCACTTCGAGGACAAATTCAGAGTGGGCTGGTGATATCCAGCTTGATGAATGGAATTTGGCGGGTCTTAAAAAACCTTGCTATGCTCGTTTAAAAATATTCACAGCAGATAATGAATTGATTTTAAATAAAGTAGGCTCTTTAAGCCCACATGACCGAAAAAAAGTAACTCAATCATTTCGCAAATATTTACCTGTTTTTTAAATTTGAGAAAGCGGGTAAAAAGATCACGTGGTAAAACTCCGATTGTGGGTTATAGACATATTGAGTTTGATTTAAGGGCCGCTTGATTATTCCGAGGTATTGAATTTGGAGCGCTTTTTTAAGAGGCGAAAACCGCGAGCAAATGTTTTCTGACACTGGCCATTTCGATTTCGGTCGCCATTCCCATTTTTTCTACAAATCGTTCTTTTGAAACTGATCTGATGTGTTCTATACAAACCTGACCTTCGGTGTGATCGACAAATACCGAGGTTCTCGTAGGCCAGTTTTTTAAAGAAGTAGTCATCGGTAGCACGATTATTGTCTCAAGAGCGGAGTTCATCGAGTCCGGACTTACAATTAAACACGGTCTAAATCCGTTTTGTTCGCGGCCTCTAACGGGATAAAGTTTAACTTTCCATATTTCACCATTTAGGAATGTCATCTTCATCCTCTAAATCCGCATTAACCCATGTTTTATTTTCTTTGCTTAATTCAGCATTTTCGAATTTCCAGTTACTATGATGAGGTAAGTGGGAATCGAGAATAATTTTATTGGAAGTGGTGGTAACGTCAATGAGGTCGCCTTCGGATACATTGAGAGTTTCCTGAATTTCTTTTGAAAAAATGACACCGAGAGAGTTGCCAACTTTTCTGATTTTTAAAGACGACATTTTGAACCTCCAATCTAAGTTATAACATAAGTTATAACATTTGTAAAGCCAATAATTATGAGCGAAATCAGCCTTCAATGAACTCTAAATTCTGCAAATTGAACAAACATTGGTTTCAGGGGGGGCTTTAATCCCGAAGCTTACCGTTGGTTCAGTGTATTAATTTTAGCCAGTCGGCAAGATTTTGTAGACCGTCGGTTAGGCCTGTGGAGGGCTGGTAATTTAACTCTTCTTTTGCCAATCGTAAATCGGGTTTGCGTTGGGGCGGGTCGTCCTGCGGTAATTCTGCAAAAATTATTTTTGATTTCGCACCGGTGATTTTTATGACTTTTTCTGCAAGCTTAAGGACTGTTACTTCGTTATCACTTCCGAGATTTACAGGGGTGGCCACTGATGACTCCGCGTAAAGCGTAAGGCCTCTGATCAAATCATCGATATAGCAAAAGCTGCGTGTTTGCAGGCCATTGCCATAAACCATCAGGTCTTGGTTCTTGAGAGCGTTCTTAACAAACGTCATCGGCACGCGGTCATCATTCTCAAACATGCGTGGGCCATAGGTATTGAAAATTCGCACCAGGCCGTGGGTCGTTGAATTCATTTTGTTGGATGAAAAAATCAGGGCTTCGCCGAAGCGTTTGGCTTCGTCGTAACAGCTGCGCTCGCCGAAAGAATTGACGTAGCCCCAGTCGTTTTCATTTTGCGGGGATTTTAGCGAGCTACCGTAAATTTCACTGGTCGATGCAAAAACAACTCGCGCTTTGTTGGCATCGGCAAAACGAATTGCGTTCTGTAAGCCCACCGAATTTACTTTTAAGGTTTCAAGCGGGAACTTCTGGTAGCTTTTGACTGAGGCCGGGCTTGCGAGATGAAAAACATATTTAATTTTTTCATGGATAGCAGGCCAGGATTCCGAGGCATCCTGCTCGATAAAAATGAAACGTTCTGGATACTGTTTTTTCAAATACTCGGTGTTGATTTTGCTGCCGGTCAGGTAATTATCAATTCCGATGACGTTTACGCCGAGTTTCAGATAATGCTCGCTCAAGTGGGTTCCGATAAAGCCTGCTGAACCGGTAATTAGGACTGTGCTCATTACTGGCGGCCGATCGAGAAATATTGAAAGCCGAGTTCGCGCATCTGGGGCGGACTGAAAATATTGCGGCCATCGAAAATGACGGGGGCCTTGAGATGCTTCTTGATTTCAGTCGGGTTAGCAGACTTAAACTCATTCCATTCAGTGGCAATAACGAGCGCATCGGTGCCGTCTAGGGCTTCGTAGGAATTTTTGAAAATTTTGACGTTTGGTTGATCTTTGAACAGGTCGGTTAAGGCGCCCTCAGCCTTCGGGTCGTAAATGTGCAGGTTAAAAGAACGGTTTAGTAAAAGTGCTACCAACTTTAAGGCGGGGGCCTCTCGCAGGTCGTCGGTGTCAGGTTTGAAAGTTGCGCCCCAGATGCATATCGTCGGATTCTGAATATTAGCGGCTTTATGATACGCAACTATTTTGAATCCGAAATTGGCTAACTGCAAATCGTTGGTTTTGCGGATGGCGTTTGTAATCTTCAGGTTTTCATTCAGACCGGTTGCATAGCTATTGAAAGCTTCGAGGTCTTTCGGAAAGCAACTGCCGCCGTAACCAATGCCCGCGTTTAAGAATTCATTGCCGATGCGATGATCTAAACTTAAGCCTTTTTTTAAGAGTTCGATGTCGGCGCCATTCCGTTCGCAGACTCTTGAAAATTCATTCATCAATGAAACTCGGGCCGCCAGAAAGATATTGGCTGCGTACTTGGTCATCTCACTGGTTACGGTATCCATTTGAATGAATTTATTTTCAGAAATTTCGAACTGCTCGTAGATGCTCTTAAACAACTTGAGGTCGTCGTTGGCGTGCTCGGGATGCGAGCCGATGATGATTCGGTCGGGGTTAAGGCAGTCGTAAATGGCCGAGCCTTCACGCAGGAATTCGGGGCTCGAGATGAATTTGAAATTGGGGTATTTTTCGGTGAATTTCTTGTTGGTTCCGGGGGGGGCGGTGGATTTGATGATAATGGTTTTTGCGACTTTGGCTGAGCTGGTGTTTGTAGCTGTTGTGCAAAGGCGTGCAATATCGGCAACAGCATTATCGACGGCGGTCAGGTCGACTTGGCCGGTACTGTCGTTCGGGGTTCCGATGGCTAAAAAAATCACTTCAGATTGATTCAAGACACTTTCCAATTGGCTCGAAAACTGAATATTGCCCAGCTTGAGGTGAGATTTGAGCAGGAAATCCAGTTCGGGCTCGAAGATCGAGGCCACTCCGGATTTTAGCTTTCCGATTTTAGTTTGGTCAATATCTACGCAAAAGACCTGATGACCCTTTTCTGCAAAGCAAAGTGCCGTGACAAGACCAATATTTCCGGCGCCGATCAGAAGTATTTTCATCGAGTAAACCTACATCTTCATTATAGAATAGAGAACTACGGGAAAACCCATAGCCGCCTTGCATGTCATTTTATTTTAACCCATTGCGCTTTAAAATTAAATCTTCAATATTTTTTTCATGAGCATCAAAACGTAATTCTAAGCGATCTTGCCGTTCATACAATGAAGCATAGCCATCAAGAACAAACTTATTTCTGGAATTTTGCTCTTCCATGAGAATTGCCATTCGATGTATTTCAGATAATACAAGTTCAATTTTTGATTCAACCTGATTGATTTTTGATTCCAGCCTTTTTTCTGAAGAATTTATTTCTGACTTTATTTGTTTGCGAAGTATCGTTAGCATTGACTGAGTTGCGGGCAGATCACCTGTTTTTAAGATTGGTGTTTTTGACGGGGTTTTGGTTTTTTTTGTTCTATTAAAAATTACTTTTTTCTGAGCCAAAACTACTCCCTGATGTAATCAAAGGTTTATAAATAATTCCGAGAAACAAGTCAATTGGCCAATTTTTAGGCCCCTGGTGCGGCCAAGCAAACATAAGGATTCAGCTATTTGGGGCGCCGTACTTTGTATTGATATCATGTAAGAAGTGCACAAAAGGCCGCCGGTGGGGCACCGTTAGGCCAGCTATGGCGCTGTAGGAGGCGATGGTCTCAAGATCATCAAATCGGATGTAAACCTCTTCGACTTTTTTTCTTTGAGCACAGTCATCAATGAGGTCTTGAATATCAGCGACGATTTCATCTCGTTCCTTTTGATCACTTTCATCGGCCCACATTTTCATTAAGTTGTAGACACCCTCAAATTCAAATGCAGTCTGAACGGCGTCCGCGATGAACTCATGCTGAAGACCCGATTGATTCATCTTGTGCCCAACCTCGATCAGTTCAACTTTTAAAGCTGGTGTCAGTTTTTTGCTCTCATATTAGCCTCCCGCGCTCGGGTTTAAATTCTTAGGCCGCTTTTTTTAGGGCTTCGTTAATTAATGTCTGATAGGGCTTACCTACTTTTTTAGCTTTGGCTTTAAATTTTTTAATAATTTCCGGATCTAGCTTGATATGTACTGATTTCTTTTTGAGTTCAGCACTAAGCTTCGGACGACCTACTTTCCCAAAAGTTTGGTCTAATCCTTTGGTGTATTTTTTTCGTTCTTCAGGAGTGGCGTGTCGCCACTTTTTCGGATCAAGATCTAATTTTTTTTTCATATAGTCCTCTTTCTGCTTTTTTGGCTTTTCTTGCCGTAATTATTCTTACTACGTTCTCAATCCGTTCAACATAAACTACTGTTAATAAGCCTTTTTGAGTCATTCCTATTACAACGAAGTGATATTCTCCGAGAGAGTGGTTGAAGTTCCCCCGATTGCACGGACACAGCCTTGATGTAAACATCAAGGCTGTGTAAACAGCAGAAACGAGAGTACAATGGGAATCAAGAACGCACGTAAATACACGAATGATTTTAAGCATCGAGTAGTTACATTAGCAAACGAAATCGGCGTCACGGAAGCCAGTCAGAAGTTAGGCGTATCAACGAGCAACATTTATAACTGGAAAGAAAGCTTATCAAAAATCGGTCGCGTTTCGAAGTCAGATACGAAGTCACCGACCGAAACTTCTGAAGAAGAACTTAAGCGTTTACGTAAAGAAAATGCAGATCTAAAAAAAGTGAATATCATTTTAAAATCGGCGGCCGCTTTTTTTTCACAGGACCATCTCAAGTAAAGTTTGAGCTGGTCGAGAAAATGGTACTACATCACGGAATTGAAATTAATTTAAGTTGCGAGGCGGTGGAAGCGAGCCGAAGCGGATATTATGACTGGCGCGGTAGGCCGCCATCTGAACGCGCTGCCGAGAACTCAAGGCTCGTGGAAGACATTAAAAGGGTTCATTCTCAGTCCCGCGATCTTTACGGGTCGCCACGGGTCACTGAAGCTCTTAAAAACGAGGGGCAAACTTGTAACGAGAAGCGCGTTGCAAGACTTATGTCGGCAAATAAAATTAAGTCAAAAACGCATAAAAAATTTAAAGTTTGCACGACGGACTCAAATCATGACCTGCCTATCGCGCCGCGAGTTTGCAAAACAGAAGATGTTCCGGTTGCGGTGATGGCGGCTGATCAAGTATGGGTCAGCGACATCACGTATATCGAAACGGCTGAAGGCTGGCTTTACTTAGCGATTTTTTTAGACTTATTTACGCGAAAAGTAGTTGGCTTATCACTCGCGAATCATATGCGTTCAGAAATGGTGATCGAGGCTTTGCAAATGGGAATTAATCGGCAGAATGTCGAGCCGGGAACATTAATAATCCATACGGACCGTGGCGTGCAGTATGCGGCTAAAGAATACCGGGATAAACTTAAGCAAGAAGATTTTATTGCGAGCATGTCACGCCGTGGAAACTGCTGGGATAACGCCTTTGCGGAAAGTTTTTTTAGAACGTTGAAAGTCGAACTGGTCTATTTAAAAAAATATGCAACGCGGGCTGAAGCGGCCGCCGAAATTTTTGAATACATCGAAGTTTTTTACAATCGCGAAAGACTGCACTCAAGCATCGGCTACATTACGCCGATACAATTTGAACAACTGGCGAAAGCCGCATGAAATCTCGTGTCCGTTTTTGCGGGGGAAGACCAGGTCTGAGTCTAAAAGCGTGATATAGTTCTCATCTCTAAAGACCTGTGAGGCATCGTAAAAACTAATTCCATGTTTTTTTAGATTGGAGTCGTTCTTCTTTATGTCCCAAATATACCGCATATTTAAAGTGTACACTGTTATTCACCGCTTTCAAGTTTATTTGTAGTCAGTTTTTTGGAAATTCGTGATAGATAAGTGCAGTTTCAAGATACACCTCTATCCGCCGGACTCGACTCCGCAATGGACCCGAAATTTTGAACTCGAAAATTTGAAAACGTCTTTTCGTGTTTCATCTTTAGATATGAATCCAAAGCCCATTGTGTGATAACGATTTTCAAAGGCCGATCCTTTCATAAGTAACATGTTTTATCCGTCACCTATATGACATATGTGGGTGCTGCGTCGTAAAGTGAAAAAAACTGCAGTTTCCATTAGGCTTTTTCAGCAAAATCTAACTATGCAAATAAAGAGCAATAAATCTGATATAGATATTTTAACTAGTTTGGGCACAGGGTTTTTTAACTTTTATAGAGAGTCCAACCTTTTTTTCTCTGATACAGGGCCCTGAGCATTGTTTATTTCAATTTTTAATTTCATTTCGATGATGGGGTCAATTTCAGAATTATATTTGTAGCGCAAGACAACTCGTCCGATATCTTTTCTAGTGAATGCAAGCGTCGATCTGAAACAGTACCAAAGTTTCCGGTTTGGCGCCGACATGGTCCAGGTATAAGTTCCGACCATGTGACGCCCGGTCATTTTGTTTGTTGAGTAAGTTTTAATGTGTAGGAATAGGAAAGGCGATCAGT
>JANPPN010000080.1:0-31057 GCA_031428535.1 Bdellovibrio sp. | reverse complement strand
GGCCCATAAGAAAAAACTTCTAAATTTGCAGTCTCAGCAAAAACTTGGATTGGCAAATATAAAATCCCTACCAAAAAAAAAGCTTTAAAAACATTGGGCATTGTCACACACATTTAAAGCGCATTTCATAATTTTTGTCATACAAAATATCAGAAGGATTTTTTGCGACTGCTTTCAGCGTCGAATTTTAGTACGCACCAGTGGGCCCTATTGAAAAAGATTTTCCCCCTAAAATCCAGGAAGTTAGCCCCGATAAATTCTATATTTTTTAAAAAATTATCAGATTCATATAAGGAGAAAATGAGTTTCAAAAACACTGGGCTGTACATTTGCAAGGTCAGGGATTCGTTAATGCTGAGGCCGTTGGGGCTATCTGTGTTTGGGCAATTTCGCCCAATTAAAAAAGTGAGGAAATGATGAAATTTGTAAAACATTCCGGCATGGTGCTGGCGGCTATGGGCGTATTAACGTTCGGTGCAATGAACGACGCAAAAGCGGCACCCGCTACGGTAATAAAAGACGGCGGTTGTTACCTTAGTGCAGCCGATTCAGGCTTGGATAACGACCTGACGACGACCGAAGATCACTCTGTTGTAAACTCGGGCGGTAATTCGGTTTTAAAATGTCACTTCGATATCCCAGAGGCCGACAGACCTGCAAGAGCCCTGGTCAACCAAGACTTCCCTTGCAACACTTATTTAGGTCTAACATATAATTCGAAGGTTGTATCCAGCCCGGGCGGACAAGCAACTCTTACCTGCCAAGTAAAAAAACCTTAAGCTTAATAAATATTCCCTTCTATCAATCGATGGAAGGGAGTATTTTGCGGTTTCTTTATATTTGTTTTAAGATGTCCTGTGCTATTTCGTGTGCAGCCTGTTTTGGGGCCAGCTTCCGGAGATTCGCAGAAATTTCTTTTCTGAGCGCGCTATTTTCCAGCATTAGTTCAATGGTTTTCGCAAATTCAGCCTCGCTAAACTCATTCTGAATAAATAAAAATCCGGCATTACTTTTAACCACGACTTCCGCATTTCGCAGTTGATGATCATCAGCCGCCGGTAGCGGCACGATCAGCGGCACGATACCGAAGGCTGCTGCTTCCGCGATGGTACTGGCACCGCCACGGCAAAATTGAATATCGGCTTTGCGGTACTGGATCGGCATATCATAAATGAATTCGTGTAGCTCAACGTTTGCTGATGCCCCGTCGGCGAGACCGTATTTTTTTTTCATGTTTTCAAAATCCAACGGGCCAGTCTGATGAATCAGGTAAATTTTTTCCTGTAGTGCGGTACCTTTCAGCATAAAGTCGGAAATTTTCTCGTTCAGAAATAAAGAGCCCTGACTGCCGCCGAAACACAGTATTGTAAGCCGATCAGAAATCTTTGCCCGCTCTTCATACTGCGCCTGTTCGATTTCTTCGCGTAACGGCATTCCGTAAACTTTATTTTCCGCTGAAGAAAGATACTTTTGCGCAGCACCGAATACCAGATAAGATTTTGGGACAATTTTCGATAGCAGGCGATTGGCCATGCCCGGATGAGCGTTGGGCTCCCAGAAAGCGGTTTTTTTACGAAGAAGCACAGCCATCAGCACAAACGGCGCGGACGCATAGCCGCCCACGCCCAGCACAAAATCGGGTTTGTACTTCAGGATATAAACCAGCGATTGAAAAAGACCCACCGGAATTTTCAGAAGCGTACGAAGCTTTTTGATCGGATGACCCGAAAAATTCAGCTTTCCGCTTTTAATCAGACTGAGCGACAAATTTTCCCGCTGCATAATTTTAGTTTCAAGCCCCTCAGCGGTGCCGATGAATCGCAATGCGATTTCCGGATCTAATTTCTGAAGAGCGCGGCCAATGGCTATGGCGGGATAGATATGCCCACCTGTTCCGCCGCCTGCAATAATAATACTTTTACGTTTTTTAGATTGCGGCACGTTCAGGAGTTTCAGACAGTTCAATATTCAGCAGCACACCGAAAAGAAAACTTAAGACCAGCAGTGAGCTGCCGCCGTAACTCATGAAGGGCATTGTAAGGCCCTTCGTCGGCACCAGCCCCATCACGACCGCCATGTTGATAAAAACCGAAAATGCAAAAGTTGTAATAAGTCCGAGCGCGAGAGTTTTTTTGAAAACATCTTTTGCCTTGATCGCAATCTGAAAGCCTTTAAAGATGACGAAGCCATAAAGCGCCAGAATAAAAATGGCGCCGACAAAACCCATCTCTTCAAAAAAAACGGCCATTGTAAAATCGGTGTGCGCTTCCGGCAGAAAAAATAATTTGCCCTGGCCCTGCCCAAGCCCCGCACCTGTTAAACCGCCTGAATGCACAGACAGCATGCTTTGGATAACCTGAAATCCCTTTTGGGCGGGATCCGACCATGGGTCTAAAAATGCCTGAATCCGGGCTTTTCGGTAATTGACATTCCAGACTGCAAAATAAAAAACGGGAATGGCCGCAAGCCCTGCACCGATGAGCCATTTCAGTTTCAGCCCAAAGGTAAACAGCAGCGCCATGGCAACGAGCAAAATAATAACAAGGCTGCCGAAGTCGGGCTGCTTCAGCAAAAGCGCAAGTGGTGCGGTGATAAATAAAAAGAGCCAACCCCATTTTATATTACGGAAAATATTTTCATGACGGCAAACAAGAGTTGCAAAAAAAAAGCTAAAGGCAACTTTCAAGAGTTCCGACGGCTCAAAGCGGAGGCCCATTGGAAGTTGAATCCATCGGGCTGCGCCCCCGACCCGAACCCCCAGGCCCGGAACAAAAGTAAGGCAAAGTAATACAAAAGTAACCGGCCATAACAACCACGACCATTTTTTCAAAAGATTCATTGGCAATAGCGTAAAGAACACCAGCGATAAACCGGCAGCAATTGTAAAAAGAAACTGCCGTTTAAAAAAATAAAGCCCGTCAGAATAGGCTTCGGTGGCAAAAATATAACTGGAGCTGTAGACCTGAATAAGGCCGATTCCGAACAAGGCCACCAGCGCTAAAAAAAGACTTGAAGTTAAAAAGCGTGTTTTCATTCAATCCCTGAGATTTATCTCATTTGAATTTTTTTACGATCTCTTTAAAATAGTCTCCTCTCTCTTCATAACTGTCAAACATATCAAAACTTGAACAGCCCGGAGACATCAACACAATATCGCCGATTCTCGACTTTTGGTAGGCAATCAGCACCGCTTCCTCGAAAGTACCGATGAGGTAAGTTTCAGAATAGTCGCCCAGATCACGGTTGATTCGCTCTTTGGCCTCGCCCACAAGAATCAGGGTTTTAACTTTTTTCTTGATCATATTCTGTAACGGGCTGTAATTAAGGTTGGTATCTTTACCACCGGCAATCAGAATGACGTTTTCGTCGAAACAATCCAGCGCCCGGGAAACAGCATGAACGTTGGTGGCTTTAGAATCATTGTAAAACAGGACGCCGCCGACTTTTCTGACGTATTCAAGACGGTGCTTAAGGCCGATCCAGGTACTGATAACCTTTTGAACCGCATCATGTGTTGCGCCGTATTCGCGTGCCAATAAAAGCGAAGCCATCAGATTTTCGATTGAGTGCTTCCCCTTCATCTTAAGATTTTTAATCGAGAAAGTTTCAATTTCAGGACCTGTCCGCACACGAAGTTCGTCTCCGACGTTAACAGCTCCGCCGATATTCATGATCTGAGGCTCAAGCGCCGGCTTGCGCGAGAAGTAGAAGATTCTGCCGCGCTGAACTGAAGGATCTCGTGCCAGTTCAACAACGGCGTTGTCATCGGCATTTAAAATCGAAGTGGTTGCTTGATTCGTATTCTTAAAAATTTTCCGCTTAGCATTGACGTATTCTTCCATCGAGCGATAGCGCTCAAGATGATTTTCGGCCAGATTTGTAAACACAATATTAGCCGGGCTGAAATCGACGGCATGCTCAAGCATAAAACTTGAAATTTCGACAATAACAACTTTTGCTTTTTTATCTTCAAGTAAATAATTTGTAAGCGGCGTTTCAGTAGAACCGCCAACCCATACGTCCACTCCGCTTTCGCGCAGCATGGCTTCCGCCAGACGGGCCACGGTACTTTTACCGTTGGTGCCGGTAATACCGACCAGCGGTTCTTTAATGAATGCTGAAATGAATTCAAATTCTCCGGTAATTTTTATACCTTGTTGGCGCGCATATTCAAAAATTTTGAGATGTGGCGCCACACCCGGCGATAAAATGACGAGGTCCTGCGAGAGAAAAGTTTTCGGTGAGTGCGAACCCAATTCAAATTTAATATTGGTAAAACCATCCAGTTGCTCAAGTTGCGCCGACAGCTCAGGCTTGGATTTGTGGTCAGTAACGGTAACCTGAGCTTCGCAACGGGTTAAGAATTTTGAAAGAGCCACGCCGGTTTTTCCAAGCCCTACGATCAGAATTTTCTTATCTTTTAATTCAGAGATTTCTTTCCACATAAACCCAGTCCTCTTTTTCGATTATAAAGCCAATTACAAAAACAAATTACAAAACTATCTTAACTTCAACGTCGCCAGGCTCAAGACCGCCAGCAATATCGAAATGATCCAGAACCGAACGATGATTTTCGTTTCTGTCATACCTTCAAGCTCATAGTGATGATGAAGCGGCGCCATTTTCAGCACACGCTTACCCGTCAGCTTAAACGAAATAACCTGCGCAATAACCGACAGTGCCTCAGCCACAAACACGCCACCGAGCACCAGCATTAAAATTTCATTTTTTGTAAAGACCGCCATCGAGCCCAGAAACCCGCCGAGGCTAAGACTGCCGACATCGCCCATGAAAACCTGTGCCGGAAACGTATTGAACCAGAGAAACCCCAAGCCCCCGGCAACCATCGCGGCCGCCAGCGGTGCGAGCTCCCCCGCACCTGCAATATGGGGAATCTGCAGGTAATTGGCAATCGTGGCGTGCCCCACGATGTAGGAAAACAAAGCTAAAGTAGAAGCCGAAACAATAACAGGAACAATAGCTAGCCCATCAAGGCCATCGGTCAGATTAACCGCGTTGGCTGTGCCGACGATAACCAGCGCGCCGAATGCCACGTACCAATAATCAAGATCCATAACCAGATTTTTAATAAACGGCAGTCCAACATTGGTATTCAGATCATAAAAACGAATCAGCACAAAAATCACCGCGCCCGAAATAAAAAATTCGCCGAGCAGCCGGACTTTCCCCGATAAACCTTTTGAATTTTTCTTTGAAACTTTCAGATAATCATCAAGATACCCGATTAGCCCGAAACCCCATGTGATTAGCACCGAACCGACCACCAGCGGATTTTTAATATCAATCCAAAGCACGAGCGGCACCAGCGTACTAAGTAAAATCAACCAGCCGCCCATGGTGGGAGTGCCGGCCTTTTTCTTATGAGTTTGCGGCCCGTCTTCGCGAATGGATTGGCCGAAATGTTTTAGCTTCAGACTGTTAATAAAATGCGGGCCCCAGATTATGCATAATGCAAAACCCGTAAAAAAAGAAATAAAAGTGCGAACCGTAATGTAACGAAATACATTCAAGACCGAGAATTGATCGGCCATAGAATAGAGCCATTGATATACCATTCAGAAGGAATAGCACATTTGTTCAGTAACTTTCAAGAAAATTTTACTAAATATCTGAAATCATTGAAAAATATTGCTTTTTAATTAACCTTACATTAATTTCGTTTCATTATGAAAAAATTCACAACCGGCCGTTCAAAAAAAGAATTATCCGATTTTTCACTCGGACAAACCAAAACCGAATACTCTAAAAGCTATAATCCGAACCTGCTCGAGGCCTTCGATAACAAAAATCCAAAGCAAATTGCATGGACCACCTTCGTTTGCACCGAATTTACCTCACTTTGCCCGAAAACCGGTCAGCCCGACTTTGCCAAAATTTTTATCAACTACATTGCTGGCAGCAAAATGGTCGAAAGCAAATCGCTGAAACTCTATCTCCACAGCTTCCGCAACCACGGGGACTTTCACGAAGACTGCATTCAGACCATCTGCAACGACCTCGTCAAACTGCTAAAACCCAATTACATCGAAGTTGTGGGTGAATTCACCCCACGCGGCGGAATTGCCATTTACCCCTACTGCTCTTACGCGGCCCCCGTTCAGGATTTTCAGGAAATCTACGTTGAACGTTTGGTGGCTTACGCACCGGGAAAATATTCGATGGCGCTAAACAGAGTTTATTAGTTAACAAAGGAGAAAATAAAATGAAAACAACTTACGGAACCATGTACTACGTCGATAACATGAAAGAAGCTGTAGCTTATTACAAAAAAACTATCGGTGCGACCGCAGGCTATGAAAGTGAAGACTGGACTGAATTTGATCTTGGTGGCCACAAGCTTTGCCTCCATTCAAAAAAGCCCGGTGAAAAATATGATGCTAACGGCGTTCTTATTCTTAATCAGGACGGGATTAAAGCGCTTTATGAACAAATGAAGGGCGACAAACTGAACGTATTCGGTCTGCATGAAATTCATCCTGATGCTTGGGTTTTTCATATGAAAGATGCCAGCCAGAATGAGATTAGCTTTCATGGCAAACCTTAAAACTAGCTGAAAGGTTAGCGGCTGAATTTCTGGGATGAAAAAAATAAGCCGCAATACATTACGACCTATTTTTAAAAAGCGACAACAGCACATCACCTTGTCGCAAAATCAGAAAATTTAACAACTTTGATTTTACCTGACGACACAGAAATTAAATCTGTTTGTGCAGCTGTTATTAAAGTTGAATTTTTAATGTTCAATTCACTCATAGCCTGTTCCAGCGCTAGAAGTTCGCGGTCTTTGGAATCGGCGTTTAAGTCCCAAGCGACTTGGATCATTTGTTTTTTGTGATCTAAAGATTCAAAAACAAAATCAACTTCAAAGCCTGACTTTGTTTTGAAATACGTTAAAGATTTAAAATCCGGGCGTTGACGAAGTTCTGAAAAAACTAAATTTTCAAATCTGCGGCCGCGATTTGATTCTGTAGATGATTCGATAGCCTGAGACATTCCCAAATCATTTAAATAAATTTTAACAGGGTTTACACGCGCGATATGCTCAGATGGGGTGTGCAAGCGAATTGGAAACAGAATATAGGCGTCTTCCATCCAGCGCAAAAAATCTGAAACGGCTTCTTTGTCAACAGACATGCCTTCGGTCTGCAATTTTTTAAGCATTTGATTCAGTGAAAATTTATTGCCATATTGACGCATTAAGGAAACAAAGAGTCTTCGTGCGATTGAAACCTTGTGAAAATCATTTCGTTCGATTAAATCACGAAATAACAAAACCTCGAGATATTCATTTAAAATTCGGCGCTTCAGTCCATCATCCAGCGATTGAACTTCTGGAAAACCACCCCAATTTAAATACTGATCGAGAGCATTATTTATTTTTCCCAAATTGCGAGTACTTTTGTCAGTGGAATCAATTTTTTGAAACCGTAAGGCTTCGGAAAAAGAAAACGGGAACATTTCATAACGCAACGATCGCCCTCGCAATTCAGAGGCAATTTCTTTGCTTAACAATTTTGCAGATGAACCCGTTAAAAGCACCATCCACTTCTTGTTCGTGGCCAGTCTTGAGGCGTACATTTCCCAGCCATCAACAAGCTGAATTTCATCCAACAAAATATAGTCGGGCTCTGCGCCGTCATTCAATTCAGAAAAACATTCAAGAATCATTGAAAAATGATTTGATTTAAAATCCAGAAGCCGCTCATCAAAAAAAGATAAAATCAGTGGTCGCTTCGATTTTTTTCTTAAAATCTCTTGCAAGAAAACAGATTTTCCTGACCTACGAATTCCTGTAATAACATTAGCTTTGCCGACAATAGGCTTAAAAAGCGTTTCTCTGGGTAAAAAAATATCGTCAGCCTGTGCGAACTGGTTTAGCTGATCTGTTAAAATTATTTTAAGGGCCTCTTTGTTCATGATCTTAGCATAGCACAAAGTGGTAGAGAATTCATACTACTTTGTTGATGAGTGGTAGAGAATTGTTGCCACTTATCAATAAGCCTTGGTCCGCGCAGAATATCGCTTGGCAAAAAATTGACAACCACGAGCTAAGTTATTGATTTTTTTGCTTGTAGTTTCGGTATCCAACCGAATAGCAATGCTCTTTTTAACTTACTTGCATAAGGGTTTGGCTTTAACCTATGCAGCCCCGGTGGGACATGAAATAAAAAGCTTACTGCTACAGAACTTGGGGCCTGCGGTGAATTTCAGCATGAGGCGTATACAAATTAAACCAACGAATACTTTCAAACGAAGGCCAGAAGACTCAATCGGAACGCCACGATACAAAAGTTCTTCGACAGTAGTTGCATGAAAGCGGATAAGTCTCGCGTAAGGCAAGTCGAGCGGAAGTGGCGAGGTGACGATTGTTTTTACACTTGAGTCGTGCACAGGTAGGTTTTTTTCAATAAATTTTACTGATTTTACTGAATATTATCAAATATTTTGTCAATTTACACTGGGCCCCTGAATGAATCTTCTAGTTGTGATTTCAAGGTTACCTCGAGCGCATTGAGGACTTTTTGGATTTTATCAACAGAAGCCCCGTGATACTCATTCCTCTCATCTCGTGACACCTGCGACTCTGTGACGTCCATTTTAGCCGCCAGTTCTTTTTGCTTGATACCCTTAGATATTCTTAAGGCGACTAGCATGTGGCCTATGCCATTCAGGTTTTCTAAAACATCAAATTGGCCTCTCTTAAGTTTTTCATATTCTTCAACTTCTTCTTGTAGTTGCATGGCAAAAGAAGCTAACGGGTCTAAAGCCAGCTTCGCTTGCTCTTTCGTTAGTCCGGCTTTTTTCATTTTAGCCTTGTGTTGCCCGAGTGTTTTAAATTCTTCTTCCAGTCTTTTTTTTGCTTCTAAGTATTCATTTTCTGTTTTAATCACTTTGAACCCCCTGAGAGAGAGATTTTTATAATTCCTTTGGGCTTAAAACTGTGCCTTGATTGCCTGAATGCGGAAGGGAAAGTCAGATCATGTCCGAGTGGATCTTTGATACCGGAGCCTTGATCTAAATGCGGGTATAACTCCACTCTGTAGAATATCCACATTGGAAGTTGCTTTTTTGCAAAACCTTTACAGGGCTGGCGGGCACTTGGATCCCAAGTCCAAACCTTGTGCGGGTCAAGATTATTTAAGTCTGAAACAATCTTTGCAAATACAGTCATGTCTGCCGGACTCATCATTGAAAGATGCGGATCAAAATATCCGTCAATGTCATTTGGGTGGTCTTTGTCTTCAACAAAAGAACCATCTATATAAATATCGTTAACGCCAACTTTATTAAGCTGATGTATCAACACCTCAGCGTTATCAACCAGTTCATTTCTCCAAGCGCTGTCCCATTTCTGCGAGTTGCCATCACCCAAAACTAGAATACTATTTCTTATATCGGAAAACGTGGCGTGGTAGGTTCCTGGATCTAAAACACCGTCTGAATTAAAAGCCGCTGGTATTGCCATCTTTACTTCCTATAACCTATATCGGTTAAGTTAACACTAAAGTTAAGTTTACTCAACTGTAAACTTAACAAATGCCTAATGTAATATACCGCATTTTAAAACGAATTAAATCACTGGTCAGTCACAATTCACGAGCAGCGTGAAAGCTTAAGGTACCCCTTTGAAAGCCTATTTCACTGAAACTTAGGAAGAATACAAATATCAGGCACAGGTGAACTCAACAGTTGTGAAGACCGAAATGCTCTATCGTCGCGGATTAAACAGAACTTAATATTATTTCGTGATTTTTTTATTTTATCAGCTCTTTAACAGTTCTCAAAACAGCCCGCACCAGCCTAACTAAGACGACAACTCCTTAACTTAGCTTCGCACTGACCGTTTCAATTAACGCCTGTCCGCGCCGAGATTTTCTGAACTCGGATTTATAAACCAAACACATCCGATCGTGAAACTCGGGCGCATCTTTTAACGCTTGAATCTGATGCTCACCAAAAGCTTTAACCACCCGCTCTGGCAAAATCCCGCAACCAACCCCATTAATTACCAGTTGAGCAATAACCTCAAGGCTCGAAGATTCTATAATTCGCGAAAACTGATTATTTTTCTTCTGCAATTTGCGCTGCAACTCCTGCGTCTGCAAAAGACTAGGCTCAACAATCAGCACATCCCGGTTAACGCAATTTTTTGCTTTCCAGATCGTAACCCGATCGCGCGAAATTTCTTTAATGATCAGATCGAGGTGCGGCACCGGATTAACCACAAAGGCGGCATCGAGCTTTTGACTGATAACATCTTCGGCCATGTGGCGCGACAACCCATGCGAAAGCTGTAATGTGAGTTCGGGATACTGTTTCAGAAATTCGGCAAGGAAAAGCGGTAACGTGTACTGCGCTACTGCGGGATGACTGCCAAAACGAATAAGCCCCGCCACTTTCTGCACTTCGTTCTGTGCGGCGAGCAGAACATCGTCCCACTTTTGAATAAGCTCTTCAGCACGATCGGCTAGGCGGCGGCCGGCATCGGTCAGGAAAAGGCCTTTTTTGGTACGTATGAACAAAGCAAGCTTGGTTTCCTGTTCGATGCGTTTTAAGCAGTGGCTGAGGGCCGGCTGGGTCATGCCCAGGCGTTCGGCCGCTCTAGAGACGTGTAAGGTTCGGGAAAGTTCTAAAAAGTATTTGAGGTCGTTTTGGTTAATCATTAATATCAGTTATCATACATCAATAAACAATTCATTATATTTATGCATTATTTCAACGTACTACTCTCATTAAGGGAGCACTATGAAATATTTAATCATTCTATTTATCGGATTACAGACTTTCGCAAAACCGATTGAGCTTGCGGTCAACAAACAAAGCTTAACCTGCAGCGGCGGGAGGCTAAAGCTTATAGCGCCGGAGATTTCGCCGCTGATTGCTGCATTTACAGTGGCAAACCTTGATCACCCGTGTTTTTTTAGGATTTATCTGAACGACAAGGCTGCTGCAAACGGCGGGATTCTTAGTTCTGAAGTGCAGGTGACCAGAACCACAGTGCAGGAGCCCATTTATAAGTGCGCGCCATGGCCTTGTCCGTTCTGTGATAGGGACGAATGTCCGATTGTTGGCTACCGCGATGTGATTGAAGAATCGGTTTATATTGATATTTTAGGTCTTCGATTTTCAGCAAAAAGTAAAATTAACAACCCTTAAAAGGAGAACTTATGAACAGAAGAAGCTTATTAAAAAACGGAGCTCTCTCAACTGCTGCCCTGCTGGCTATTCCGCTGAGTACTAAAGCCGCCGGCCAGTGCTCAACTGCTACAAAAACCCCGCCTCAAACGAGCGGACCGTTTTACCCGGTGCTTGATCAGATGGATACCGATTCTGATCTGATCAGGATCTACGGAGCGAGCGACATCGCAAAAGGTAAAATTATTATCGTTGAAGGTATTGTGACCGATCAAATGTGCAAACCGGTTATGGGCGCCTTGGTTGAAATCTGGCAGGCATGCGAATCGGGCCGCTACAATCATCCGTCTGACCCCAACACAGCGGAACTTGATCCGAACTTTCAGTACTGGGGTAAAGCCACTTCTGACCATGAGGGAAAATATAAATTCCGTACGATTGTGCCGGGTGCCTACCCTGCGGACGCCGGCTGGGTACGGCCGCCGCATATCCATTTTAAAATTGCGAGACTCGGCTACGTCGAGCTGATTACGCAGATGTACTTCACGGGTGAAAGTCTGAATGCAAAAGATCTTGTTCTGCAAAGATTAACAAAATCTGATCAGGCCAAAGTGATTGTGGATTTCAAACAAGTTCAAAATGTTCCGCATTTGGTAGGCCAATTCAATATTCAAATCGAAAAAGTATAAAAATACATTACAGTGCGACGGCCTTAACCAGCCGTCGCCGACTGTCTATAACTTCAACGGATCACAATAGGAAATGAACCTTTCGGTCTCGGCACCGCGTGAACCTTTGATGACAACGATATCGCCGGCTCCCACTGACAAACCCAGTTTTTTGCCGAGCTCCTCTGAGAATTCAGGCTCAATAAAGACAGCATTTTTAAATCCGGACTTTTGCACGCCTGCACTGAAAGCCGCGTGATCCTCGCCGATAAAATAAATTTCAGAAAAGCCTGAACGCCCAGCCAGTTCACCGATTTCGATATGTGCGGCGCTTGAAAGCTCGCCCAATTCTTTCATCTGACCAAAGACCCCGATTTTGTTACGCCGGCTTTTCAGAAGCGGAATGTTTTCAAGCAAAGCCCGCATACTGTCGGGGTTTGCATTATAGCCGTCAAACAGAATTTCGGCGCCGCTTTTTGTGCCGACAAATTGATTCCGGCCCCACGATGTTTTACATCGCAAGAGCGCCGCCCAGATTTTTTCGGGCGCCATTCCGCAGACGTAAGCAATCGATGCTGCGGCCATCAGGTTGGTCAGGTTCTGCTTACCGAAAACCGGCACTGTGGCGGCTCCGGGCACCGTTGCAATCAGTCCCGATAATTTAATTTCTTTCATTCCAATTTCTTCGATTCTGAAAAAAACATCGGCTTCGCGGTTTTTTTCAGAAAAAGAAAGCATTCTGGATTCCGGAAATTTTTTAGCAACTGGATACATCATGTCAAATGTCAGCTCTTGATCCTGATTGAAAATTCTGACGGTGTCGGCCCGCGAATCGAGATAAATTTCACTTTTGGCCTTTGCAATATTTAATGTCGTGCCGAAAAAACCGAGATGAGCCGTGCCGACCATTGTACAAACCGTAATATCCGGATCGGCGATTTTAACCAGTTCGGTAATTTCACCGGCGTGATTCATTCCCATTTCTACAACCGCGAACGCGGCATCTTCAGGAATACTCAGAAGCGTCATCGGCACGCCCCAGTGGTTATTAAAACTTCCCTGACTATAATGCGTTTTTTTATACTGACTTAAAATCTGTGCCGTAAATTCTTTTGTTGTGGTTTTGCCGTTGGAGCCCGTTATACCGATGATTTTTGTCTTCAGCGTCTTGCGATATTCGGCGGCAAAAATCTGCAGGGCTTTCAGGGTATCGGGCACCAGCAGCACCGAAACTTTTTCTTTTAGATATTCAAACTGCGCCGGCAGTTCGTGAACCATCAGTACAGCCGCACCGCTCTGCACGGCTTTATCCAGAAATTGATGAGCATCGTAGGATTCGCCCTTGAGCGCAATAAAGAGCTGTCCGGTTAAATCTTTTCGGGTATCTGTGCCGAATCCGGTAAATTCAGTTGCCTGTTCTGCTACGACCCGGCCACCGGTCCATTTTGCAAGTGTTTGCAGTTGCCACTTCATCATGACATCCTTAAATGTTTTTTTGCGACCTCGAGGTCGCTGAAATATTTGTGTTCGGTTCCGATAATCTGGTAATCTTCATGGCCTTTGCCGGCAATCAGAATCACGTCGTCATCTTTTGAAATTTCAATCGCTTTTTGAATTGCGAGCTCCCGGTCGACTTCCACAAAAGAATGAGCATGGTTTACCGGCAATCCTTTTTTTATATCTTCTATGATCAGTAGCGGCGCCTCGGTACGTGGATTATCCGAAGTAATGATCGTATAATCACTTAACCGCGCTGAAATTTGGGCCATCAGCGGCCGTTTGGTTTTATCGCGGTCGCCTCCGCAGCCGAAAACACAGATTATTCTGGAACGCGAATTAGAAGTTTTTCGGATGTTCTGCAATGACTGCAGAACATTTTCAAGCGCATCCGGCGTGTGCGCGTAATCAACAAAAACTGTTTTTTGCGACGGCGAATCAACTTTTTGCAGGCGACCGGGCACACCCGCGAACGACTTGAGTGCCTGGATACTCTGTTCGATACTGATGCCCGCCGAGATGGCCGCAACACAACCTGCAACGATGTTGGATACCGTATGCTCGCCGCTAATCGGTAAGCAGGCTTTGTGGGTGGCAAGTGCCGTTTTAATTTCAAACTCGGTTTCATTAAAATTCATTTTCAGTATTTTAAACTGAAAATCACATTCCTTTTGACCGTAAGTCCACGCAACAACTTCGCCGGCCACGCGGAGCCTGCGGCCATAGGTGTCGTCGATATTGACAACTGCAAATTTCGGAAATTTAGAAGTCAGCCACATCAAGTCAGTGAAGAGCCGCTGTTTTGCGGCGAAATAATCCGCCATGGTTTTATGATAATCGAGATGATCGTGTGTGAGATTCGTAAAAATAACGGTATTAAAATGCACACTGTGCGCACGCTTCTGATCAAGCGCATGGGAGGTGACTTCTATCGCAACAACTTCGGCTCCTTCATTTGCGAAGTCACGCAGGCGTTCGTGTAACATGACCGGATCTGGCGTGGTGCCTTTGTTCGGCCAGATTTTATTGCCGACCCGGTGATTTACCGTGCCCATGACCGCTACCGGCTTACGATGAAAATTCAGAATATGTTCAAGAATATACGTGATAGAAGTTTTCCCGTTTGTGCCCGTCACACCGATACAGAAAAGATCCTGCGACGGAAAGTTATAAAACCGAGTGGCCAGAATATCCAGAATTTCGCGTGAATCCGCAACCTCAACCACAATATGCGGGTAATCGACCGGAACTCTGCTTTTATTTTCAACAACTAATGCTATCGCGCCGCTTGAGATGGCCTGCTCTAAAAAGTTATGGCCATCTTTCTCATGTCCGCAAATGGCAACGAACACCGAGCCGGGCCTGACCTCACGGGTGTCAAAACAAACCGAAGTGACTTCTTCCTCGAGCACTAAAGAAGCGCTCGTATTCGTCGCAAGGTTTCCAAAATATGAAAATAACTGATGCAGTTTCATGCGAATATAGCTTATTATTTGATATTAAAGTTTACAACAAGCACTTGAATTTATTTAGGAGTATCAACGCATGCGACAGGCCGGGCCACTTCAAGCAATTGAGGTTTATAATAATCCCGATGGAAAATGGGTGCTCTTATTTCACGGATTCGGAGCCGATGCTGCCGATTTGGCAAGCCTCGCCGGCGAATTTGATTTGCCATGCAATTGGTTGTTCCCGAACGGCCCATTGAATGTAGCGATCGGCCCTGGTGTAACCGGACGGGCATGGTGGACAATTCGCCTGAGTGAACTCGAAGGGGATTGGACCGATCGACGACCGCCCGATATGGATGCTGCTGTGGATAAAATATTTAAAATGATCAGTTCAATGAAGTTTGACTGGAAAGACCTGATCATCGGCGGCTTTTCACAAGGGGCGATGATCGCAACAGAAGTTTTTCTTAAAGCACCGGTTACACCGGCCGGACTTATCTGTCTTTCGGGCACCATGATGAGCAAAGAACAATGGTCGAAGTCAGCTGTAAACAGAAAAGGTTCTAATATTCTGATGTCGCACGGCGAAGGCGATCAGGTTTTACCTCATAAGGGTTCGGTCATGCTTCAGAAGTTTTTTGAAGACAATGGCATCAAGACCCAGTTTGTTTCCTTCCGTGGTGGGCACGAAATTCCTATGCAGGTTATTCAAAAAATGAAAAGCTATATCTCGGAAAGACTTAAATGAAATATGCGATCGAAACTGAAAATTTAGGGCGCGTTTACAAAACCTACTCTAAGCAAGAAGGCGTTCTTAATTCTTTAAAAGGATTTTACAACCGCAAATACACTGAAAAAGTGGCGCTTAAAAATGCCTCGATCCAAATCGAAGCCGGAAAAATTGTGGGTCTGGTCGGTTCGAACGGTGCAGGAAAAACAACCTTGCTCAAAATGCTTTCGGGATTAATCTACCCCTCTTCCGGTACGGCGCAGGTTCTCGGCTACGAACCCTGGAAACGTGAAAACGAATTTCTGAAAAAAATCAGCATTCTGCTCGGTCAGAAAAATCAGCTCTGGTGGGACATTACCCCGCGTGATAGCTATGCTTTACTGACAAAAATTTATGACCTCAATGAAACTCAATCGAAAAGCCGCGTCAATGAACTGGCCCATCTGCTTCAGTGCACCCATGTACTCGATACACAATTACGGCGCCTGAGCCTCGGCGAAAGAATGAAAATGGAAATTATCGGTTCGTTGCTGCATTCGCCGAAAGTGTTGTTCCTTGACGAGCCTACTATCGGCCTTGATATTGTTGCGCAGGCGTCAATCCGGGATTTTCTTGAGCGCTACGTGAAGGAACAGCAGCCGGCAATTATTCTGACGTCACATTACATGGATGACATTACTCAACTTTCCGATCAACTTTTGTTGATTTCACAAGGCGAAATTGTTTACGACGGCAGTGTTGAGCATTTTACGCAAAAGACGGACCTCAAGAAAAAATTAATTTATCGTTTAAAGAACTCAGCAGAAGAAAAAGAAATTGTTTTTAATTCGCAGGAACTGACACAGGTACTGAGCGACCTGTCGAAAGTCGGCGAAGTGGCCGACCTGAAGGTAGAGGAAGTAGATTTTGAAGACGTCATTCACCGCTTTTTGCAGGCGGAACCTGGCACTCGCTAAGTTAGGAATCGTTTCTAACCTTGAGTACAGATTTAATTTCGTAATTGATGCATTCATTCAGCCGATGTTAAGCGTGGGCGTTGAAGTGTTGTTGTGGATTGCGATTTTTAAAACCGCCGATGCTTCAGGCCTGATCGGCGGATTTTCAAAAGACTCTTATCTGGCTTACGCACTCTGGGCGCCATTCCTCGGGCGAATTGCTATCAGCTGGATGTATGAATCTATGATGGTCGAAGAAGTTGTTTCGGGTTCGATTAATACCATCCTGACCCGACCGATCAGTTTTTTTGAATATTATCTCAGTCAGACACTCGGCTATAAAGTTATTACGACTGTGTTCTCGATGACGGTTCCGCTTTTTGCGAGTCTTTATTTTGATCTACCGGTGTTTTACGATCGCTTAGCTCCGGCATTTCTTCTGGTTATTTATTATTTGTTCCTTGTTCATACGATGAGCTTTCTGGTTTCGACTCTGGGGTTTTACCTTACCCGCGTGCGTTCGTTCACGCTGCTGAAAAACCTAAGCCTGATGTTACTCGGCGGCGAGCTTGTGCCGATAGATCTTATGCCTAAATATCTTTCTGACATTTTACTGGCCTTGCCGTTTTCTTCGGGGGTTTATGTGCCGCTTGCGTTGATCACGGGGCGCTGCGATTACGATCTGCTTTACAAAGGCTTATTCAATATTACGTGGGGCCTGGCCGCCGCGGGCATGTTGTCGGTTTTCCTCTGGAAGCGCGGTGTGCGTGAGTATACTGGAACGGGTGCCTGATGAATCTTTATCAGAAAATAATTAAATACCTCGGAATTTATCAGGCCTTCTTCAAAGCAAGCTTCGTTGCCGATCTCGAGTACCGGCTTAATTTCGTTATTCTGGTTATCGGTGAGTTTATCTGGTATTCAACCCAATTGATTCTATTTGAAGTGCTTTATCGGCACACCAATATTATCGGTGAGTGGAATGTGCATCAGATGCGGGTTTTTATTTTTCTGGTGCTGTTCGTTGATTCAATTTATATGATTCTCTGGGACCCTAATTTTTCGAGTTTTACCGACAATGTCCGAAAAGGCACGCTGGATCTGCTGCTGATGAAGCCGATCAACTCCATGTTTATGCTCAGTTCGCAGCGGATTTCTGTTTCGCACATTCCTTGTTTTTTCATTACTTTTGGCGGCTTGATCTGGGCACTTTATCAGCTTCCGGAATTCAACTGGTTTAAGCTGCTATGGCTTGTCTTTTTAATTCCGGCCGGACTTTCCGTTATTTTCTGCGGCCGTTTTGCGCTAAACAGCACGTCCATAATCTTCACCCGCGCTGATTTTTTACAGTATGTCTGGTACTCGATTTTCAGATTGGGTTTACGCCCCGATGCGATTTATTCGGGTTTCTTACGGATTATTCTGATTTTTGTCGTGCCGTTCGCAATGGTGGCTTCGATTCCGGCGCGCATTTTACTTGAACCGACCCAGTTCTGGATGATCGCCTGGGCGTTTATTTTGCCGTTCATTTTATTTTATCTCTTGAAAAAATACTGGGTTTTTTGCCTCAGATATTACTCGAGCGCCAGCAGTTGAATAATTCTCGGAAAAGTCTCGAGCAAGGCTCAGAACTTGAGACTTGCTATACCCACAGCGCTGCTGCATTTCGTTGGCGACGATAGCAACTTCGGACCAACTCTGTTCTTGGGTGAACACAAACTCACAGGCCGAATATTCGGTTTGTACACTTTCCCGCCCCGGCATCGGCGATGGTTGAGGCAGGTTCAGATCTTTTTTAGAACACCCGCAGAAAACAAGCGTTAACAAAATTAAAGTAAAAAAATTATTTTGCACTTGCGGCCTCGTTTCGATACAAAAGAAAAATATTTTTTTCGGATTTAACGGGCCTCCCCAGCAGTGTTTCCTCATAGCTGATTTTAACTTCAAACAGGATTGTCTTAAGAAACTGACAGGCCTCGAGTGCCGTTACATTTTTCTTGAGCTGAATAAGAAAACTGCGATCAATGAAGTACTCGCCGCGGTAGTCGTAAGGTTTAAGACTGAGAAATTTAATTATGTCCTGGTTTTCTGAATTTAAGTATTCGGCCTTAATCAGCGATTTTTCAGAAACGTACCCCGGACGTGCCATGAAATACCGGCCCAAATCCGGCGGCCCTCCAAAGCCCACATCTGCAAAACCCCAACCTCCAAAGCCCACATCTGCAAAACCCCAACTTCCAAAGCCGGTATCTCTAACCGCCTGTAGGATGTCGGGATGCTCCCGTTGTCCATAAGCCCAAGCTCTAACTTCCCGCTTGAGGTCGAGATAGTCTGAATTATCGAAAAAAAGCAAGTGCGGCACTTCCCAGGTAATTTCAATCGGGATATTTTCAGAATTCCATTCGGGCTTTGCCAGAAACCGGATACGCGAGGAAATTTCCTTTATCTGGCGGACAAGACCTGAAATTTTATCAGTGTCAGTTGAATTGGCCAATTCCTGATAAGTGCGTTCGAGCGAATCCAGATCTTCAAGATGATTGCCGGGCATTTGGCGGCACATTGCCTGTAAAGCCGTACTCGATAATACGCTGCTGCCTTCCGAAACAAAAACCTGCGCATGCACGGGGCTCAATAGCCAAAATATGAGTGCCGCAATCATATCGCCGCCTTGCCATATTTATTGTAATACTTTTTGAAGATTCGATTTTTTATCACTTCGGCCCTTTTCCAGACCAGCTGGTTGTATTCGGTTAACTCTGAATCTGAAAGTTTCTCAAATTCCGGTGTTTTTTCTGTTTTTTTAATTTCGGTTTTGACGACGAGCGGTTTAATTGGCTGGTGCGGAGTCGGCTTAAAAAAAAGTGTAAAGCCGATAATTAAAAGGCAAATTAGGATTTTCATTTTAGGCCGCCTTTTAACACAAAAGGCGTTGGGCCCAGATTCCGGCTGGTTTGAATTTGCCAGTGCTCGTTAATTTCAAGGGTGCCGGCTTTAAAAAGCGCATTGAACAAAAATGTCAGATTGTCTTTTGTTTCAGTACTTTCCAGATTGTGTTTTCGGAAAATTTCGGTGTACGCAAGCCCAAGAAGCGCGGCTTTTACAAATGTGTTGTCGTGACCACTAAGCACTGCGGCTGTGTCTGCATTTATGTCTTCATAAAACCGCTTCAGAAATGCCGCATCACTTTCGTTAAGTGAAAGTAGCAGGTGCGCCATTACAGTGAAATCAATTTTGTTTGAAAGCAGGTCGCACATGACATCACGACTTTTGGTTTTAATATACGCGCCCGTGGTATTTTCAAAAATTTCAGCGGGAGGCAGTCTGAGACCCAGCCCCGTTGAAATTGCCGATAGACTTCCCGACTGAAGCCGCATTTTTAATTCTTGCAGTTTTTTGATTTCGATATTTGCGATGCTACCCAACTTAAAATCCGCTTCGAAGGTGTCTTTCATTTGCCCCCGCAGCGGCAGAGCCCGTGCAAACTCAACGTCAGCCGCCGTAAGATTTTCGGCATTAGCTATTAAATACTCAGCAAAGTTTTTACACTCTGCCGCTAACTCATCTTGCACGGGGGAAAGCTTAATCGTTGTGCCGCTGTAATTCTTTGCTGCAAACGGCGTACGGATATTTTTATTTTGCGCGCCTGCCGGTAATCCGAAAATAAAAATCCAGAAAATTAATTTTTTCATTTAGTGATCCTTTGTTAGCGGAAAGTGGTTAAGCGCGGTTGCATCACAATCTGAGAATGTGAATAGCGGTCTGTCATATCAACATCGGCAATCTGGCTTACTGTTTGTTGGGTGCCTGCCGTACCAAAAACCGCCTGAAGCACGTTCAACACTATCGAAGCTCCTTTACAGTAAACATTAAGCGGGCAACTTTTATCGAGCGAGTTTGCCAGAATTACAGCGCCCGTCTTGGGTAGTTCAGCCAGCGCAGCTTGCGCCTGCGGGTTATTCATCACCAATTGTGTTGCCATCCGCGACATCACCTGACGGCGCAAATCCGAATTGATCGCGAGTTTTTGTTCCGGACTCAGCAACAATTTTTCGTCCTGAATTTTCCAGTCAACCGAAAAGGAATCTTTGAAAAACTCTTCCTCCGTGTGGTCTGACCACGAGGTCGAAGAAAAGAATCCGCCGCTGGTGCCCTGCGATTTGACCAATTCATACATGCGCCGCATGTTGTAATTTGCTGTTACTTCATATTTCATTGCGGCCGGATACTCATAACCGACGCTAATTCCAAACGTCATATTTTCAAGTTTATTCGGCACTTTGATATCGAACCAGTCCGGATGCAATAACGGGCAAACCGCCAGCAGATTTAAAACCGCATTGCCGCTGAAGTTTTCCGGATACGACTCAAGGCTTAACCGCCCATCGGCGCTCGAACCGCCCACGTCAAACGCCAGAATCGAACCGCCGAGTACTAAATTGCTTTTGCTGTAGGCGCCGGCTCTGATAACGGCATTTTTTGTCGGAATTTTTTCAAAACTGTAACTGGGATTCTGGGCACCCAAGCGCCGAAGATTTTCAATCCAACCGCTGTTGAATGCAACGGAAGCCCGCCCGCCTTCTCGCATGGCGTGGGCATCGAACATCCGGTTGAACTCAAAGTAGAGGTCTTTCAAGTCAGTCTGAATCTGTTTCCAGTTCTTCTCAATCTCGGTTACATTTTCTTTGATTGCCGCCACATAAACTTTTTTGCGCTCGTACTCTGTAGATGCCATTAAATCGGCAGCTGAAAGTTCATATCGTTTTGTCAGAAGTTCGGTTCGCAACAGTTGTGAATCTTCGATGTCTTTTTGCAGGACCGAGCAGTCGCGGTCGCATTTGCGGTATTTGCCGTAAAGTTCAACTAACCTTTTTTCGAGTTGAAACACCTTGGCATCGAGTGAAGCCAGTTCATGTAAATTGGCCGCCACGACATACCTTGAGAGCTGTTCACTGGCCAGCGCGTGTTTTTTATTCTGCTGCTCAAGCTGACTTTTTGTGTTCAGGTCTTTGGTTTTCATGGCATTCAGTAAATCCAGAGTGTCAGAGTTATAGCGCTGCAGTTTTGCGATCTCGCTGCAAAAACCCACGTTGGCTGTGACTGTATGTAGGCCCGTAACCTGCGCGACTGCATCACCGGGAGGTAACACGTAGAAACGGCGGCTGCTCTCGTCGTCGGCCAGAATGTCGGAATTGGTTGGATTGCGAATACCCGAATTGAAATGTTCCGGATAAAGCGTGGGGGTTGCAACTGCGAATTCAGCCGCGCATAACAGTACTGCGGAAAGCATTCCGCCTAGAATTTTAATTATCATAAATAGCTCCTTTTAATTTATTGATTGCAGGCGGCAGACCACTTTCGGTTGCGGCTAAATCAAAATTAAACGGGGCTGGCCGGATTTGATTCTAAAAATCCGGAATACAAAGGCTAAGTTTTCTCAAATTTAGGAAAAATCAGTCGATGAAGGCTTTGCGGTCAAAAAGCCATTAGCAGCAGCTTCATCGCAGGATAACCGTCAGTTCGCGATTGAGGTTCAGGTTCTGCCCTGATTCCGGAAACGTGCTTTCCACTTTGCCGGAACCGATGAACTTCACCTGAATCTTCTGTTCAGAGGCAATGCCAATCACTTCTCGCATGGTCAGCGTCTTGAGATAGGGCACATCTTTTGGCATCGTCTCTTCAATATCTTTGGCGCTGATTTTGATCATGTGATCTTCGATATCGGGATCGGGTTTTTTACTTAATAGTGGTGCAACCTTAGCCAGGTTATTTTCTGTGGGGATTTCAGGATTGATTCCGGTTTTTCTCACAGCATAAGACGCGATTTTTGAAAACAACGGTGCCGCTACAATCGACCCGTAATAGCCATTCTTTTTCGGATGATCGATACCGATGAAAATCACATACTTCGGATCGTTAGCCGGAATAAATCCGCCGAAACTACCGATGTAGCCGCCTTTCATGTAGCCTTTACCGACCGCTTTGATTTTCTGGGCAGTTCCGGTTTTACCTGCCACGACATAACCCGGTACCCGCGCCGCAACGCCGGTGCGTTTTTCAGAAGTTACACCCACCAGCATCAGGCGCATTTTCGCGGCGGTGTCTTCTGAAACAACTCTGCGGATTTCGGTAGTTTGAGTGTCAAAGATTTCGCCGGTTTCAACATCTTTTACGCTTTCGACGATATAAGGGCGGTTCAATTTTCCGCCGTTGGCAATTGCCGCAAAAGCGTTTGCCAGTTGCAGCGGAGTTGATGTGATTCCCTGTCCGAAAGAAATGTTGGCCAATAAATGCTGATTCCACGGCAATTTGACGCTGATGCCTTTGGCTTCGCCGGGAAGATCAACGCCGCTTTTTTCTGAAAAGCCGAAAGCAACAAGACCGGCCTTCACCTTTTCATCACCCATCATCAGTGCAATTTTTGAGGTGCCGACATTCGAAGAAAAGGCCAGAACATCACTAACGGAAATCATACCCTGCGCATGCGATTTCTCGGCCTCGCGGATGATATGTTTGCCGATTCTAAAATGCCCGTTCTCGCAGAAAATCTTGGTTGATGGCTTTACAACTTTATTATCGATTGCACTGGCAATAACGAAAGATTTCAGTGTACTGCCGGGTTCGAAGGTATCGGTCACGGCCCGATTGCGTTTCGCAAACGAAGACGCATTCTGGGGAAAATTCGGATCAAATGTGGGTAAACTTGCAATCGCCCGAATTGCAGAAGTCTGGGCATCGAGCACCACGGCCCAGCCGCCGCCGGCATCGTGTTCGCGCAGTGTTCGGGCCATTTCGGCTTCAACAAAATACTGAAGGTCAGAATCAATCGTGAGCTTCAACTCTTTACCCTGCGGAGTTTCAGTAAACAGCAAACCATCCTGTACAAGCGGCCGGCCGCGCGCATCTTTGCGCATCAGCACTTTCTTTTTTTCACCGCGAAGTAATTTGTCGTGAAAAAGTTCAAGGCCTTCAAGTGCCTGCCCTTCTTTACCTAAAAACCCGAGCGTTGAGCCGAGCAGGCTGTCATTAGGGTAAACGCGCTTCCAGTCTTCGACGAGGCCGAGGCCTCTCAATTTCAGCATACGGATTTCTTCGGCCGTGCTGGCTTCGAGGAGACGGTCTATCCACACGAAGCGTTTTGTATTGTCTTTTATTTTTAATAAAATTTCGCGGGAGGTTTGTGGGATGAGCTTCGCCAATTTTTCAGCGACCTGTTTTTTATTATGGATAATTTTTGGATCGGCATACAACGAGTAGGATGGCGAAGACATCGCAAGTTCTTTACCGTGAGTATCGAAAACCGTTCCTCGGCGGGCCGGTAGCGTAATAACCGTTTGGAATTGGCGGGCCTGCAATGAATTCAGTTTATCATGTGGCAAAAATTGCAGGTAAGCTGCTCTGAAAATCAATAAGGTCCACAGAAAACAAACGAAAACAAATACCGCAATTATTTTGGCTTTCAATTGCCCGTCCTTGCGATAGTTTCAATTGAAGATAAATGAATAATCTGCGAAGCGGTTACCCGCTTAAGTGCCACTCTGCGTGTGGCCAGATTTTCCATTAATTGCGGCCGTGTAAGCTTCGCAAGAGAAATTTCTTTCTGTTTCTGAATCTCTATTACTTTTTTATGTTCTTTAGTCATTTTCAGAACAACGTAAGACAAACGGCGTTCTTCCATCTTGATAAAAACAATCCCCAGCAGAGTGGTGAAAATAAATAAGAGACTTAAAAAAGGTTTCAGCTGTCGTATCTCGTTGGAGCTCATCCTGACCTCAAATGTTTTGAATCATTCCATGATTCACTTAATTCACTGTTGTATTATCCGCGCTGTGCACGTCGTAAGGCAAATTTGTCGGGTTTTTCAGGTCGCGCACCTTTTTGAAAAATCCGCAGTTTTGCGCTACGTGCCCTTGTGTTTATTTTACATTCTTCTTCTGTGGGCACAATAACTTTTTTGTTGACGAGAAAACCCTCTGCGGAGTCTTTGAAAATATTTTTTACAATTCGATCTTCGAGTGAATGAAAAGTGATCACCGAAATACGACCTTGGTCGCGCAGTTGATTCATGAGCAGCGGCAAAACTTTTTCGATAACTTCAAGTTCGCGATTTATAACAAGGCGAAGGGCCATAAAATACTGGGTGGCCGGATGAAAACCCTTCTTATGCCAGCCATCCACGCGTTCAATCAGCCCCGCCAACTGCAAAGTTGTCGTAAACGGATTTGTTACACGATCATTTACGATTGCGCGAACCACTCTTGCCGGATTTTGGATTTCGCCGTAATGATGAAAAACTGAAATCAACTCTTCCGTTGATAAGGTATTAACAAGAGCAGCCGCCGTTTCGCCGGTGGTCTGATTCATCCGCATGTCGAGGGGGCCTTCTTTGTTGAAACTGAAACCCCGCTCGCCCTGATCAAGTTGCGGGGAACTCACTCCGAGATCAAGTAAGACCATATCGAACATTGGCGCTGGAGGGTTCTGAACAACAAAATCAAAAAAGTTCTGATGGAAAATTCGGACCTGACCGGATTTAAGAAAATCGCCCCATTCCGCAGTTGCCTGTGAGATTGCGGCTTTATCCTGATCGGTCAAGTAAGCCGTTTCCGGTTTGAATTTATCGAGCACCGCCCTGAAATGGCCGCCACGCCCATAGGTACCATCGAAGTAAATGAGATCCCGACGGGCCTCAAAAACCGCGAACGAGTCGAGAACTTCGCCTAATAAAACAGGTTTGTGAGCTGGATTCAAGACTTTACCTCGACTAAAGTAGTAATATTATTTTGGCACATTTGTCCGTCAGGGCAGAATAACCTATTCTAATGTTAGGAAATTAAATTCATGCTTGTCAATTGCCCTCGTTGCGGATTTTCACAACCCAAAGATCAATATTGCGCCCAGTGTGGTATTGATATGCAATCGTTCAAGCCCAAAGAGATTCCACTCCTAAATAAAATTTTGGGTAATACCGGACTTCAGATCGCACTGCTTTTTATTGCCGCGATTTTTGTGGGTCAGTATATCTTTCACAGCCAAGAGCCCCAGAGTTGGGTTCAGAAAATCACGCACTTTAAAGGTTTCAACAAATCTGCAAAAGCCGCAGGCGCCAGCCACAGCACGAGTGATGATTTCAACTCCGACGCTGCAACTGAGACTGAGACCGAAACCAGTTCATCGCGGGCGGCAAAAGCCGAGGCCTCCCGCAACCGCGA
Source organism: Bdellovibrio sp. (assembly GCA_031428535.1). Taxonomy (GTDB): domain Bacteria; phylum Bdellovibrionota; class Bdellovibrionia; order Bdellovibrionales; family Bdellovibrionaceae; genus Pseudobdellovibrio. The sequence continues at coordinate 5,410 of JANPPN010000080.1, read as the reverse complement.
ATTCAGCGCCAAGAGCTCAGCCGATAGCGCCACTGCCGCCGCGATTGCCAACCAACAAAATGGGGGCACAAATGGCGCCCAAGATTTAAGCTCGGTTAACTTTAAAATTACATACGGTGAAATCACGGCTGAAATGCTCGCGAAATGGGTGACGGACAGTTCAAACCTAGGGCTTTACCAGATTTTGCAGGAATATTCGGCCGGCATTATCTATGATTTTAAAAAACGCGGCGAAACTCTCCACCAAAACCTGAAAACGGCCGATCTCAAACTGAATATAGGGGCTACTAATTCAAATCTGTCCGGAATTATGAGCGAAGACGGCTCGCAGATGATGGGGCTGGTGGCTGCGGTTGAATACAAAGCAAATGACAACGAGGTTGTGCAGGGGACTATCAACATTACGAGAAGCGGCCCAAGAGGTAATGAAGTTTATCCGGCCGAATTTGCGCTGCCGAAGGGTGCGGTCTTTTTTATGATAGGCACGGTAAAACGCACGGTTAGCACCTCTGAAAGGGCTAAACTCGATATGCCGCCGTTTCAGATCTTTAAATCGCCGGATTTTATGACACGCAAAACAGAGTTTGTCATAATTCTTGAACCCGAATATAAGTAATAAAGTCGCAATACTTTAAAAAACAGAGCCAAGGAATCCGCAATGAATGCAAAAAATCTCGAATTAAAAACTTATATTTCTGAAGAAAAAATTCAGGCCAAAGTGGCTGAAATCGGTAAAGCTTTAACCCAGAAATTCAAGGGTAAAAAAGTTACTGCAGTTTGTGTTCTTAAAGGTTCTTTCATGTTCTATTCGGATCTTATCAGAAATATCAACACCGATATTACCTGCGAATTTTTCGGTGTTTCAAGTTACAACGGCGGCACGTCTTCTTCGGGCGAAGTTAAAGTAACACTGGATTTGTCTTCGCCGGTAGAAGGCCAGCATGTTATTCTTGTTGAAGACATCGTTGATACCGGTCTGACAATGAACTACCTGAAAAAAGCGATCGAGTCGCGCAACCCGGCTTCCTTAACAACGATTGCCTTGCTTGAAAAACCCGAAGCCCTGAAAGTTCCGTGCAAACTCGATCACGTCGGTTTTCAAATTGCTAATGAATTTGTAGTTGGATACGGTTTAGATTACGACGGCTACTTCAGGAATTTACCTTACATTGCCCAGGTCCAAAACCTTCAGTAAAGGATTTTTATGAAATTTGTTTTTATTATGTTGTTTGTGTTTTCCTCTTTGTCGTTTGCGCAGGCGCCTGAAGATGCAGTTACCGCACCTGAATCTCCTGAGCCGATGGCAGATGTTCAAGGTACTTACGTTAAGCCGACTCCGGTACAAAAAGCGCGAGTGCACGCAGCCGCTAAAAAAGCGAAAAAAAAGAAATTGAAAGCCAAAGCAGTCAAGAAAACTAAAAAAACAAAGAAACGCACCAAGTAGCCTGTTTTTTATGCACGAGGTTTGTTCATGAAACAATATCACGATTTACTCAAACATGTTCTTGAGCAAGGCGCTCAAAAAGCGGATCGCACCGGTACCGGCACGATGAGTGTTTTCGGCTATCAAATGCGGTTTAATTTAAAAGAGGGCTTTCCGCTTTTAACAACCAAAAAATTGCATACCCGATCCATTTTTCATGAACTGTTGTGGTTCTTAAAAGGTGAAACAAATATTCAATATTTAAAAGAAAATAAAGTTTCGATCTGGGATGACTGGGCAGATGAAAAGGGCGAACTGGGCCCGGTTTACGGTAAGCAATGGCGCTCGTGGCAAACTGCAGACGGTAAAACCGTCGATCAAATCGCAAATGTTATAACCCAAATAAAAACCAATCCGGATTCAAGACGCCATTTGGTTATCGCTTTTAACCCCGGCGAAATAGATAAAATGGCGCTACCACCATGCCATGCTTTTTTTCAGTTCTATGTGGCCAACGGAAAACTGTCGTGCCAGCTGTATCAGCGAAGCGCTGATATTTTTCTGGGCGTGCCGTTTAATATTGCGAGCTATGCATTACTGACCCATATGGTGGCGCAGATCTGCGGTCTTGAGGCCGGAGATTTCATTCACACTCTGGGTGATGCGCATATTTATTCCAATCATATGGAGCAGGTAAAACTTTTGCTTTCGCGAACACCGCGGCCACTGCCGCAACTGACCCTCAACCCCGATGTAAAAAATATTTTTGATTTTAAATACGAGGATATTGAAATTACCGGCTACGATCCCTACCCGGGCATCAAAGCCGAGGTTGCCGTTTGATACTTTCGCACATGGTTGCCGTTAGTGAAAATGAAGTTATCGGCAAAGACAACACCCTGTTATGGAATATTCCCGAAGACCTGGCCTATTTTAAAAAACGCACGACGGGTAAAATACTTATTATGGGCCGTAAAACCTACGACTCTCTTAAAAAGCCTTTGCCGAACCGGTTTCACATTGTTGTTTCAAAAAGCAATCTTGATTCTCCGCATGAAAGTGTAAAATTTGTTAACTCACTGGCCAGCGCCTACACTCTCGCCGAGAAGATGACTCTCCATGATAAATGGCCCGAAGAGGTGATGATCGTCGGCGGCGGCGAAATCTACAAAGAAAGTTTTAAAGACGCTGACTTTCTGTATATCACAAGAATTCCGGGCAAGTACGAGGGCGATACTTACTATTCGCTGAAATTGCCTCCTGAATTTGTAATTGCCTTCAGCCAGTTCAGTGAAGATATATCAGGTCTGCGATATGAAATCTGGTCGAAAAAACAAAAAGAAGACTAGACCTTAAGCCGGTTGATTTTTCCCCAGAAAATTCCGAAATAGTATTAACTATATTATGGATACAAAACTAAATTCTCAGCTTACAGCCAGACGATTTCTCACCCGCGAACCTGCCCGTCTTGAAATTATCGGAAAAAAAACAATATTGTTTTGTCGGATGAATAACCTGTCTGCAACAGGCGCTTTTTTTGAAATTCTGAATTCGAATTACACCCCACGTCCGGGTGAAGTTGTACGCGTCGTAATTAATCTCAAACAAGTAAACAAAACTCACACGTTAAATGGCCAGATTGTCTGGGCTAAGGGTCTGGGTATCGGCATTCAATTCGTTAAGCATAAACGTCCAAATTCCAGGTCGGCACCTTAGTCCAGTTTTTTTTATTAAATTGGTTCCAATTTGGCTCTCGGGCTAAGATTTTTTTGCAGAGGAAAAAATCTAACCCAAGGACGGGATATGAAAAAAATCGGCAAACTCAGCCTCGTAATTCTTACACTTCTTACTTTCAGTTCAATTAAAAAAGCTAATTCAAACAACACTCAGTACTACTGGATGAAAGTCGTAGCCGACAATAAATTTCAACGCTCGGTTATTGCCAGCACCGGCGCTGCAATCGAAATCGTAAAAGATGATTACGTCATCGCCTACGGCAACGACATAGAACTAGCAAAAATAAAAGACCTCGGCTGGCTGATTGCCGCTTCTAATCTGAATGATGAGTTAAGTGCAAAAGATTTTCCAACCAAAGATGCGGCTTATCACAATTACGCCGAGCTAACCGAAGCGCTAAATTTCCTGGCAAAAAGCAATCCTGATATTCTGCACCTGAGTTCAATAGCCAAAACCACAGAAGGCAAAGACATCTGGGCCCTCCGAATTACCACCGACCTGAATACCGCCCCGACAAAACCCGCTGTTATCTTTATGGGCGGCCATCATGCAAGAGAACATCTGTCGGTTGAGATGCCGTTGATGTTTGCGCAGTACCTTGTAGACCAGTACCGCGCAGGTAACCCCAGAATAACTGGCCTGATCAACTCGCGCGACATTCATATTATTCCGGTGGTTAACCCCGATGGCATGGAATACGACATCAAAGACGACACATATAAGATGTGGAGAAAAAACCGCGCAAGAAATGCCAACGGTACCTTCGGCGTGGACCTTAACCGCAACTATGGATTTCAATGGGGCACTGGCGGCTCGTCCAGCGATCCGAACAGCGAAACCTACAAAGGAACCGCGCCGTTCTCAGAAATCGAATCCCGTGCGATTAAAAACTACGTTGAAACCCACTCGAACATTACGATCCTGCTGACACTGCACAGTTTTTCAAAACTTATCCTCTATCCATGGGGCCACAAGTATAATCCAATTGAAACCGGGGCGGATCAACAAGTGCACTCGGTCATGGCCCGAAAAATGAGTGAGTGGAACGGCTACGAACCCGAACAAAGTTCAGAACTCTATATTGCCAGCGGCGACACAACCGACTGGTCTTATGGTGCCCACAAAATTATTTCGTTTACCTTTGAACTTGATCCAGCAAACAACGGCTTCGGAGGCGGCGGCTTTTATCCCGGACCGGGAGTCATTCAGCCGGTATTTCAAAAAAATATCGAACCATTTTTATATCTGATCGGCTACGCCGACAACCCGTATCGCGTGCTGGATTTCGGAATCGGACCGATCGGGCCATAGGCTTCTGATTTGCGCTGATTTACGCCTAAAAGCTCTCAGTTTGCGGCCATTGTCTCAAAGATAGACGGTCGGCCTTCTTCAATGGCCAGTAAAATCGCGGGCAACTGGCTAATAAATTGAAATAGCAAATTTCCGTGGACGTACACAAGATATTTATTTTTATTGGAGTTAGTTGTTTGATCAGCTCGGCAGTTGTAGCAGGAGAACTGGCGCGTTGCCTTTTTTCAGCCAGCGAACAGCAACATCGGCTGGAAAAGGAAAACTCAGTCCGGCAGTGCTTTAATCAATACAAAACCTATATTAATAAAGAAACCTGTTATCTTTTTCTCGAGAAAAAAGTTTCGAAACTATCTTCAACCAAGCTGAGTGAAGACATTAATTCTATTTGTTTTTATGAAACGACTCCGCCGAAAAATCTTGGCAGTTGCCTCGTTGAAACCAAAAAATTCAAGAATTCAGGCAACCATGATGAAGCCGTATTTTTCTGCTATCAGCAATATCAGAACAAAATCAGCCGAAAAGAATGTCTCAATGCCGCCGAACAGATGATTTATCCTTTTAAGAAGGAATATCTGCGCGAGCACTGTTTCAGCTATAATTGAGTCCTCACGAAGTTTTAAATCGCACGCTAAAAATCCGACTTTCCCCTAATTCCTGACCAGTGAAAAATTCTTATTCGGTATCATCAACGACACTCCGGCCGGCACTGTGGAGCGGTTTTTAATTGCGGCCCAGTTCAGATGTGGATTCATCTGCTTAAACCTTGTGACGCTGCCGTCGAACCATTTCAGAACATCAGTTTTCTTTTTTTTGTAGGGCAATTTGTATTCTCTAAAACTGACTGAGCGGGCTTTTACCAGATCGTCTCCGAAAAGTTCGGTGGCGTTTCTTTCAACTTCAAGTACGGCTAGAAAACAGGCGTAGAAATTTTTTGAGGCA